>CAYLTE010000137.1:0-11431 GCA_964386195.1 uncultured Burkholderiales bacterium | reverse complement strand
CTGGCACAACGGCCTGACCAGCGGCATCGGCAACTCGGTGTTCAATCGCAATGACGGCGTCACCCTCATCGTCGACAACGGCTATTCCGCAGCGACCGGCGGGCAGGATCTGCTGTCCTCGCGTGCGGCAAGCCCGACGCGGGGCACGAACAATCCGATCGAGCGCGCGGTGCGCGGCGTGGGCGTGAAACAGGTGACCAGCGTCACGCGTACCTACGACGTGGAGCAGATGCGCAGGGCGCTGCGCGCCGCGCTCACGGGGGATGAGCCCGGACACAAGGTGATCGTCGCGCAATCCGAGTGCATGCTGAACAAGCAGCGGCGCGTGAAGCCACTGATGAAGCAGGCCATCCAGCGAGGCGAGCGGGTGGTGCGCGAGCGCTTCGTCGTCGATCCCGACACCTGCACCGGCGACCACGCCTGCATCCGCATGTCAGGCTGTCCCTCACTCACCATCCGGCCCAATCCCGATCCGTTGCGTGTCGATCCGGTCACGCACATCGACGACAGCTGCGTCGGCTGCGGCCTGTGCGGCGAGGCGGCACACGCGGCGGCGCTGTGTCCGTCCTTCATGCGCGCCGAGGTCGTGTTCAATCCCGGGCGATGGGAGAAATTCTGGGGCCGCCTACGGGTGAAGATCATCCGGTCGCTGCAGCGCGCGGTGCAGCGGCGCCTGGACCGGTATGCCTTCTGATCCCCAGGTCATCCCCGCCTCTCACGAGGCGGGGTGGCGCGAAGCGCCGGGGCGGTGTGGGGTCAGTCTGTGACACCCCCGCCGCAGCGCATCTCCATCGCCATCCTAGCCATCGGCGGACAGGGCGGCGGCGTGCTCGCCGACTGGCTGGTGGACCTCGGCGAACGCGCGGGCTGGCTGGTGCAGACCACCTCCGTGCCCGGCGTGGCGCAGCGCACGGGCGCGACCATCTACTACGCCGAACTGTTCCATGGCGCGATGGACGCCGGGCAACCGGTCCTCGCGCTCATGCCCTCGCCCGGCGACGTCGACGTCGTGGTCGCCGCCGAGTTGATGGAGGCTGGCCGTGCCATCCAGCGCGGACTGGTGACGCCGGACCGCACCACGCTCATCGCCTCGTCGCACCGGACCTACGCCATCCTCGAGAAATCGGCGATGGGCAACGGCATGGCCGATCCCGACACGGTGCACGCCGCCGCGCGGGTTGCCTCGCGTCGCTACGTGTGCTTCGACATGGCACGACTTGCCGAGGACAACGGCAGCGTCATCTCCGCCTCGCTGTTCGGGGCGCTGGCGGGGGCCGCGGTGCTGCCGTTTCCGCGCGAGGCGTTCGAAGAGGCCATCCGGCGCGGCGGGGTCGGCGTGGAATCGAGCCTGCGCGCCTTCGCGGCGGCATTCGACCAGGCGCAGAAGCCGGCCGAGCGGGCGCAGCGCGAGGATGCGAAGCCGTTCGTGTTTCCCTCCGCCCGCAACCCGGCGGTCGCCGCGCTGCTCGAGGAGATCCGCGTGGCGTTTCCTCCGCACGCGCATTTCCTGCTCGTCGAGGGCGTGCGCAAGCTGATCGACTACATGGATCTCGCCTACGCGCACGACTATCTGCGGCGCGTGCGATCCGTGGCTGTCCTCGATGCGCGGTCCGGAGGCGCCGAGCGTGGCTTCCGCGCCACCTGCGAGACGGCCCGCTACCTTGCCCTGTGGATGGCCTACGAGGACACCATCCGCGTGGCGGACCTGAAGACGCGCGCGGCGCGCTTCGAACGCTTCCGCCGCGAGGTGCACGCTTTTCCTGGGCAGATCGTGCACGTCACGGAGTTCCTGCATCCTCGCGTGGAGGAGATCGCCGATACGCTGCCTGCGCGCCTGGGGCGCTGGCTGCTCCGATCCCCCCGGGTGCGTGCGGTGGTGGCGCGCTTTGCGACCAAACGGACGGTGCGCACGGGGCGCCTGCGCGGTTTCCTCGCGCTGTGGCTGCTCGGGCGTCTGGGTGGTTATCGGCGGCGCACGCTGCGCTATACGCGCGAGATGCGCCAGATCGGTTCCTGGCTCTCGCGCATCGAGCACACCATGCTGGAGGACTACGACCTGGCATGCGAGATCGCGGGCTGCGCCCGCGTACTGAAGGGATACGGCGAGACGTACGAGCGCGGCAGGCGATCGTTCGAGGCGTTGATGCAGGCCGCGGCGGATCTTGCCGGCCGGTCGGACGCCGCGAACCGGCTGCGTGCGTTGCACCGCGCGGCACTGGAAGACGAGGACGGTTGCGCGCTGAACGCGGGCCTGAAGGACCTCGGGGCAACGCCGGCTCATCATGCCGATGCAGGGGCGTGAATGAAGCGCATCGGCCCGCTCCTGCTCGTTGCAATCCTGATCTCCTACGGGTCGCTCTATCCGTTCCGTCTGGCGTGGCCGCCGTCGGTCGAACACGCCCTGGAGGAACTGTTCGCCCAACCGCAGTGGTGGACCTCGCTCAGCGACGTCGCCGGCAACGTCCTGCTGTTCGTGCCCCTGGGCGCGGCGATCGTCGTGGCCATCGTCGGACGCCCCCATGCCGGGGCCTGGCGCCTGTTCTGGATCGCCCTGTCACTGCTGCTGGCGCTGCTGCTGCAGGTCGCGCAGGTGTTCGTCCCGTCCCGGGCCGCGGCCCTCGCCGACGTGCTGTGGAATGGCGTTGGCCTCGCCATCGGCTTGCTGCTGGGCAATGCCGCGCGCGCGCTGATTCAGCGTCTGGCGGTGGGCGGGGATCGCCTGGCGATCGCGTCCATGCTCGCGCTCGCGTTCTGGGGCGGTTGGCGCCTGTGGCCGTTCGTACCTACCATCGATTTCCAGCACTTCAAGGATTCGCTCAAGCCGCTGCTGCTGCATCCTTCGTTCAACGGCTGGTCCTTCGCCTCGATGGGCGTATCGGTGGCGATGCTCTCCGCGCTGGTCGTGTCGCTGCGCCACCCCAGAGCCTTTCTCGTATTGATCGCCACGGCTGCAGTCGCCGCGCGCCCCTTCCTCGTTCAGCAGACGATCACGCTCAGCGTGGTCGCCGGCATCGCCGTCGGCCTCGCGTTGGGTCTGGGTGCCCTGCGCATGGGGATGCAGCGGGCGCTGCCGCTGCTCGTCCTGCTGGCGATCGTCTGGTTCACCGCGGACTCGCTGCGCCCGTTCGATTTCGCCGCCGAACCGGAGTCGCTCAACTGGCTGCCGTTCGCCGCGATGCTGGACGGTTCGATGGACAACAATCTCGCGGCGCTGTGTGGACTGGCGTTCGTCACCGGGACGTTGGCGATCATGGGGCGGCGCATGCACGTGCGCAGCGGCGGCTGGATGATCGCCGTGGTGGCCTGGCTCGTCCTGCTGGAGATCGCGCAGATGTGGCTGCCGGCCCGCACGGCGGATCTCACGGTCGCGCTGTTTCCGGTCGGGTGGTGGCTGGTGGTGCGGTCGCCGGCCGGGGGGCGGCGGTCCAGGCCTGGGTCGAAGTGAGTCCGGCCGGCTGGCGCGCGAATCCGGCGAGTTGATCTATGTCAAGTTCCATAGACTGATACGCTGTCACGCTCTCCTGACAACACGACAGGAGGCCGGGCATGCGTATTCTGCTGCTTCACCCCAACTACCACTCGGGCGGCGCAGAGATCGCGGGCAACTGGCCTCCCGCGTGGGTCGCCTACCTGACCGGGTATCTGAAGGCCGGCGGCTACACCGACGTCACCTTCGTCGATGCCATGACCCACCACCTGGACGACGAAGCCGTCCGTGCCCGCATCGTGGCTCTGAAGCCGGACATCGTCGGCTGCACGGCCATCACACCGGCCATCTACAAGGCCGAGCGCCTGCTGCAGATCGCCAAGGAGGTGGACCCGCAGATCGTGACCGTGCTGGGCGGCATCCACGGCACATTCATGTATCCGCAGGTATTGAACGAAGCGCCGTGGATCGACGCTGTCGTACGTGGCGAGGGCGAGCAGGTGTTCCTCAACTTGGTCACGGCCGTCGAGAACGGCAGCTTTTACTCGGATCGGAGCAGCCTGAGAGGCATCGCCTACATCGGCGCGGACGGGAAGGTGGTTGCCACGCCGGCCGAGCCGCCGGTGAAGGATCTCGACCGCATCACGCCGGACTGGGGCATCCTGGAGTGGGACAAGTACATCTACATTCCCATGAATCGTCGCGTGGCGATTCCGAACTTCGCCCGAGGCTGCCCGTTCACCTGCAGCTTCTGCAGCCAGTGGAAATTCTGGCGGGACTACCGCATCCGCGACCCGAAGAAGGTGGTGGACGAGATCGAGAAACTGGTGAAGGAGCACGACGTCGGCTTCTTCATCCTCGCCGATGAAGAGCCCACCATCCACCGCAAGAAGTTCATCGCCTTCTGCGAGGAACTGATCGAGCGCAAGCTCGACGTGCTGTGGGGCATCAACACGCGCGTGACCGACATCCTGCGCGACGAGAAGCTGCTGCCGCTGTACCGCAAGGCGGGGCTGATCCACGTTTCGTTGGGGACCGAAGCCGCCGCGCAGCTGAAGCTCGACCGCTTCAACAAGGAAACCACCATCGCGCAGAACAAGAAGGCGATCCAGCTGCTGCGCGACGCGGGCATCGTCACCGAGGCGCAGTTCATCGTGGGCCTGGAGAACGAGACGCGCGAGACGCTGGAGGAAACCTACCGGATGGCGCGCGACTGGAACCCGGACATGGCCAACTGGGCGATGTACACGCCCTGGCCGTTCAGCGACCTGTTCCAGGAACTGGGCGACAAGGTCGAGATCTTCGACTTCGAAAAGTACAACTTCGTCACGCCGATCATGAAACCGGACGCGATGGACCGTGCGGAGCTGCTCGACCGCGTCATGCACAACTACCGCCGCTTCTTCATGAACAAGGCCTTCCTGCAGTACCCGTTCACCCGGGACAGGCAGCGGCGCAAGTACCTGATGGGCTGCCTCAAGGCCTTCGCCAGGAGCGGCTTCCAGCGCACTTTCTACGATCTCGGCCGGGTCGGCTACTGGGGTCCGCAGAGCAGGAAGAAGGTCGATTTCCAGTTCGCCGATCAGCGGGTGCACGCACGGCCGGACTCCGCCGCGATCGCTCGGGCCGACGAGGGGTGGGTGACCATGCACGGTCCGAAGATCGAGATGCGACGTAAGAAGGGCGAGGAGATCGCGGCGGCGGCAATTTCGGCCTGCGGCGGAGGCACCGAGCAGCTGTCGGAAGAAGAGGCCTCGCGCGTGTGAACGCGCCCGAGGCGCTGAGCGGGCGCATCGGCCCGAACGCGATCACGCGGCTGGCGGAGGCGTTGCGCGCGGACCTGGGGGAGCGGCGTGCGGCGTGTGTGTTTGGCGCCGCGGGGCTGGGTGCCTACCTGGTCCATCCACCCGATCACATGGTGGACGAGGCCGAGGTCGGACGCCTGCATTGGGCGCTGCGCGAGGTGCTGCCCGTCGCCCAGGCCGAGCGCCTGAGCCGGATTGCAGGCGATCGCACCGCGGATTACCTGCTTGCCCACCGAATTCCCAAGCCGGTGCAGAGGCTGCTGAGACTGCTGCCGGCGCCGTTCGCCAGCGATATGCTGCTTCGGGCCATCCGACGTCACGCGTGGACGTTCGCCGGCAGCGGCCGTTTCTCGGCCATTGCCGACAACCCGAGCCGCCTGGTCATCGCCGACAATCCGATGTGCCGCGGTGTGCGACGTCGAGCGCCGCAGTGCCACTACTACGCTGCGACCTTCGAGCGCCTGTTCCGGGCGCTCGTGCACGAGCGCGCACGGGTCGTGGAGACCACCTGCGAGGCCTGCGGTGCCGAGGCATGCGTGTTCGAGGTCGCGTGGTAGCCTGACCTGTCATCCTGCGGCCCAGGCTACGGTGTCATCCCGAGCCCTCGGTGGCATCCCGAACCGAAGGTGAGGAATCCTCGCTTTGCGGCGTCCATGGCGAAGATTTCTCGCTGCGCTCGAAAATAAAACGCATGGGGGCCCCTTCGCACGAAAAGACACCGCTGGGGGGCCGCTGCGCTCGAAACGACACCGCAGGGGGGCCGCTGCGCTCGAAACGACACCCTCTGCAAACGGCACCGTCCCATGTCGCCCTGTCCCGAATACGCCTCCCTGACGCCGGGTACCACCGGCATGCCAAGCTGCAGTACTCTTGTCGATTCGACGACCCATGGGTGCTTGGAAAATGCAGGTGACACTGAAGGAAGTGCAGGAGTTCTGGACGCGGTTCTGCGAGCGTCACGGAGAGTCCAGTGAAGTCCTCAAGGAGGGGTTGCGCCAGATCGAGCGCGACCACGACTACTGGAGCGACCACACCATGCAGGAGTTGCGGGACGTCGTTGTAAAACGGCTCAAGATGAACTGAGCAGGGCAAGGGGCGCCCATGCGAACCTACATGATCGGTTCCGGAGCGATGGGCTCCTTTTATGGGGGTCTGCTCGCGAAGGCCGGCTACGACGTGACCCTGATCGACCCGCGCGAGGACCACATCCAGATCGTTCGGCGCGACGGCCTGGTCGTCGATGGGGTGCGCGGGCGGAACGTGGTCCAGGTGCCAGCGGTGACGACTCACGAGGGCCTGCCGCCGTGCGACCTCGCGATCGTGTTCACCGACACGAACAACACTCCCGCCGCCGCGAGAGAGGCGAAAGCCGTGCTGAAGCCTGACGGCTTTGCCCTGACGTTGCAGAACGGCATCGGCAACGTCGAGGCTCTGGTGGCCGAACTCGGGGAGGAACGCGTCACCGCCGGCGTGACGATGAACAGCGGCGCCTTCCCGGAGCCGGGTCGAGCCACGTGTACGAACGCGGGGATGACTTCCATCGGCGAACTCGATGGCCGCCGCAGCGAGCGCGTCCAGACGGTGGCCAGGATGCTGAACGAGGCGGGCATCGAAACCACCGTGGTGGACAACCCGATGTCGTGGATCTGGAGCAAGTTCGTGCACAACTGCGCAGCTAACGCCCTGGCCGCGATCACCGGGCTGCGCGGCGGCGAGATGTATCGCACGCCCGAGGTGAGCGCGCTCCAGGATCGGCTGCTGGACGAGATCCTCGCCGTGGTCGAGCGCAAGGGCATCGCGCTGGTCGAACCCGATCCGCGCAAGAAGATCAAGGCGCACGCGCGCATCCGCTACAACAAGCCTTCCATGATGCAGCACATCGAGCAGGGACGGCGCACCGAAATCGACTCGCTCAATGGCGCCATCGTGCGCGAAGCCAGGGTGCTGGGCATGGCCGTGCCGTACAACGAAGCCGTCGTAGCGATCGTGAAGGGTCTGGAGAAGAGCCGCATGCAGCTCCTGCACGAACCGCCCCGCGACTACAAGAAGCTGGAGGAGGAGGCGGAGGAGGAAGTCAAGCGGGAGCGCGCCGGCTAGGCGGGCGCGTACCCGCAATCATCCGCCTCGAATCGCCATCTCCGAAGAGGACCGCGCCGTGCAACCTTCCCTCGACCGCCGACGCCTGCTGGCCAGCCTCGGCATGGGCGCCGCGCTCACTGCCTTGCCGCCGGTGCTGCGGGGTGCCACGGATCCTGCGAAGTTTGATCTGCTGATCAAGGGCGGCGAGGTGATCGATCCGAGTCAATCGCTGCGCGCGATCCGCGACATCGGCATCCGGCATGGCGTGATCGCAGCGGTGGAGGTGGATATCGCCCCGCAGCAAGCGCTCAGGGTGATCGATGCGTCGGGGCGTCTGGTCACGCCGGGGCTGATCGACCTTCACGCGCATACGTTCGCCTACGGCTCCGCGCTCGGCATTCCCGCCGATGAACTGGTGCCCTTCCAGGGAACGACGACGACGGTGTCCGCGGGCGACGCCGGGGCCAACAACATCGCGGCGTTCCGGCGCTTCATCGTGGGATCCACGCGCACGCGTCAGTACGCGTTCGTGCACATCGCCAACATGGGGTTGACCGGATTTCCCGTGCCGGAACTGTACGACATCGGCTTCGCGCAACCCGAGGCCGCCGCGCGCGCGGTCGCTGAGAACGCGGACATCGTCCTCGGCATCAAGGTGCGCATGTCGCAGAACGTCATCGCCCGGCACGGTATCGAGCCGCTTCGCCGGGCGCTGCGCGCGTGCGAACTGTCAGGGACCGGTGCGAAGGTCATGTGCCACATCGGTGGCGTCGAGACACCGCAGCTGATGTCGGACATTCTCGACATGCTGCGTCCCGGGGACATCCTCACGCACTGCTATTCCGGGGCGCCGAATCTCGCAGGCGAGTTCACCAACATCGTGCAGCACGGCCGGCTGCTCCCCACGGCGCTGGAGGCGAAGCGGCGCGGCGTGCACTTCGACGTCGGCCACGGCGGCGGCAGCTTCGACTACACGGTCGCGGAGGCGGCGATCGCCCAGGGCGCAGGACCCGACACCATCTCCTCGGACATCCATGTGTTCTCGGGCAACACGCCCGGCAAGCCCTATCTCACCTGGGTGATGAGCAAGTTCCTCAACCTGGGGTTCGCGCTGGAGCAGGTGGTGGCGATGGTCACGGTCAATGCTGCACGTGCGATCGACCGCCTGCCCAAGCTCGGCACGCTCGAAGTGGGCGCGCCCGGCGATGTCGCCGTGCTCGAACTGGTCGAGGAACCCGTCGAATTCGTCGACACGCGCAACAACACGCGCCTGGGCACCCGCTACCTGCGCCCGGTGGAGACGGTGACCGGCGGTATCGCCTTCGGACGACCGTATTCCGCGCCGTTCAGCGTGCGCTGAGGTCGCCGCAGGTGCGGCGGCCACTTCGAACCCGATGTCTTCTCTAGGGCGTTACCAGCGCGATCAGCGCGCTGGTGCGCTTCACGTCGGTCTCGAAGGCGGCCAGTGTGTGCTCGGAAATCGAGGTATGCAGCAGTGCAGTACGCGCCAACTCTGCGTTTCCCTCGAATATGCTCAGCAGTTTGCCGCGCCCCTCGATGGGGACGCACTGAAGCAGCGCTGCGATCAAGGTATCGAGTGCGACCAGGTTTCCCTTCAACTCGCAAATCCGTTCGGTGGCTTCTTGCAGCGTCTTCATTGCGATCCTCCAAAAAAAAACCGCGGCCGAGACCGCGGTCTTTCTGTCGGCCCCCGCAGGGGCCGTCGGCCTGTCAGCCGGCCGCGCGGATGTTCGTCGCTTGTGGACCTTTCTGGCCCTGCGTCACTTCGAACTGGACGCGCTGGCTTTCTGCCAGGGTCTTGAACCCGCTGCCCTGGATCTCGCTGAAGTGGGCGAACAGATCTTTTCCGCCGCCATCAGGCGTGATGAATCCAAAACCCTTCGCTTCGTTGAACCATTTCACGGTGCCAGTTTCTGTCGTCATGTCGATTTCCTTTGGAGTGATGCGCGGCGCATGCCGGCGCATGCAGAGACACGAAGAATATCGCCGAGGAGAGTCGACTGAGACCGCGGAGCAAGGGCGGGGACAGGAGAAGAGATCAGCTCAAGGACTATCTTGCGCATACCTACCCGCCCATACTATACGGTTGCAGAAGCAAGCGCAAAGCAATTCTGAGGAAACTGCTGTACGACCGTCCATGGTCCATGTCGGACCCTCCGGCCAAGCTTCGCTGTGCGCATGCTATCGTCGATCCTCACGCTCTCGCGCTGAACGCGCATGAACACGCGCGAGATGCCGATTCCAGAGGAACAATCGGACATGGCACCAACAAGTCCTCCCGGTGGCGACGCAACGCGTGCCGGACGAAAGGGTCAGATCGACGCACTGCTGCTCAAGCTTCCTGGCGTGAGTGCCCGGAAGATCAACGGCCTGGATGCCTACTTCATCAGTGACAGGATGTTCGCCTGCATCAGCGGCGAGGGCATCGGACTGCGCCTCCCTGCCGCCACCGCCACCGAGTTGCAGTTCTCCCGGCAGAACGTCGTCCCGTTCCAGCCCGGGGGTGTGGCGAGTACGCGGGAATGGATCCAGATCGACCGCGCGGATGCCGCCGACTACGAGAAGGACCTCGAGCTGTTCCAGGCGTCCCTGGAGTTCGTGAAGGCGTCCGGCGGCCGCTGATCTCGTTCCGGGTCGGAGCAGCGCACCGCGTACGGCTGGTACGAACTGCCGCCACACGATAGGTCATTGGGTGAGGTGGGAAGGGATCCCGCCGTCACGGCCTACCCATGCCGTTTCCCCTCTTCCACCGCCCGCTTCAAGTCCTCGTCGCTGAGCATCCGCTTGTCCGGATCCGCTGCGCCGCCGCCCGCAGGCGCGAAGCGCAGGCCCTGCATGTACGGCGTGGGCTTCTTGCGCCGGTAGTCGGCGAATTCCTTCGCGTAGTAGTTGCGCGCGTCCTCGACGTCGCGCTCACCGGTGACGATGTCGTGCATCAGGTTGAGGGCGAGGAAGTTCGCCTCCTCGTCGTGGCAGCGCGCCGACACTTCACCCGCCGTGCGCTCGACGATCACGCTGCCGTCGAAGCGCGCCAGGGCGGTGAACTTCTCCGGCGGCACGCGGTAGTCGATCACCGATTCGACCGCGTCGATGTGGGGGGCAGGGAAATCGTGGCGGTGGTAGGCCTTGGAGGCCACCATGCGCTTCCACGGACCCGGACGGTGCCAGATCAGCTGCGTATCGGTCGCCTCGCTCGGGTCGCCGTACTTGTCGATCACCAGTTGCGCCGCTTCACGCGAAGCCTCGGGCCAGTTCGCGATCACACCTCTTGCGTCCATGCGAAACCCTCCGGATTGACGTCCGAATGAGTCAGCAGGCGTCGCGCCAGGGCTGGCTGGCTCGCACCAGGGCCGGGAATCGGTCGGAATCGGGCCCAGGCACCCGGATCGGATCCTTGCGCGCCTGACCCTGAGGATTTGCCCGATTCAGCCGAAATCCCTGAACACGTTACCGTTCAACGGTGACCGTACCGCACCCCTGTCCATGCTTGCCCACCTCATCTACTGCAGCGTTGCGTCGTCCAGCTTGCGTAACCAGGGCATGGCCCAGATCGTTGAGCACGCCCGCGTCCGCAATCGTGCAGCCGACATCACGGGGATGATCGCCTGGTCGGGCGAGGCGATCCTCCAGGTGCTCGAGGGCGACATCGACACGATCTCGGCTCTGTTCGCCCGGATCGAGCGGGACACGCGCCACCACGACGTGGTGCTGATGGCCTCGGTGAAGGCGGACCGGGGCCGCTTCTGGCGCTGGCCAATGGGCTTTGCGTCGCTCGGACCGGAGCACGCGGACCTGCTGGTGCGTCACTGCGGAAGCGAACAGCTGGCCCCGCTGCAGATGAGCACCGAGGCAGCGCTCGACCTGCTCGAAACGCTGGCCAAGGCGCAGCCCGAGGAAGCGACTGCCGGGCTCGGCCGGCCGCTCTGAACCGCGGCGGCCGCGGTCGCCGGCCACCCGCTACCGCTACCCCTTCACGATCACGATCTCCAGGTAGGTGCTCGGCACCACCATGGTCGCGTCGCCCGAGCGGTTGAAGCGGCCGATCAGCTCGACCAGTTCGTTGGTCAAGGCGGTCTGCGCCTGCTGGTCCAGCGCGGCG
>CAYLTE010000136.1:0-11501 GCA_964386195.1 uncultured Burkholderiales bacterium | reverse complement strand
ACGGCGGCTGGCAGTGGGCGGCTTCAACCGGCTGCGATGCGCAGCCCTACTTCCGGATCTTCAATCCGGTGACGCAGTCGCAGCGCTTCGATCCGGACGGCCGCTTCATCCGCCTGTACGTGCCCGAGTTGGCCGAGGTGCCCGAGCGCCGCGTGCACGCGCCGTGGGAAATGGACCCGGCGCAGCAGCAGGCTGCGCGGGTGCGCATCGGAATCGACTATCCCGCACCCCTGGTCGACCACGCGCAGGCGCGCGAGAGGGCGCTCGCCCTCTACAAGCGCGCGGCGCGCTGAGGCGCGTTACTGCTGCTGCGCCTGCGCCTGCTCGATCTCGAACACGCGCACGACCTTCTCCACGCCGCCAGTGGTGCGGGCGACCTCCGTTGCCGTATCGGCTTCCGAGGGCGACACCAGCCCCATGAGGTAGACGACGTTGTCGCGCGTGAGCACCTTGACGTGGTTGGCCTGGATGTCGCTCGCGCGAAGCAGGCCGGCCTTCACCCTCGAGGTGGTCGCGGTGTCCGCGGCCTTCTGCTGGGTCGTGGTCGGCGGTCCGACCTGGATCTCGTTCTGCACGTTGCGCACGTTCTCCACCGCGCTCGCGATGGCGGCGATGTCGTTGCGGATCTCCTCGTTGGGCACCTCGCCATTGAGCAGCACGAAGCGGTTGAAGCTCGTCCCGCGCACGTCCACGCCATTGGTCTTGCCGTACTTCTTGCTGATCTCGTTGGCCACCTTCAGCTCGATGTTCTGGTCCTCGACGAACACCCCAGTAGTGCGACGGTCGTCGGCGACCACGGCGGTGGTGCCCACGCCGGCGAGCAGCACGGCCGGACATCCCTGGAGCAGGGGGGCGATGGCGGCTACGCCGAGGAGGATGGCCGCGCTCTTCTTGGTGATCATATCTACTCGACTCCTAACAGGATGCAATCGATGGCGTCGCACAGGCAGTGCAGGCACAGGATGTGGACTTCCTGTATGCGGGCCGTGCTGTTGTGAGCGACACATAGATGGATGTCATCGGGGGCGAGGAGTTCCGCGATCATGCCTCCGTTGCGCCCGGTGAGCGCAATCACGTTCATCTGGCGATCGTGCGCTGCCTGGATCGCCTCGATGACGTTGCGCGAGTTGCCGCTGGTCGAGATCGCCAGCAGCAGGTCCTGAGGCTGGCCCAATGCGCGGACCTGCTTCGAAAACACCTGCTCGAAATCGAAGTCGTTCGCGATCGAGGTGATCGTGGACGCATCGGTGGTGAGTGCCATCGCTGCCAGGCCAGGCCGGTCCGCTTCGAAGCGGTTGAGCAGCTCCGCGGCGAAGTGCTGCGCGTCGGCGGCAGATCCACCGTTGCCGCACGCGAGGATCTTGCCCTCGTTCATCAGGCACTGCACCATGCGCTCGGCGGCGCGTGCGATCGGCACGGACAGACTGCGGCCCAGTTCCGACTTGAGCTTCGCGCTCTCCGCGAAGTGCTTCTGGACACGCGACACCAGATCCATCGTTCCGCCGATTCCTTCAGGTCGCGCGGATTATTGCACAAAGGTCGCGACGCACCGTCGGCGCCGGCGCGCTCACTCCCCGAACGCGTCCTGGATCCACTCGACACCGCCATCGGCGCCGACCAGCACCGCGTCGAATCGGCAGGCGGGCAGAGAGCGCAGCCGCGAGAGATAGTGACGGGCGGTTGCCAGGAGACGGTTGCGCTTGCGCGCATCGATGCTCTCTGCCGCTCCGCCGTGCGAGAGGCTTCGGCGTTGACGCACCTCCACGAACACCAGGGTTTCGCCGTGTCCCAGCACCAGGTCGATCTCGCCGAATCGGCATCGGTAGTTGCGCTCGCGCAGGCGCAGCCCGCGCTCGAGCAGGTAGCGCAACGCCAGGTCCTCGGCTGCCGCGCCGCGCCCGTTCAGGGTTTCACGCTGTCGAACACGCGCGTGTCGCCCTGTACGAACTGGGCGGCGACCGGCTCGCGCACCAGGCGCCGGTCTCGATCCATGCTGATGCGGCCGGTCACCCCGTCGATTCCGGTCACGATCGCGTTCGAACGGATCAGGTCGAGCGCGATGCGATAGGCGTCGATTCCCAGCGCGTAGAAGCGCTGCATCTCCATCGGCAGCTGCGCCGTGTCCGGGTGGGCGTAGCTGAGCACCGCGGGGTGGTCGGGTAGCAGCAGCCAGGGCATGTCGACGAAGGTGACGCCGTTGAGGTCGATGCGCGCAAGTGGCTCGAAGCCCGCGTGCAGCAGCGAGGTTCCGTAGATCGGCACACTCTGGCCGAGATAGGCGCGCGCCAGCCGGCCCAGCTGGGCATCGAGTGCGAGGAACACCGCCTCGGGCGCCGCCGCCGTGGCGGCCTCGCGCAGTGTACCCAGCACGGCCGGATCGGAGGAGATCTCCGCCTCGCGCACGATCGCCCCGCCGCGCGCGGCCCACTCCTGGATGAACGACTGCGTCAGACGCAGCGACAGCGCGCTGGGCGCGCGCACCACCATCGCGCGCTGGAATCCCTGGTCCCGGGCGAGCGCGGCCACTTGGCGGGCCTCGTGTTCGACCTGCATGCCGAAGACGAACATGCCATCGGGAAGCGCGCTCTCGGCATCGGGCGCGTTGAGCGCCAGCGTCGGGACCGGCAGGGTGATGAAGTTGGCCAGCGCAGACACGGCGCTGCGCGTGATCGGGCCGATGACGAAGCGCGCCTGATTGTCGACCGCCTCACGGTAGACTTTCACGACGTCGAACGGATCGTCGGTGGTCTCGTACAGCACCACAGGCAGCCCGGGTTCGTTCTGCACGCGCTGCGCCTCCAGCACGCCCAGACGCACGGCGTCTGCGGCCCGCGTGAAGGGACCCGACTTCGTCGGCAGCAGCACGGCGACGTGCGGGACGCTTTCCGGAGAGGGAGGGGAGGGCTCGTCCTGCGTCGTCGCGTTGGCCGGAGTCAGCGCGGCCAAGTATAGTAGCGAGAGAAGCAGCGACACGAGAGCCGGAACACGTTGCATAGCGAGACCAGCGCGCCGAGGGAAGGGGCATTATATGTCGTGGCCACCCCGCTCGGTAACATGCAGGACATCACGTTGCGGGCGGTCGAGGTGCTCGGGTCGGTCGATCTGATCGCCGCGGAAGACACGCGCGTATCGCGGCGTCTGCTCGCGCATCACGGCGTAGACACGCCGCTTGCCCCCGTGCACGAGCACAACGAAGCCTCTGCCGCCGCGCGCGTGATCGAGACGCTTCGCGCAGGGCGCTCGGTGGCGCTGGTGAGCGATGCGGGCACGCCGGCGGTGAGCGATCCGGGCGCACTGCTCGTGCGCCGGGTGCGCGAGGCGGGACTGCGTGTCGTGCCCGTTCCGGGGCCGAGTGCGTTGACCGCTGCGCTGTCGGTGGCCGGCCTGACCGGGGCCGGGGTCCTGTTTCTCGGCTTCCTCCCGCCACAGCCGTCGGCGCGCCGGCGTGCGCTGGAGGCGGTGCGCAGCCTGCCGTACGCGCTCGTCCTGTACGAAGCGCCGCACCGCGTGCGCGAGTGCGTGGACGATCTCGCCCAGGTGCTCGGCGGTGCCCGCGAGCTGCTGGTCGCGCGCGAACTGACCAAGCTGTTCGAGCAGGTGCACGCGGGCGCGCTGGCCGAGGCGGGTGCCTGGTTCGATGCCGACGACAATCGCCTGCGGGGCGAGTTCGTGCTGGTGGTGGGAGCCCCGCCGGCAACCGCGCAGGAGGAGTCGCTGGACGAGGCGATGCGGGTGCTCGGCCTGCTGCTGGCGGAGCTGCCGCTCAAGCAGGCGGTAAAGCTGTGCGCCGAGATCACCGGGGTGAAACGCAACCTGCTCTACGAGCGCGCGCTGCAACTGAAGGCGGCCGACGACGAGCCGGCCTGAAACCACATCGAACAGAGAAATGGACACGATCGAGATCATCCAGCCGGACGACTGGCACCTGCATCTGCGCGACGGGGAGTACATGCGCGCGGTGCTTGCGCACACGGCGGCGCGATTCCGCCGCGCCATCGTGATGCCGAACCTCAAGCCGCCGGTCGCCACGACGCAGGCGGCAGCGCAATATCGCGATCGCATCCTGCGCGCACTGCCCGACGGGGCGCGCTTCGAGCCGCTGATGACGCTGTACCTCACCGACAACACGAGACCGGAGGAGATCCGGCGCGCCCGCGACAGCGGATTCGTGCACGCGGTGAAGTACTACCCGGCCGGCGCGACGACCAATTCCGATTCCGGCGTGACCGACATCGCGCGCGTGCTCGATACGCTCGAGGCGATGGCGCAGACCGGCATGCCTCTGCTGATCCACGGCGAAGTGACGGATCCACAGGTGGACGTGTTCGACCGCGAGCGGGTCTTCGTCGAGGGCACGCTCGCCATGCTGGTGCAGCGGCTGCCGCGTCTGCGCATCGTGCTCGAGCACATCACAACCGCCGAGGCCGCCGAATTCGTGCGCAGCACGCCGGACAACGTGGCCGCGACCATCACCGCGCACCACCTGCTGCTGAACCGGAACTCGATCTTCCAGGGCGGCGTACGCCCCCACCACTATTGTCTTCCGGTGCTCAAGCGCGAGCGCCATCGCCAGGCGCTGGTGGCGGCGGCCATCTCCGGCAACCCGAAGTTCTTCCTCGGCACCGACAGCGCCCCTCACGCGCGCCACACCAAGGAGAACGACTGCGGCTGCGCAGGGGTCTACACGGCGCACGCGGGCATCGAGCTGTACGCGGAGGCATTCGATGCCGCCGGCGCCCTCGACAAGCTGGAGGGATTCGCCAGCGTGCACGGCGCGGATTTCTACGGGCTGCCGCGCAATGCCGGGCGCATGCGTCTCGTTCGGCGCGCCTGGAACGTTCCGGCCGAGTACGCGTATGGCGAGCACAGCCTGGTGCCGCTGCGCTCCGGCGGCCAGGTCGGGTGGACGATCGCCTGACACCCCGGGCGCGAGGCACGCACGCGACACTGGCGGCCTTCGCCTGGCTGTCCATCGCTACTGCCGGCATCACCATCGTCCTGAAGGCCGGTGCCTGGTGGCTGACCGGATCGGTCGGCCTGCTCTCCGATGCGCTCGAGTCGCTGGTGAACCTGGTCGCGGCGGCGATGGCGCTGACGATGATCCGCGTGGCCGCCCGCCCTCCGGACGAGGACCACGCGTACGGCTACAGCAAGGCCGAATACTTCGCCAGCGGATTCGAGGGGGCGCTGATCGTGGTGGCGGCCGGCGCCATCGCATTTGCGGCGCTGCCTCGGCTGCTCGAACCGGTGCCGCTCGAGCAGCTGGGCACCGGCCTGCTCGTCACGGTGACGGCCTCGCTCTTCAACCTCATGGTCGGCGTCTCGTTGGTGCGAGCCGGCAAGCGCCACGATTCGATCGCGCTCGAGGCCGACGGCCGGCACCTGCTCACCGACGTGTGGACGTCGGCGGGGGTCGTCATCGGCCTGCTCGCCGTCATGGCGACCGGGTGGCTCTGGCTGGATCCGCTCATTGCGTTGGCCGTGGCCGCGAACATCGTGTGGACCGGTTACCGCCTGCTCGAACGCTCCGCGGGCGGCTTGCTCGACCGATCGCTGCCTGCGGCGCAACGCGAACGCATCGGCGAGGTGCTCCGTCGCTTCGAGGCGGACGGCGTGCAGTTCCACGCCTTGCGCACCCGGCAGGCCGCGGGCCGGTCCTTCATCTCGGTGCACGTCTTGGTTCCGGGCGGGTGGAGCGTCCAGAGGGGGCACGACCTGCTCGAGGAGATCGAGGTCGCGCTGCGGCACGCGGTGCGAGGCGCGTCGGTGATGACGCACCTCGAACCCGTCGAGGATCCGGCTTCGCACGCCGATCGCGACCTGTAGGGCGGCGCGCGCCCAGGCTGTAAATCCGTTCAGCATGGCATCGCGACCGGCAACGGAAGATGCTAGGATGCGACCGTGAAGTCGGTCGGGCAGTCGCTGCTACCTTCGGGGTAGGAGAGGAAAGTCCGGGCTCCGCAGAGCAGGATGCCGGCTAACGGCCGGGCGTCGAGAGGCGACGGAAAGTGCAACAGAAAGTACACCGCCGATGGCCTGCCCCGTGCAGGATCAGGCAAGGGTGAAACAGTGCGGTAAGAGCGCACTACTCCCGCGGTAACGTTGGGGGTCGGCAAACCCCATCCGGAGCAAGACCAAATAGGGGAGCGATAGCGTGGCTCGCGCTGCTCCCGGGTAGGTTGCTGGAGCGAGCAGGTAACTGCCCGCCTAGAGGAATGACTGCCGCGGGTCCGCCCGCACAGAACCCGGCTTACAGACCGGCTTCACCTTCTTCTTTCCTATCGCTGCGTCCCCTCAGATGCAGCCACTTCTCATAAAGCACCTTCACTGGTGCGTGTAATTGTCTGTTTTGACGTTTCAAAAAATCTTCGGGAGATTCTGCAGGAATTACCTTAAGTCCCTGTCACACCTGAAAAAAACACGAATTTCTCTTGACCGCTCCAAATGCGTTCAATATAGTGGCGCACGGTGGGGGCGAGTGGTGCGCGGTGGATAAATCTGCCGTGAGGGGAGAGAAAAGTGTTTCGCGGGGTCACCAATCTGACGGTTGACAGCAAGGGGCGCCTTGCCATGCCCGCTCGCTATCGCGAAGCGCTGCTAAGCCGCGCCGAAGGAAAGTTAGTAATCACTACTGACTCGCCTGCCTGTCTGCTGATCTACGCTGCCCCGGACTGGATTCCCATCGAGGACAAACTGATGGGCCTGTCCGCCTTCGATCCCCGCATCCGCGATCTCCAACGCCTTCTGGTCGGCTATGCGTCCGACGTCGAGATGGACGGCGCAGGCCGCATCCTGATCCCCGGGCCGCTACGCAAGTTCGCGGGGGTGGACAAGGACGTGGCGTTGGTTGGGCAGGGGCACCGATTCGAGTTGTGGGATCTGGCGAAGTGGGACGCCCAGATCGGCCGTGCGGTGGAAGCGGTCGGCAACGGCATGCCCGCCGAACTCGAGGGGTTTTCGCTCTGAACGCGCCTGCGCATCTTCCCGTGATGCTGGCCGAGGCAGTCGACGCCCTCGCCATACGGCCGGACGGGCTGTACGTGGACTGCACGTTCGGCCGCGGCGGCCACAGCCGGGCGATTCTCGAGCGGCTCGGCGAGGGTGGCGCGCTGCTCGCGCTCGATCGCGATCCCGCTGCGGTCGCGGCCGCCGCGCAGATCGAGGACGCGCGCTTTCGCATCGTGCATGCGCGCTTCGGGAGGTTGAGCGAGTGCGTCGCCGCGCAGGGCTGGACGCATGTCGACGGCGCATTCCTGGATCTCGGCGTTTCCTCCCCCCAGATCGATTCGGCCGAGCGCGGCTTCAGCTTCCGCCTCGACGGCCCGCTCGACATGCGCATGGACACCACCACCGGTCACAGCGCCGAGCAGTGGCTGGCGCAGGCTCCGGAAGATCAAATCAAAGAGGTGATCAAGACCTATGGCGAAGAACGGTTTGCTGGGCCGATTGCAAGAGCGATTGTTGCGGCTCGATCGCGGAGCGCTGTGCGCACCACCGGGCAACTTGCCAAGATCGTGGGTCAGGCCGTCCGTACGCGCGAGCCTGGGCAGGACCCGGCGACGCGGACATTCCAGGCTATACGGATTTTCGTCAATCAAGAGCTTGAGGAGCTGTCGCTAGCGCTGGATCGGGCGCTCGCGCTGCTTGCCCCGCGCGGGCGTCTGGTCGTGATCACCTTCCATTCGCTCGAGGACCGGCTGGTCAAGCGCTTCATGCGCAGCCACTCGCAGCCCCCGCCCGTTCCCCGGGGACTGGCGGTGCGCGAGGCCGACCGGCCGCGTCCCCTGCTGCGGCTGGTGGGCAAGCCGCAGCAGCCCTCGGCGCAGGAGATCGGCGCCAATCCGCGCAGCCGCAGCGCCATGCTGCGCGTGGCCGAGAGGCTGGCCGCATGATGCGCCTCAACCTCATCCTCTTCGGCGTGCTCGTGGCGAGCGCGCTCGGGCTCGTCACGGCGCAGCATCAGGCGCGCAAGCTGTTCATCGCGCTCGAGAAGGAGCAGGAGACCGCGAAGCAGCTCGACGTCGATTGGGATCAGCTCCAGCTCGATCAGAGCACCTGGGCGATGCACTCGCGCGTCGAGCGCATCGCCACCGGCGAGCTGGCGATGAAGGCGCTGCCGCCAGAGCGCGTGCGAATGATCGCCGTGACGCCCGTGCCGGTACCGGAGACCGCGCGATGAGGCCGGTCAATCCGGCGCTCTCGTTGCGCCTGCCCATCGGCCGCGCGCGCGTGCTCCTGTCGCTGCTGCTGACGGGCTTCGTCGTCCTGGTCGGTCGCGCGCTCTACCTGCAGGTGCTCGACAGCGAGTTCCTCCAGCACGAGGGCGCCATGCGCTACGCCCGCTCGCTGGAGCTGAGCGCGCATCGCGGACGCATCACCGACCGCAACGGCGAACTGCTCGCCATCTCCACGCCGGTGGAGTCGGTCTTCGCCAGCCCGCAGGACGTTCGCATGAGTGCCGCCCAGCGCCGCCAGCTCGCCGCGCTGCTGGGGATGTCGGATGCGCAGCTGCGCGAGCGCCTCGCCGCGAAGACGCGCGGCTTCGTCTACCTCAAGCGCCACCTGCCCCCCGACGTCGCCGCGCGCGTGGTCCAGCTGCGCCTGTCGGGCATCGGACTGCGCCGCGAGTACAAGCGCTACTACCCGGCGGGCGCCGTCGCGAGCCACGTGCTCGGGTTCACCGACATCGACGACCGCGGGCAGGAGGGCATCGAGCTCGCGTACGAGGACTGGCTCGCCGGCAAACCTGGCAGCCGCAGCGTGATCAAGGATCGTCTGGGTCGCGTGATCGAGGCGGGCGAGAACGCGCGGCCGCCGCTCGAAGGACGCGATCTGGTACTGTCGATCGACAGCAAGCTGCAATACCTGGCCCACCGCGAACTGACGGCGGCGGTGAAGGAGCACGGTGCGAAGGCTGGCGCGATCGTCGTGCTCGACAGCAGGACCGGCGAGGTGCTCGCGCTCGCCAATGCGCCCGATTACGACCCGAACGCGCGCGCCCTGCGCACGCCCGAGCGCACACGCAACCGGGCGATCACCGACCTGTTCGAGCCCGGCTCCACGCTCAAGCCCTTTACCGTTGCAGCTGCGCTGGAGGCGCGGCTGGTGAGGCCGGAAAGCCGCATCCAGACGGCGCCGGGCTATCTGGTGGTGGGCGATCGCCGCATCCGCGACGTGCATCCCGCAGGGATGCTCACCGTGTCCGAAGTGATTCAGCGCTCGTCCAACGTCGGGGTGGCCAAGATCGCCCTCTCGATGCCCGGCGAGCAACTCTGGCAGCTGTTGACCAAGGTCGGCTTCGGCAGTGCGCCGCAGGTCGGCTTTCCGGGCGAGGTCGGTGGGCGGCTGCGCGATTTCCAGCGCTGGCGCCCGATCGAACAGGCGACCCTGTCCTATGGACACGGCATCTCGGTGTCGCTCCTGCAACTTGCACGCGCCTACACCGTCTTCTCCAGCGACGGCGTACTGCAGCCGCTTTCCCTGTTGCGGCGCCAGGCACCGGAGAACGGCACGCCGGTGATGTCGCCGGGAACGGCCAATGCGGTGCGCACGATGCTCGAGACCGTGGTGCAGCCCGGCGGGACGGCCGTGCGTGCGCAGGTCATGGGATACCGGGTCGCAGGGAAGACCGGTACCGCGCGCAAGCTCGACGGCGGCCGCTATGCCGACGACCGGCACGTGTCCTCCTTCGTCGGTCTGGCACCCGTGTCGGATCCGCGCCTGGTCGTCGCCGTCATGATCGATGAACCGACCAAGGGGCACTACTACGGCGGCGTGGTGGCCGCGCCGGTGTTCAGCGCGGTCATCGCCGAAGCGCTGCGCACGATGCAAGTGCCGCCCGATGCGCCGACCATGACCCTCGAGCCCGTCGACTCCGCGACGGAGGTGAAGGAAGAGGTATGAGCGCCGCGCCCCAGGCCGACCTTACCGCGCTCGATGCACTCGGCGTGCGTCCCGGGGGCGTGCGCGCCGACAGCCGCAAGGTGCGCGCCGGAGACCTGTTCGTGGCCTTCCCGGGAGAGCGCAGCGACGGCCGCCGCTTCATCGACGATGCGCTGCGCGCGGGCGCGGTGGCCGTCGTGTGGGAGCGTGGCGGCTTCGAGTGGAACCGGCGCTGGGATGTGCCGAACCTGCCGATGGACGACGTGCGCGGCAAACTCGGCCTGATCGCGGATCGCGTATACGGCCACCCCTCTCGCCGGCTGTGGGTGGCCGGCGTGACCGGCACCAACGGCAAGACCTCCTGCTCGCACTGGATCGCCCGGTCCCTCGGCCGCAAGGGTCGGCCGACCGCCGTGCTGGGCACGCTGGGCAATGGCTTTCCCGGTGCGCTGCAGCCCGCCTCGCACACCACGCCGGACGCCGCGTCGGTGCACGAGTGCCTGTCCGAACTGCTCGCCGGAGGCGCTTCCGGCGTCGCGATGGAAGTCTCCTCCCATGGGCTCGACCAGGGCCGGGTGAACGGCGTGGCCTTCGCGGCCGCGCTGTTCACCAATCTTTCCCGCGACCACCTGGACTACCACGGGACCATGGAGGACTACGGCGCAGCGAAGGCCAGGCTGTTTCGTTGGCCGGGTCTGAAGCACGCGATCGTCAACATCGACGACGCGTTCGGTGCCCGCCTTGCCGCCTCGCTCGACCGCTCGCGCGTCGACGTCCTCGGTTACGGCCTGGGCAAGGGCGAGATCGCGGGACATCGTCTGGATCTCAGCCGTCGCGGCCTGTCGCTGGAGATCGAGACGCCCTGGGGGCCGGCCGCCATCCGCAGCCGCTTGCTCGGCGGGTTCAATGCCTACAACCTGCTGGGCGTGGTCGGGGTGCTGCTCGCTGCTGGACTGGATCCGCGCGAGGCGGCCGAATCGATCGCCGAACTCGAGCCGGTGGCCGGCCGACTTCAGCAGTTCCAGATGCCGGGCCGGCCGATGGTGGTGGTGGACTACGCGCACACGCCCGATGCGCTGCAGAAGGCGCTGGAGACGCTGCGCGACGTGCTGCCGGTCGGAGGCAGGCTGTTCTGCGTGTTCGGTTGCGGTGGCGAGCGCGACCCGGGCAAGCGTCCGCTCATGGGCGAGGTCGCGACCCGCCTGGCCGACGTCGCGGTGATCACCAGCGACAATCCGCGCGGCGAGGATCCGCTCGACATCATCCGGCAGATCGAGGCGGGCGCGCATCCGACCTACGTCGTGGAAGCCGACCGGGCCAGCGCCATCCATCGCGCACTCGCCTGCGCGGCGCAGGAGGACATCGTGCTCATTGCCGGCAAGGGCCATGAGACCTACCAGGAAATCGGCGGCTCACGCCTGCCGTTCTCCGACCTCGACGTCGCGCGCGCCGCCTTGCGCGCGCTGGAGGGCTGAAGCGTGCTCGACCTCGACCGAGCCGCCCGCGACATCGGCGCCGGACGCCGTGGTCCGAACGTGAGCTTCCACGGCGTGACCACCGACAGCCGGCAGGTGGCGCACGGCGACCTGTTCGTGGCGCTGCGCGGAGAGAACCACGAC
>CAYLTE010000135.1:0-11504 GCA_964386195.1 uncultured Burkholderiales bacterium | reverse complement strand
ACTGGGTGACCAACGTGGAGAGCACCTTCTACATCATCGGAACGGTCGCAGGCCCGCACCCGTATCCCATGATGGTGCGGGATTTCAACGCGGTCGTCGGCCAGGAACTGCTGACTCAGATGCCGGAGACGATCGGGCGTCAGCCCGATGCCATCCTCGCGTGCGTCGGCGGCGGCAGCAATGCGATGGGAGTGTTCCACCCCTACATCCAGGAACGCGGCGTGCGGCTGATCGGCGTCGAAGCTGCTGGCGAGGGGCTGGGCACGGGACACCACGCCGCCACGCTATGCGCGGGCAGGCCCGGTGTGCTGCACGGCAACCGCACCTACCTGCTGCAGAGCGAGGACGGGCAGATCATCGAGACTCACTCCATCTCGGCCGGCCTCGACTATCCGGGCGTCGGCCCCGAGCACGCCTGGCTCAAGGACAGCGGCCGGGCCGAATACGTGGCTGCGACCGACCAGGAGGCGCTCGAGGCCTTCCACACGCTCTGTCGCATGGAAGGCATCATGCCAGCGCTGGAGTCGAGTCATGCGCTCGCGCACGCGATGAAGATCGCGCCCGGCATGGGCAAGGATCAGGTTCTCCTGGTCAACCTCTCGGGTCGGGGTGACAAGGACATGCACACCGTGGCCAAGGCCTCGGGCATCGACCTGTGAACCCGGTCGCGCATCGCGCGCCTGCACAACCGATCTGATCCTTGCCGATGTCACGCATCTCCGCGACGTTCCAGTCACTCCAGCGCAACGGCCGCAAGGCGCTCATTCCGTTCATCACCGCCGGCGATCCCTCGCTGGCGCTGACAGTCCCGCTCATGCATGCGCTGGTCGAGGCCGGCGCCGACATCATCGAACTGGGCGTGCCCTTCTCCGACCCGATGGCCGACGGTCCGGCGATCCAGCGCGCGAGCGAACGTGCGCTGCGGCAGCACACCTCGCTCAAGGGTGTCCTGGAGGCGGTACGCGCGTTCCGCGAGACGGATGCGAATACACCGGTGGTGCTCATGGGCTACGCCAATCCCATCGAGGCGATGGGCCCGGAGCGTTTTGCGCAGGCTGCGGCCGAGGCAGGCGTTGATGGCGTGCTCGTGGTGGACTATCCGCCCGAGGAAGGCAGCGAACTGCTCCAGGCGCTCAAGGCCCGCGAGATCGACAGCATCTATCTGCTGTCGCCGACCTCCGCCGAGAGTCGTATCCGCGAGGTGGGCCGGGTCGCCAGCGGCTACATCTACTACGTTTCGCTCAAGGGCGTGACTGGCGCAAGTACCCTGGACCTCGACGAGGTCGCACGCAAGCTGCCGGCGATCAGGTCGCACATCAAGCTGCCCGTGGGCGTGGGGTTCGGCATACGCGACGGGGAAACGGCACGTGCGGTGGGGAAGCTGTCCGATGCGGTGGTCATCGGCAGCCGGTTGGTGCAGGAGATCGAAGCCTCGGCGCCCGAGCAGGCCGTCGAGAAGGTTCGGGCACTGGTGGGCGGCATCCGCCGCGCCATGGACCAGTAGGCCCGCCCGATGCCCAACGAGGCGGCGGACGAGTACGCCGCAGTCACTGTCGGAGGTGACGTGAGCTGGTTGCAGAAGCTGCTTCCACCGAAGATCAAGCGCAGCCCCGGTGCGGCCAAGAAGGCCGTGCCCGAGGGCTTGTGGGTCAAGTGCGAGGTGTGCGAGGCGGTGCTCTACCGGGCCGATCTCGAGAAAAGCCTCGACGTCTGTCCCAAGTGTTCGCACCACAACCGGGTGACCGCCCGCGAACGGGTCGACATGACACTCGACCCCGAGGGCCGATACGAGATCGGCGCAGAGGTCGTGCCCATGGACTTCCTGAAGTTCGTGGACAGCAGGCGCTACACCGACCGACTCTCGGCGGATCAGGCCGAGAGCGGCGAGGGCGATGCACTGGTGGTGATGCAGGGAGCGATCAACAGCGTGCCGGCGGTGGTTGCGGCATTCGAGTTCCGATTCATGGGCGGCTCCATGGGTTCCGTGGTCGGCGAGCGCTTCGTGCGTGGCGTGCAATCCGCAATCGAGCAGAAGAGCGCATTCGTGTGCTTTACCGCGAGCGGCGGGGCGCGCATGCAGGAGGGGCTGATGTCGCTCATGCAGATGGCCAAGACGACCGCGGCGCTCACGCAGCTCGCGTCCGAGCGCCTGCCCTTCTTGTGCGTGCTGACCGACCCGACGATGGGCGGCGTGTCGGCGAGCTTCGCCATGATCGGGGACGTCGTGATTGCGGAACCGGGTGCGCTGATCGGCTTCGCCGGCCCGCGCGTGATCGAACAGACCGTCAAGCAGACGCTGCCGGAGGGGTTTCAGCGCGCGGAATTCCTGCTCGAGCACGGCGCGATCGACATGATCGTCGACCGGCGCGACCTGCGCGACCGGCTGTCGAGTCTGATCACCCTGCTGATGCGCGCGCCCTCTGCCTGAGCGGTACGTCCAATCCCGATGCGCGCGGCCCCGCGCGCATTCCCACCTCGATGCATCCGTCCGCTCCCGCCCCAGGCAGTTCGCTCGCTGCCTGGCTCGACTACCTCGAGCGACTGCATCCCAAGGCGATGGATTTCGGTCTCGAGCGCATCGCCGCCGTGCGCGACCGGCTTGCCCTGGCTCCGTCGTTCCCGCTGATCACTGTGGGCGGGACCAACGGCAAGGGCTCCACCTGCGCCTTCCTGGAGAGTTTCCTGCGCTGCGCGGGGTACCGCGTGGGCCGTTACAGTTCTCCGCACCTGCTGCGCTACAACGAGCGCGTATCGATCGATGGGCGCGAGGCTGGCGATGCAGACCTGGTACGTGCGTTCGAACAGGTGGAGGAAGCGCGCGGGGACGTGAGCCTGACCTACTTCGAATTCGGCACGCTGGCGGCAATGCTCCTGTTTCAGGACACCCCGGTCGAAGCCGCCGTGCTCGAGGTGGGGCTGGGAGGCCGCCTCGATGCAGTCAACCTGTTCGATTCCGATTGCGCGGTGCTGGTGAGCGTCGGACTCGACCACATGGAGTATCTGGGCGATTCGCGTGAAGCGATCGGCGCCGAGAAGGCCGGCATCTTCCGCGCGGGCCGGCCGGCCATCGTCGCGGATCCCGATCCGCCGCACAGCGTCGTCCAGCGCGCGGCGCAGATCGGCGCAACGGTTTACCTCATCGACCGCGATTTCGGCGCGACGCCCCGCGAGCAGGACTGGACGTTCTGGAGCCTGCACACCAGGCGCGCCGGACTGCCGTGGCCGAGCCTGCGAGGTGGATTCCAGCTCGGCAACGCCGCCGCAGCGTTGATGGCGCTGGAAGCGATGCGTGCTCGTCTGCCCGTGGACATGGGCGCGATCCGCCGCGGGCTGGTGGAGGTGGAGCTACGCGGGCGTTTTCAGGTCCTCCCGGGGCGGCCGATGACGATCCTCGACGTCGCGCACAATCCGCACGCGGCAGTGCGGTTGCGGGAAAATCTCGCACGCATCCCGGGCGGCCGCACCCTGGCAGTGTTCGCGATGCTGCACGACAAGGACATCGTCGGTGTCGCGCGCACGCTCGCGGACATCGTCGACACCTGGTTCGTCGCGCCCCTTCCCGGGCCGCGCGGCGAGAGCGTGCACGGACTCGAGGCGGCGCTGAGCGCGGCAGGGGTGGCGACTGGCGTGCGCGCCTGCGCGGATGTGCAGGAAGCATTTCGCAGCGCACGAGACCATGCAGGCGTGGATGATAAAATCGTCGTGTTCGGTTCCTTTCTCACGGTAGCAGCCGCACTCGGCTTCTCCGATACCCGATCCGGCTGACACAACGAGACCCCGCTTGGCCAGGAGCAGCGTTTCCGACGAAGAAATCCAGTTGCGCAAGCGTGCGCGCCGGCGCTTGGTCGGAGCAATCGCCCTGGTCATCGTTGCCGTCGCGGCGGTACCGCTGCTGCTGGACGCAGAACCCCGCGGGAATCAGCCGGCGCCGGAGGTGACCGTGTCGGAGGCTTTGCCGCAGCCCGCCTCCACGCCGACGGCCGAAGTGCCCGCCGTGCTCCCCGAGGAAGCGCCACGATCCGCGCCGGCGCCCCTCGAGGACAGCACAATCGCCCAACCCTCCGTTCCGGAGGTGGCAGCCACAGAAGCGGATCGACAGCCAGGCGCTGCGATCCCAGAAGCCGAATCCGGCCCCGCGGTTGGCAAGACGACCTACGTGGTCCAGCTCATCGCAACCACGTCGCCGGAGAAGGCGCGCGATCTCAAGCGCACCCTGCAGCAGAAGAAGTTCCCCGTGTTCACCGAGAGAACCCCCGATGGCGGCAAGATTCGCGTGCGCGTCGGCCCGTTCGCGCAGCAGGAAGCGGCGGAGGCAGCGCGCGGCCGGCTGGTCGAGCTCGGCTTCGATCCGGGCAAGGTCGTGAGCAAAGGCGACTGAGGGCGTGGCGGCAGGATGAACGGACTCGATTACGCCATTCTCGCGGTGCTCGCGCTCTCCATCCTGCTCAGCGTCCTGCGCGGCGCAGTGCGCGAACTGATGTCGCTGCTGTCCTGGGTGATCGCGGTATGGCTGGCCGTGCGCTACGCCTCGCACGCCGCGATCTTCATGCCCGAATCGTTGTCCAACCCTTCGCTGCGGCTTGCGGCGGGCTTCGCCGTCGTCTTCCTGGGGGCGCTGCTGGTCCTGGCGCTGGTCACCATGCTCGTCGCCGGACTGCTGCGCAAATCCCCGCTCTCGGGGGTGGATCGACTGCTCGGTGGCGTGTTCGGGCTGGTGCGTGCGCTGCTCATCCTGGTGGCGGCAACCCTGGTGGCAGGATTGACCGCCGTGCCGCGCGAGCCGATCTGGAAGGAGTCGAAGCTCGTCGCGCCTGTGCAGGCGCTCGCCGTGGCGGTGCGAGGCTACCTGCCACAGGCGGTGGCGGGACGGATACGCTACGATTGAGCGACGCTGGCTCGCCTGTTGCGTCGGAGGGCGCGCGAGGCGGGCTGCGTGGCAGCATCGCCAGGTTTGTGTCAATTCACCGAGGCAGGATATGTGCGGAATCATCGGCGTCGCAGCCAAGTCGCCCGTCAATCAGTTGCTCTACGACGGGCTGCTCGTGCTCCAGCATCGCGGGCAGGATGCGGCGGGGATCGTGACGGCCGAGCAGAGCACCTTCCACATGCACAAGGGAAGCGGACTGGTCCGCGACGTCTTCCGCACACGGGACATGCGCAACCTCGGGGGCGTCACCGGCATCGCCCACTGCCGCTATCCGACGGCCGGATCGGCCAACAACTCCGCCGAGTCGCAACCGCTGTACGTCAACTCGCCCTTCGGCATCGTTCTCGGGCACAACGGGAACCTGACCAACTCCGAAGCGCTCAAGCGTGAGCTGTTTCGTCAGGACCTGCGGCACGTCAACACCAACTCCGATTCGGAAGTCCTGCTCAACGTGCTGGCGCACGAACTGCAGGACGCCTCCGCCACCTGTGCGCTGGATCCGGCGACCATCTTTCAGGCGGTCGCGGGCGTGCACCGCCGCGTGCGCGGTGCATACGCCGTGGTTGCGATGATCGCCGGGTACGGTCTGCTCGCCTTCCGCGATCCCTTCGGCATCCGCCCGCTGGTGGTCGGTACGAGCCGATCCGAGCAGGGCGACGAGTACGTGGTCGCATCGGAGAGCGTCGCCCTTGACGTCCTGGGCTTCGAGCTGGTGCGGGACGTGGCGCCGGGAGAGGCGATCTTCATCGACATGGACGGCAACTTCTTCAGCAAGCAGTGCGCTGCGCATCCTTCGCTGAACCCGTGCATCTTCGAGTTCGTCTACCTCGCACGGCCCGACTCGGTGATCGACGGTATCTCCGTGTACGAGACGCGCCTGCGCATGGGCGAGAGCCTCGCCGAGAAGATCAGGCGCGACTACGCCGCTCTGGACATCGACGTCGTCATCCCGATTCCGGACTCCAGCCGGCCCGCCGCCATGCAGCTGGCGAGCAAGCTCGACGTCGCCTATCGCGAGGGCTTCATCAAGAACCGCTACATCGGGCGCACCTTCATCATGCCGGGGCAGGGAGTGCGCAAGAAGTCGGTGCGCCAGAAACTCAATGCGATCGGCATGGAGTTCAAAGGCAAGAACGTGCTGCTAGTGGACGATTCCATCGTGCGCGGCACCACCAGCCGCGAGATCGTGCAGATGGCGCGCGACTCGGGCGCGAACAAGGTGTTCTTCGCCTCCGCCTCGCCGCCCGTTCGCTATCCCAACGTGTACGGCATCGACATGCCCACCGCGCGCGAGCTCATCGCCACCGGGCGCACCGACGAGGAGATCGCGCGCGAGATCGGAGCCGACTGCCTCGTCTACCAGGATCTGGGTGCGCTGGTGCGCGACGTGGGCTCGGTTAATCACCGAGTGCAGAACTTCGAGACGTCCTGTTTCAGCGGCGTGTACATCACCGGGGACGTCACGCCCGAGTACCTCGCCGGCGTGGAGGCCAACCGCAACGACGTCGAGCTCGGCCGGCGCTCCACGGCCGCCACCACGCAACTCGACCTGAACCTCGTCGGCGCGGACTGACGCCAGCCCTGCCCGGCAACCGATACCGGGTAACCGATACCGCGTAACTGATACTGGGCAACCGATGCCGGCCCGCCGGGGCAGTTGACGAGTGCGCTGCCGCCCGGTATCTTCCGCACCTCGCGCCGATTTGAAGTCACAGCTTGCGGGCGCGTTACAAGTGCAGCTAAAGCGTGGGGAAAACCCGCGACAGGTCTGCTGCGCGGGTTTTTCTTTTTTGCAGGTTCCGAAATGACCGAACTCGACTTCGAGACGCTCGCTGTGCGCGCCGGTACCCAGCGCAGCCAGTTTCACGAACATTCAGAGGGCTTGTTTCTCACCTCCAGCTTCGTCTTCGACAGTGCCGCGCAGGCCGCCGAACGCTTCTCGGGGACGCAGGAGGGCATGGTGTACTCGCGCTACACCAATCCCACCGTGGCGATGCTGCAGGATCGCCTCGCCGCGTTGGAAGGGGCGCAATGCTGCATCGCCACCGCTTCTGGAATGTCTGCGATCCTGGCCACAGTGCTGGGTCTGCTGCGGGGAGGCGAGCACATCGTGGCGTCGCGAAGCCTGTTTGGCGCGACGGTGCAACTGTTCAGCAACTGGCTGCCGCGCCTGGGTATCGAGACCACATTCGTCGCCGGCTCCGATGCCGACGACTGGAGTAAGGCGATCCGCCCCAACACGCGCCTGCTGTTCGTGGAAACGCCGTCGAATCCGCTCACCGAGACCTACGACATCGCTGCGCTGGCTGAACTGGCACATGCTCATTCCGCGCGGCTCGCGGTCGACAACTGTTTCTGCACACCGGCTCTGCAGCGGCCGCTCGCGATGGGAGCGGACGTGGTCGTGCACTCGGCGACCAAGTATCTGGACGGTCAGGGTCGCGTCCTCGGCGGAGCGGTGCTGGGTGCACGCGCCCTCATCGAGGAACCGCTGACGGCGTTCCTGCGCAATGCCGGGCCGACGCTCTCTCCGTTCAACGCCTGGGTGATCCTCAAGGGACTCGAGACGCTCAAGCTGCGCATGGACGCCCATTGCGCGGGTGCGCTCGCACTCGCACGGTGGCTCGAGGACCACGGCTGCGTCGAGCGCGTGTGGTACCCCGGACTTCCCAGCCATCCCCAGCACGCGCTGGCCATGCGGCAGCAGAGTGCGGGCGGCGGCATCGTGTCCTTCGTGGTCAAGGGTGGACGCGAGGCGGCCTGGCGCGTCGTCGATTCGTGCCGTCTGATCTCGATCACGGCCAACCTCGGCGACGCCAAGAGCACGATCACGCATCCGGCAAGCACCACGCACGGCCGCCTGGCGCCTGCTGCACGCGCAGCCGCAGGGATCGAGGAAGGACTGCTGCGCGTGGCGGTGGGGCTGGAGTCGGTGCGGGACCTGGAAGCGGATCTCGCGCGCGGGCTGGGCTGAGCGCTCAGGCTGCCGCAAAGGGCAGCAGTACGCTCTCCCATCCTTGCGGGGAAACCCGCAGGTACTGACCCTGGCGGTACCAGTCCGACAGGACCCAGCGCTCGCGTGGCCGGCCGTCCACCTCCAGCCGGTGGCGTGCTGCGCGATGCGTATGGCCGTGGATCATGTGCGAGCAGTCGAAGCGGCGGAAGGCTTCCTCCACGGCTGCGGGCGCCACGTCCATGATGTCCATGCGCTTGACGTTCTTCTCGCCCTCGCTCATGCGTCGCGCACCCCCGATGACGCGCTTGCGCCGCTGCAGAGGAAGGCGCATGAACAAGCCCTGCACGAGGCCGTTGCGCACGACGCGGCGGAAGAGCTGATAGCGCCGGTCCTGCGTGCACAGCAGATCGCCGTGCATGAGCAGCGTGCGCGTGCCATAGAGATCGACCACAGTGGGGTCGCGCAGCGGCCGCACGCCCGACGAGGCGGCGAAGCGCCGCGCCAGAAGGAAGTCCCGATTGCCGTGCATCACGTGGACCGGGACCTTTAGCGCCAAGCCTGCGAGCCGCCGCACGACCTGCGCGTTGAACGCGTCGTCCAGATCGTCGTCGCCGGCCCAGTACTCGAACAGATCGCCGAGCACGTAGACCGCGTCCGCCGTCGCCGCTGGACCGTCCAGGAAGCGCTCGAAAGCCTGCGTGGCGAGCGGCCGTTCGGAGCTCAGGTGCAGGTCCGACAGGAACAGCGTCGACCCGGTCACCGCAGGCGCTCGCCTTCGCTCAAACCGCTTCCGCGCTCTTGATGACGACGTCCTCGAGCGGCACGTCATCGTGCATTCCGCGGCTTCCCGTGGCCACCTTCCGAATCTGGTCGACCACCTCCTTTCCCTCGACCACCCGGCCGAAGACGCAGTACCCCCACCCCTGCGGGCTGGGTGAACTGAAGTTGAGGAAATCGTTGTCGGCCACGTTGATGAAGAACTGGCTGGAAGCCGAGTGCGGATCCGGGGTTCGCGCCATGGCGATGGTGTAGGCGGCGTTGGTCAGGCCGTTGTCCGCCTCGTTCTTGATGGGATCGCGGGTGGCTTTCTGCTTGAGCCCGGGCTCGAACCCTCCGCCCTGGATCATGAAGCCGTCGATCACCCGATGGAACACGGTGTTCGCGTAGAACCCGCGCTCCACGTAGTCGAGGAAATTGCGCACTGTGGCCGGGGCCCGCGCCTCGTCCAGTTCCAGGGTGATGGTGCCCATACTCGTGTGCAGTTTGACCATGGTCTCTCCAGGTGGGATTCAGTTGGCCGATGCGCTCTCGCGCTCGATGAGCCAGCGCCCGTCGCGCTTGACCAGATGCAGCGTCTTGAGCGCGCTGCGCTCGAAGGTCTGCGAGGCGTAATTCTGCTGGAAGCTCACGCGCGCATGCGTGTCGTCCTCGAGGGTGACGCTCGGCGATGCGACCGTGACGCGCAGGTCCCGCTCCACGTCGAACCCTTCGCGCCGCTGCGCCTCCCATGCCGCACGGGACATGCCGCCGGGTGGGCTGAACGTGGGCGCGTAGTACGCAAGGTAGGCCGCGGCATCTCCGCGCGACCACGCCCGTGCCCATCCCTCTACGGCGGCGAGCACGTCGGCGCTGGGATCGGCAGCAGGGGGAGCGGTTGTCGCCGGGGCGGTCTGTTCGGTTGTCGCGTCTTCGGACGTCGTTGCAGCAGGCGCCGACGCTTCCCCGGGAATGACTTGGCCCAGCCGATCCAACTTGTCGCGCGCGCCTCGATTGCCTGCATCCAGGCGCAGCGCGGTGGCGTACGCCTCACGGGCGAGGGCTGCGTAGACGTCGCCCAGATTCTCGTGTGCGGTGGCGTAGTCCGGATGATTGCGCACCGCCATCTCGAGCGCTTCGCGGGCAGCGCGGTACTCGCCCTGCGAGGCGTGCAGCACCGCCAGGTTGTTGTAGGGCTCCGGCATCTCCGGGAAATCCTGCGTCAATGCGGTGAACACGCCGATCGCCTCGGCGGTGCGCTGCTGTTCGGAAAAGATCACGCCCTTCAGGAAACGCGCGCGCGCGTCGCGGGGATTGCGGTCCAGTTGTGCATCCAGCCGCGCCAGCGCCGCCTCGCCCTGACCCTGGCTGTACAGGACGCGTGCTTCCTCGAACGCGTCGGCCGACGCAGCGGGATGGACGGCGAGGGCGCTCAGCACAAGCGCAATAACGGGCAGGATGCGGTGCACGAGCATCGTGATATACTGCTTTGGAAAGCGTGCTAGGTACTTGTAATACTAGCAGAATTCGAGACAAGCCCGATTCCTCCACCAGGCCACGGCAAATGTCCCTCGCCGCAGGGCGCGCCGCGACGATGACCCGGCAGTTCGCGTGGCAGGACCGCCCAGGCGCCGCTCCATGCTGCACATCCACAATTCGCTGACGCGCCAGAAGCAAGCGTTCGTACCGATCCGTCCTGGAACGGTTCGCATGTACGTATGCGGCATGACCGTGTACGACTACTGCCACATCGGTCATGCTCGGGTCATGGTCGTGTTCGACGTTGTGCGCCGATGGCTGCGCGCCAGCGGCTTCGACGTGCAGTACGTGCGCAACATCACGGATATCGACGACAAGATCATCCGCCGGGCCCTGGAGAACGGGGAGAGCATCCAGGCGCTCACCGATCGCTTCATCGGCTTCATGGACGAGGACGCCGCGGCGCTCGGCGTGGACAAGCCCGACCATGAGCCGCGAGCGACCGAGCACGTGCCCGGCATGCTGGCCATCATCGACGCACTCATGAAGAAGGGCCTGGCCTACCGCGCGGCGAACGGCGACGTGTACTACTCCGTGCGCGGCTTCCGCGAGTACGGCAAGCTCTCCGGCAAGTCGCTCGAGGATCTGCGCGCCGGCGAGCGTGTCGACGTCGATCCGAACAAGCAGGATCCGCTCGACTTCGTGTTGTGGAAATCGGCGAAGCCGGACGAGCCGGCGTGGAAGTCGCCGTGGGGACCGGGGCGCCCCGGCTGGCACATCGAGTGTTCCGCGATGAGCGAGCACTTCCTGGGCGAACACTTCGACATCCACGGCGGCGGGCAGGACCTGCTGTTCCCGCACCACGAGAACGAGATTGCCCAGTCCGAGGGCGCGCACGGCCACACGTTCGTCAACTACTGGATGCACAACGGCTTCGTGCGCGTGGACAACGAGAAGATGTCCAAGTCCCTGGGCAACTTCTTCACCGTACGGGATGTTCTGGCGCGGTACGACGCGGAGGTCGTGCGCTTCTTCATCGTGCGCGCGCACTACCGCAGTCCGCTCAACTACTCCGACCAGCATCTCGACGACGCCCGTGCCGGGCTCAAGCGGCTGTACACCACGCTGCGCGACAACCCTGCGGCATCGGTCCCGGTGGATTGGACCGATCCCTTCGCCGCACGCTTCAAGACGGCGATGGATGACGACTTCAACACCGCCGATGCCGTCGCGGTGCTGTTCGAACTCGCCGGCGAGATCAACCGGACGCATGACGCGCGCAGTGCGTCGCTGCTGAAGCGGCTCGGCGCGGTGCTTGGAATCCTGCAGCGGGAACCGGAGGCGTTCCTGCAGTTGGGCAGCGGGACGGATTCGCCGAGTCCCGAT
>CAYLTE010000134.1:0-11516 GCA_964386195.1 uncultured Burkholderiales bacterium | reverse complement strand
TCCAGCTCGATGGCGTCCGTATGCGGAGGTTCGCTCGCGCTGATGGATGCGGGGGTGCCGATGAAGGCGCATGTCGCCGGCATCGCAATGGGGTTGATCAAGGACGGTAATCGATTTGCGGTCCTGAGCGATATCCTGGGCGATGAGGATCATCTGGGAGACATGGATTTCAAGGTGGCGGGCACGGAGCGCGGCGTGACTGCGCTTCAGATGGACATCAAGATTCAGGGCATTACCAAAGAGATCATGCAGGTCGCGTTGAATCAGGCGCGCGAAGGCCGCATGCACATCCTTGGGTTGATGCGCCAGTCCCTCGAGACGCCTCGCCCCGAACTGTCGGCCTACGCGCCCCGGATGATCGTCATCAAGATCAAGCCGGAGAAGATCCGGGATGTCATCGGCAAGGGCGGCGCGGTCATCCGTGCGATCACCGAGGAAACCGGCACCACCATCGACATTGCGGAAGACGGAACCGTCACCATCGCATGCACCAGTTCTGAAGGCGGGATGGCGGCGAAGAAGCGGATCGAGGACATTACCGCGGAGGTCGAGGTCGGTCGCATCTACGAAGGTACCGTGCTCAAGCTGCTCGACTTCGGCGCCATCGTCAGCGTCCTGCCTGGCAAGGACGGTCTGCTGCACATCTCTCAGATCGCCGAGGAACGCGTCAAGAACGTCGGCGACCATCTGAAGGAGGGGCAGTCGGTTCGCGTCAAGGTGCTCGAAGCGGACGACAAGGGTCGCCTGCGCCTGTCGATGAAGGCAGTGTCCGAAGCAGCCAGTCAGCAGTAGAAGCCAGAGTACATAATGAAAAGCCCACCGTCAGGTGGGCTTTTTCGTTTCCTGCCATGCCTCGTCAAGCCGAGGCGGGGAGTGGCTGCGTCAGCCGGCGCTGCGCAGCGCAAGCAGTGGATCGGTCACCCCGATGACATGAAGCGCGATCAACCCGATGAGGCCCGCCAGGGTCACGTAATACAGCGTTGGCAGGATCGTGATCCGCAGCGTGATCCCTTCACGACCGAGTAGGCCGACGGTCGCCGATGCGGCAACCACGTTGTGGATGGCGATCATGTTTCCTGCCGCAGCCCCTACGCTTTGCAGCGCCACCAGGAGCGCGCCAGACAGGCCGAGCAGGGTGGCGGTTTCGTACTGGAACTGGCTCAGCATCAGGTTGCTGACCGTGTTCGATCCTGCGAGGAAGGCGCCCAGCGCACCCACCGAAGGGGCAAGCAACGGATAGATCTGGCCCATCAGGTCGGCCACGCCGCGTGCCATCGCGATGGGCATGCTCACCAGGTCGTTCACGTTTACGCCGGAATTGATCATCACCCGAACCATCGGCACCGTGAAGATCAGCACGAACCCCGCACCCACGATCGTCCCACCCGAATCGCGGACTGCGCGCGCCAGATCCGAGCCCTTCATTCGATGCAGAAGAAAGGTGGCCAGGCACACCATGACGAGCAACCCGCCGGGCAGATAGAGCGCCTGGAAATTTCCGCTGATACCCGCTTCGCCGAGGATATCCACGAACTTCCAGTCGACCTGCTTGAGGAAGTCCCCGAACGGCTTGACGGTTCGGGAGAGCACCAGCACGAGGGCGAGGAGGATATACGGCAGCCATGCCATGAAACGGCCGATCTGGCGCTGCGAGAGGTTGTCGAGCGAAACCTGTACGTTGCCCATCCAGTGGGATGGCCACTGCGCCGGCGGCGCGAAGTCCCACGTATCGCTCGGCACCAGGAAACGGGCCTTGACGGCGGCCGTGACGATTCCGAGGCCGAGTAGTCCGCCCAGGATGGAGGGGAACTCGGGCCCGAGGAATACGCCGGCGAGCACGTAGGGAATGGTGAAGGAGAACGCTGCGAAGATCGCGAACGGTGCGATCGAAAGCCCTTCGGTCCAGGACCGGTTGCGGCCGAAGTAGCGGGTCATGAACATGACCAGCAGCAACGGCATGAGCGTTCCGCAGATTGCGTGCACGATCGCGACTTCCGACACGATCACGCGGAAGAACGACTCCCACTCCAGTCCATTCTCCGCAAGTTGCTGAGTGAGGGCGACACGGTCGAGGCCGCCTTGGACGCCGACGATCAGCGGCGTACCGACCGCGCCGAAGGACACCGGCGTCGATTGGATCATCATGCCGAAGACCACGGCGGCGAGGGCGGGAAAGCCCACCGCAACCATCAACGGAGCGGCAACTGCAGCAGGCGTGCCGAATCCAGAAGCGCCTTCGATGAAGCATCCGAAGAGCCAGGCGATAAGAATCACCTGGATGCGGCGGTCAGGACTGATGTTCGAAAAGCCGGCTCGAATGGTGGCAATGGCGCCCGAATACTTGAGCGTGTTCAGGAGCAGGATTGCGCCGAAGATGATCCAGAGCAATCCAGCGGTCAGAATCAGCCCCTGCAGGGTGGAGGCGAGCACACGATTGAACGTCATGCCCCACGCGTACAGGGCGATGACGCAGGTGAGGACGAACACGGCCGGCATCGCATACTTCGCGGGCATGCGAAATCCGACCAGAAGCAGCCCCGCTATCAGGATGGGGGCAAAGGCCAATAGCGCCAGAACACCATCTCCCACGTCATGCTCTCCTTTATCGTTCTGTTCTGCGTAGTGTGGCAGCAGTACGAGCCTGGTCGATGTCGTCCCGGCCGATTCTGGCGGCACTTGCAGCCAATGAAGAGCCGGCATTCTAGCCTCTTGAGCCAGCGCGGTCACTTTGCATCAGCGGGCGATCGGCGTCGACGCCTATAATCCTTCGCGTCGACCCAATACACGGAATTCCGAGGAGAAGATGAGCGAGACGACCCAGACCAGATCCGGTGGCCAGTTGCTGGTGGACGCCTTGTGCCTGCACGGCGCGGATCGCGTGTTCTGCGTGCCGGGGGAGAGCTATCTGGCAGTGATCGACGCGCTGTATGACGTGCGCGATCGGATCTCCCTGATAGTGTGCCGGCAAGAGGGTGGAGCGGCGTTCATGGCCGAAGCCTACGGCAAACTCACCGGCCATCCGGGGATCTGCATGGTGACGCGCGGGCCGGGCGCGACCAACGCCAGCATCGGCGTACACACGGCCTTTCAGGACTCCACGCCGATGATTCTGTTCATCGGCCAGATCGGCAGCGACGTCGTCGAACGTGAGGCGTTCCAAGAGGTCGACTATCGACGCATGTACGGTCAGATGACCAAATGGGTCGCGCAGATCGATCGCGCGGACCGCGTGCACGAATACGTCAGCCACGCTTATCACGTCGCCGTGTCCGGACGGCCGGGGCCGGTGGTGCTTTCATTGCCGGAGGACATGCTGGCGGCCCAGGTGCCAGCGGCCACGCCGCGCCCCTACCAGCGCGTCAAGGCGCACCCGGGCCCGGAGCAGATGGACGAGCTTTCACGAATGCTCGGCGCGTCGCAGCGGCCGTTGCTATTGCTCGGTGGCGGAGACTGGAGCGAGCGGACCTGCGCCGATATCCGTGCGTTTGCCGAAGCCTGGGCGCTGCCCGTCACGTGCAGTTTCCGGCGTCAGGATCTCTTCGACAACCGCCACGAGCAGTATGCCGGGGAGATCGGCATCGCCACGGGCGCCGATCTCAAGAAGCGGGTTGCAGAATCGGATCTGGTGCTGGCGGTCGGCCCGCGGCTGGGCGAGATGACCACCAGCGGCTACACGCTGCTGTCGATCCCTCAGGTGCGCCAGCGCTTCGTGCACGTGCATCCTGGCGCAGACGAGCTGGGCAGGGTGTACCAGGCGGAGCTGATGATCAATGCCGGCATGGCCGAGTTCGCGCGGGCGGCACGATCGCTCTCCCCCGCTGCGGCACCCGGCTGGGCGTCGTGGACGCGCACGCTGCGCAGCGAATACCTGAAGACCATCGAGCCGGTGCAGACACCTGGGCTGGTGAACATGAGCGAGGTCGTGGCGTGGCTGAACGGCCGGCTTCCGGAGGGCAGCATCATCACCAACGGTGCGGGCAACTTCTCGGGCTGGCCGCAGCGCTTCTACCAGTACACCGGTTTTCGCACACAGCTCGGACCGACCAATGGCGCAATGGGATACGGAGTGCCAGCAGCGATCGCCGCGAAGCTGATGCATCCTGAACGCACCGTTCTGTGCTTCTCCGGCGATGGCGATTTCCTGATGACGGGACAGGAACTCGCCACGGCAGTTCAGTACGATGTACCGGTCGTGTTCGTGGTCGTCAACAACGGCATGTACGGCACGATCCGCATGCACCAGGAGCGCGAGTATCCCGCTCGCGTACACGGCACGGCGTTGAGCAATCCGGACTTCGTGGCACTCGCGCGTGCCTACGGCGCCCACGGCGAACTGGTCGAGCGTACCGATCAGTTCGCGCCCGCCTTCGAGCGGGCGCTGTCGTCGAGGAAGCCGGCGCTCCTGGAAGTGCGGCTGGACCCGGAGGTCATCACGACCCGCACCACCTTGTCGGCGATCCGCAAGGCTGCTCAGTCGAAGGGTTGAAGCTCCGGGCCCGGGCGCGCATCCTCGCGATCGGGTCCAGCTACTGCACGGTCACGCCGACCTGCTTCACGACCTGCGCCCACTTTGCGATCTCCTGCCGCGTGAGTTCCCCCAGTGCCGCGGCAGGACCGGACGCCGGCTGGAATCCCTGTGCACGCAATTGCTCCGACACTGCTGGGAGCGCGAGCGCTTTGCTTACTTCCGCGTTGAGCCGTCGCACCACGGCGGGGGGCGTCTTCGCTGGCGCATAGAGCGCATACCAGGACGTGACCGCGTAACCGGTCAGTCCCGCTTCCTGCATCGTCGGGACAGCGGGAAGCATCGGCGTGCGAGCGGACGATGTCACCGCGAGTGCGTTCAGCTTGCCTGCCTTGATGTGTGGGAGGGCCGTCGGGAGGTTGTCGAACATCAGTTGCACCTGTCCGCCGAGCAGATCGACGAGTGCCGGCGCGCTCCCCTTGTAGGGAACGTGGACCAGGCGTACGCGCGCAGCCGCCTCGAACAGCGCAGCGGAAAGATGCTGCGTCGTGCCACTTCCGCTCGAGGCATAGGCAATTGTTTCCGGTTTCGACCTGGCCAGCCGGATCAGATCCGCTACCGACCTGACGCCGAGCCCCGGGTGGACGGCAAGCACGTTGGGTTGCGTGATCAGCAGCGATATCGGTGCGAAATCGCGCTGCGCGTTATAGGGCAGGCCGGGGTAGAGGCTGGGTGCAATGCCATGCGTCGAGATCGTTCCCAGAAGGAGGGTGTGACCATCGGGCCGTGCCTTGGCGACCAGGGCGGCGCCGATGGTCCCCGCAGCGCCAGGCCGGTTCTCCACGATCACCGGTTGTCCCATCGCCTTCGAAAGTGGATCGGCGATCAGCCGCGCAACCGTGTCCACGCCGCCTCCGGGCGCAAATGGCGCGACGATCCGGATCGTCTTCGTCGGGTACGCCTGTGCCAGCGCGACGCCTGGCACAGATAGGGCGATGAACAGCCCGAGGAGATGTGCGAGCAGCCTCCGTTGCACGGCTCAGAAGCCCACTGCCTGCCCGTCGCGCCGAGGCTCCGACGCGGCGATGTAGCCGCCGTCGATCCGGCGCACCAGCTGCGCCGAACCGAATTCCATGTTCCAGCGTTCCACCTGGCGGATCCGGTGGCCGAGTGCGGCGAGACCAGTGACGACTGTCGACGGCATGTGGTGCTCGACGATCACGCCACCCTCGGCGGTGATCTTCCAGCGCGGCGCGTCGGAGGCGGCCTGCGGATTCTGGCCGTAGTCGGCCGTCCGGATCATCATCTGCACGTGCCCCTGCGCCTGCATGTCGGCACCCATGACCCCGAAGCTCATCACCGGTTTACCGTCGCCGGTGGCGAAGGCAGGAATGATCGTGTGGAACGGCCGCTTGCGGGGTGCCACGCAGTTGGGGTGGTTCGCGTCGAGAGAGAAAGCGGATCCGCGATTCTGGAGGCTGATGCCGGTGCCGGGCACGACGACGCCGGATCCGAACCCTGCGTAATTCGACTGGATGTAGGAGACCATCATGCCCGACGCATCGGCAGCGGTCAGGTAGACCGTGCCGGACTTGGGCGGTGCGCCAGCTCCGAAATCCTGCGCGCGCTTGCGGTCGATGCGTGCAGCGCGCTGCTTCAGGTAGCCTGGGTCGAGCAGATCCGCTGCGCGCACGCGCATTGCACGGGGGTCTGCCACGTGCGCATACACGTCCGCGAAAGCCAGCTTCATGGCCTCGATCTGCAGGTGCATGCTCTCGGGGGACTCGGGCGACAGACTGGCGAGATCGAAGTGCTCGAGGATGCCCAGCGTGATCAGTGCTGCGATGCCCTGTCCGTTGGGGGGAATCTCGTGCAGGCGTAGCGTGCGATAGTCCTGTGCGATCGGTTCCACCCACTCATGCTGGTGTGCCGCGAGGTCGTCCACCGTCATCGCACCGCCCTGCGCCTTGCTCGCGGCCGCGATGCGGGCCGCAAGCTCGCCGCGATAGAACGCCTCCCCTTTCGATGCGCCGATCGCGCGCAGCGTGGCTGCCTGGTCGGGGAAGCGGAACGTCTCTCCGGCAAGCGGTGCACGGCCGTCGGGCATGAACGCCTCGGCGAAGCCGGGTTGCTGCGCGAAGCGCTCGATCTGGCTCTCCCACTGGCGCGCGACCGTAGGAGACACCAGGAATCCGCCCTCGGCGTACGCGATGGCCGGTGCGAACAGATCGGCGAACGGCAGCTTGCCGAAGCGCTGCGAGATCGCTGCCCACGCGGACACGACACCTGGCACCGTGACGCAATCCCAACCGACGGTCGGCATGCTGCTGCGCCCCGCGAATCGTTCCGGCGTCCAGGCGGCAGGAGAGTGGCCCGAGGCGTTGAGGCCGTGCAATGTCGAGCCGTCCCAGAGCAGCGCGAAGGCGTCGGAACCGATGCCGTTCATCACCGGCTCCACCACGGTGAGCGCGATGGCCGTCGCCACGATGGCATCGGCGGCATTGCCGCCCGCGAGCAGCATGCGCAAACCGGCCTGCGCGGCGAGCGGCTGTGAGGTCGAGACGACGTTCGCAGCCAGCACGGGCATGCGCTGCGACGGATAGGGGAAGTCCCACGAACAAGATTGCATGTCAGGTTTCCTGGAAGGCTTCTTCGCGCTTGCGGCGCACGGCCGGCAGCACGACGATTGCGAAAAGGACGACGGCGATCAGCAACATGCTCATCGACAGGGGCCGCGTGACGAAGACGCTGGGATCTCCGCGGGAGATCGTCATCGCCTTGCGCAGGTTCTCCTCGAGCATCGGGCCGAGCACGAATCCCAGCATCAGGGGCGCCGGTTCACATCGGAACTTGATGAAGGCGTAGCCGAGCAGCCCGAAGAACACCGCCAGCCCGACGTCGAATACCGAATTGTTGAGGCTGTAGATGCCGATGCAGCAGAGCACGAGGATGGCTGGGTAGAGGAGGCGATAGGGCACGGAGAGCAGCTTCACCCACACGCCGATCATGGGCAGGTTGAGGATAACGAGCAGCAGGTTCCCGATCCACATGCTCGCGATCATTCCCCAGAACAGTTCGGGGCGCTCCTGCATGACCTGCGGTCCCGGCTGAATGCCGTGGATGATCATCGCACCGACCATGAGAGCCATGACGGCATTCGATGGAATCCCGAGGGTCAGCAAGGGGATGAACGAGGTCTGCGCACCGGCATTGTTAGCCGATTCGGGGCCCGCGACACCCTCGATGGCGCCTTTGCCGAAGCGCGACGGGTCCTTGGCCAGCTTTTTCTCCGCCATGTACGAGGCGAACGCGCCGAGTACCGATCCGCCCCCGGGCAGGATGCCGAGCAGCGAACCGATGCCGGTTCCCCGCAGCACGGCTTTCCAGGCGAGCCGGAAGTCGTCGCGGGTGGGCCACAGGCCCTGGATGTTCTTAGTGAACACCTCCCGATTCTCCCCGCGCTCGAGATTGGCGATGATCTCGCCGAAGGCGAAGATGCCCATCGCGACGACCACGAAGCCGATGCCGTCGGTGAGTTGAGGCAGGCCGAAGGTGTAGCGCATGCGGCCGACCTCGGGATCGGCCCCGATTAGCCCGAGCAGGATGCCCAGCAGGATCATCGTGACCGCCTTGAGCAGGGAGCCCTGGGCGAGCGTGACCGCGGCGACGAGCCCCAGGACCATCAGGGAGAAGCGTTCCGCAGGTCCGAACTTGAAGGCGAGCTCCGCCAGGGGCGGAGCGAGCGTGGCCAGGATCAGCGTGGCGACACAGCCCGCGAAGAACGACCCGAGCGCGGCGATCGCCAGCGCGGCTCCCGCGCGTCCCTGGCGCGCCATCTGATAGCCGTCGAGGCAGGTCACCACGGACGATGCCTCGCCGGGAAGATTGACCAGGATGGACGTCGTCGAGCCCCCGTACTGCGCGCCGTAGTAGATGCCCGCCAGCATGATCAGCGCGGAGGCGGGCTCGAAGTGAAAGGTGATCGGCAGCAGCATGGCGATGGTCGCCACCGGGCCGATGCCCGGAAGCACGCCGATCAGCGTGCCGAGCGCGACGCCGATGAAGCAGAACGCCAGGTTCTGCCAGGTCAGTGCGACGGCGAAGCCCGTGCCGAGGTTGGCGAGAAGATCCACGCCTATTCCGGCCAGAGCTTGAAGGGCAGTCCCAGGCCCGTGGTGAACAGGCCCACTGCCAGGGCGACCATCACCACGCTCACCACGACGATCTCGCCCCAGTGCGGTCTGCCGCGTGCCAGCGAGCTGACCACGACGACGCCCACCACCGCGGCAACGATCCCCAGATCCTCGACCACCGAGGCGAACAGCGCCACCGAGGCGAGGACGAAGACGAGCGGTCTCATGGCCGGACGGCCGATGGATTCGCCGTGCACGAGCAAGCCGCGCAGCAGGAGGAGGCTGCCGAGGAGGGTGATCAGGCCGCCGAGGATCATCGGGAAGTAGCCCGGCCCCATGCGCATGGCGGTGCCCATCGGGTAGTCACGTCCGAAGACGAGGGCGACGGTGCCGAACCCGACGAACAGCAGGCCGGACCAGAAATCCTGCTGGCCTCGAATCACTCCTCCCCCTGATGTCTGTTACATCGGGCGGCAGGGTGCTCAACCCGAGGTCACGATTACCGGTCGCGCGCCCATCCTCTGGTGTGGACTGCATCGCCGCGCCGGCATTGTTCCACAGGCGGACGACAGGCGGCAATGTGGCGGCGCAGCGTTGCCTGTTCGCACAGCCGGCTCAAAGGCAGGCGTTCGCCCAGGCCGATTGCAGGGTGATGCCAGTGTCGACGTCCTGAATGAACACGACGATACCGAGCCGCTCGGGCACCGTGCCGGAGCGCGGCTGCAGCCGCGCGTGCACGCGCAGGTTCGTTCGATCGAGCGCCACCGGTCCGTGCAGTAGCTGCACCACGTGGTCGTGGCGCAGGGTGCGGCCCCGGTTCTCGCCAGCCCGTACGGCGGTGTGCAACCCGTGCTCGACGAGTGCTACGTACGCGACACTGGTCCTGTCCGCTGCGGCGTCGTGCAGTCGGATCGTGGCGGAGACGTCCACGAGCGCGCCGTCGAACCGGCCGGTCCCGGCAATCGTGGCCAACGGGGCAATGCCGGCTTTCGGGGCGAGCGCATCGTCGAGTGACTGTCGCGTCCACCAGCCGCGCCAGTCAACGCCGTCCAGGATGAACTGCGGCGTGTAGACCGTCGCGCTTCGTGATCGCGCGGCGATCGCGCGCTGGCGCGCACTGAATTCCGGCCGGGAGAATCGGTCCTTCCAGCCCAGCCTGTCCCAGTAGTCGACGTGAAGGGCCAGCGGGACGACCGCAGCGGTGTCCGGGTGCAGGCGGGCGAGCCAAGCGTCCGCAGGCGGGCAACTGCTGCAACCTTCGGAGGTATACAACTCGAGCACGGGCACGCGCCGGACGGTGCTCTGTAGTTCGCAGTCGGAAAGCGCCGGCGCCATCCACAGAAGGAGCAGCAGTGGCAGACAGGCTCTTTGCACGCATCGCATGTTCGATTCCTCACATGAAGGGACCTTCTCCGTCCGGGCGCGTCGGTCAGTCGAAGCACCCGGTTTGGTAAGATGACGTCTTGTCGTCCTCCCGGGCGCCGGTTGCATCGGCGCCTCGCCTTCTATACGGATCGAACTGTCCGCGGGATGCATCTGCGGACCGCGGTTCACCGAGCCACATGGCGCAGTACTTCGTCATCCACCCGCAGAATCCCCAGGGTCGACTGCTCCAGCAGGCCGCGCAGATCGTGCGCGCCGGCGGAGTGCTGGTCTATCCCACGGACTCGTGCTACGCACTTGGCTGCCACCTGGGCGACAAAGCGGCGCAGGAACGCATCCGCGGCATCCGCGAGGTTGGTCCGCGGCATCATTTCACCCTGGTGTGCCGGGACCTGTCTGAGATCGCGCGCTATGCACGCGTGGACAATCGCCAGTACCGCATGCTCAAGGCATGCACGCCGGGAAGTTACACGTTCATCCTGCAGGCCACGCGCGAGGTGCCTCGGCGCCTGCAGAATCCGAAGCGCAACACCATCGGGCTGCGCATTCCGGATCACGCCGTCGTTCGCGGATTGCTCGACGAGCTCGGCGAGCCGCTGCTCAGTTCCACGCTGATCCTGCCGGGGGACGAACTGCCCATGAACGATGCTCGGGAGATTCGCGAACGGCTGGAGCATGAGGTTGACCTGGTGCTCGACGGCGGTTCTTGCGGATTCGAGATGACCACCGTGGTGGATCTGACCGACGAAGTGCCTGAGGTCGTGCGAGTGGGGCGAGGTCGCCTGGAGCCCTTCGGCATCGCCGCGTGAAGCAGCGCAGGAACGAGAGATCATGCCATTCGACATTGCCGGCCTGATACAGGTCATCGCCCTGGGGGCCATTCCCATCGCCTTCGCCATCACGTTGCACGAGGCGGCGCACGGCTATGCCGCCCGCCACTTCGGCGACACGACGGCCGAGCAGGCGGGGCGCATCAGCCTCAATCCATTACGGCACATCGATCCGGTGGGCACCATCGCGGTGCCGATCCTGATACTGGTGACCAGCAAGCTGCTCGGCGGAGGCGGTCTGCTGTTCGGGTGGGCAAAGCCGGTTCCCGTGAATTTCGGGCGGTTGCGCAACCCCAAGCGCGACATGTTCTGGGTGGCTGCCGCCGGCCCGGGGGCGAATCTGTTCATGGCCCTGTGCTGGGCTGCCGTGCTCAAGCTCGCCCTGATTTCCCCGGAGACCTACTTCTCCATCCCGCTCAAGGGTATGGCGGAGATCGGCATCGTCATCAACGTGATTCTGATGATCCTGAATCTGTTTCCGCTCCCGCCGCTCGATGGGGGGAGGATCGCCATCAGCCTGCTGCCGGGGCGGCTTGCCTGGCGCTTCGCGATGCTCGAACCCTATGGTTTTATAATCCTGCTCCTCCTCCTGTTCACGGGCATCCTGGGCAGCGTCCTGGGGCCGCTGCGCGACGCGGTACTCGTCGCACTCACCGTGCTGTTCAACATCCGCCTGCCCCGCGTGTTGGCGTCCGCGCTGGTGGG
>CAYLTE010000133.1:0-11551 GCA_964386195.1 uncultured Burkholderiales bacterium | reverse complement strand
GCAACGCCTACTTCACCGGTTTCGGCAAGACCAAGCGCATCGTGTTCTTCGACACGCTGATCTCACGTCTGGACGAAAGCGAGATCGAGGCGGTGCTCGCGCATGAACTGGGGCACTTCAAGCTCAATCACGTCATGCGTCGGATGGCATGGACCTTTGCGGTAAGCCTGGTCTTCCTGGCCCTGCTCGGCTGGGTGAAGGATGCAGCGTGGTTCTACGAAGGCCTGGGCGTCACCTATCCCGCAAGCGACGCGATGGCGCTGATCCTGTTCATGCTGGTGGTCCCGGTGTTCACCTTCCTGCTCAACCCGCTGGCCGCCCGCTACTCACGCAAGCACGAGTTCGAAGCCGACGCGTACGCGGCGCGCTACAGTTCGGCGCGAGAGCTGGTGAGCGCCCTGGTCAAACTGTACAAGGACAACGCCTCGACGCTGACGCCGGACCCGGTGCATTCGGCGTTCTACGACTCGCATCCGCCCGCGCGCATCCGCATCGAGCGCTTGCAGGCGTTGCCCGAGGCACGTTGAAGTTCGCCCACCATGAGCGAGACAGCCGCACAGCTGCGCACCAGACGCTGCACTGCCTGCACCCCCGGCAGTGCGCCCCTGCCCGCCGAGCGCGTCACGGCGCTGCTCGCGGCGCTGCCGGATTGGGAACTCGATGGGGGCTGTATTGCAAGGACCTTCCGGTTCGCCGGCTATCACGAGACGATGGCCTTCGTGAATGCGGCGGCATGGATTTCGCATAGACAGGACCATCATCCCGATCTCCAGGTCGGTTACGATCGCTGCAGGGTGAGCTACGCCACGCATTCCATCGGCGGTCTCTCGGACAACGATTTCATCTGTGCAGCCAAGCTCGACGCACTGTTCCTCGACTGATCCGATCATGCAACTTCAGCTTGCCTGGGTGCTTTGCCTGCTCGCGGCCGGGTGCGCGACGCGCCAGCCCGAGCCGCCTCCTGAGGTGCTCGGCTGCCTGCCCGAGCGTCGGATGATCGGTGGCGACTACGACGAGCGCCTCGCGCGCCTGTCCGAGCGCGCCCGCGTGTTCGGCGACTGCATGGCTTCCAAGGGCTATGCGCTGGATCAGGCGGCCCTCGACGACGCGCTGCTGCGCCACGAGTACACGCTCAACGCCGACCCGCTGGGCGGCGATCCGCAGCGCAGCCTGAACCTGCGCAAGCAGGAAATGCTGGTCGATCCCGCCTTCTGGCGCAAGCCGGGCGACATCCCATCGACGCCGGGCGAGCCGTCCTAAAGTTTTTCCAGCAAGCGCTGATATATCGATTGCGACTGAGCCGAGACAGACTGCGCTCGGCCAGTCGGGCCGCCACGTACGCGTTGCGGCTTTGTCAACTGCAAGGGCAAACCCATCGAAAGGTGGGGACGCAAAGTCACCGGTCTAAGGAGCCAGGCTCTAGGACAGCGGGACCGCCAGATGCCAGGAGGACGACCGATCCTCCGCCTCGCGCTCCCTCGAGCCTCCCCAGGGCCGTGACTGTCGTAGACGTCAATCGAGGGCGAGGACATGACCACCACCGCAGCTGCTTCCAACGTCATCCCGATGCGCGAATTCGATCGCGGCACCACTGCACCGGACGCGGTGAACTTCCAGAAACTCCTGCGTGAATGTCACCAGCTGGCCTCGGAGCGATTGTCCAGTTCGGTCGCGCACATGCTCGAAAAGGTCGACCAGATGGTCTGGACTTCGACCGGCGGGCCGAATGAGCGCGAGGCGCGGGACCAGTTCGCACTCGCGAAGCAGTCGATCCTGTCCAGCCGCACGCAGGTCCAGGAGCGTTTCCACGCCCACTTCATGGCCGAGTTCGAAACCGCGGCCATCGGCAAGTACCCGGACAGCAACTTCGCAGAGAAGGATCTCTCTTCGACCGAGCTCTCGCTGGTGGACGAGAGCGACTTCGAGGAAACGCTGCGCGTGAACGAGATGTCGGTGAAGCTGCGCCGCTACTGCGACGAAGAGGTGGTCGCGCTCGACCAGCGCGTCGGCGTGCTGCTGGGCGATGCCACGCTGCAGGGCAAGGCCAATCCGTTCAGCCCGCAAGCGATCTGCAACGCCTTCCGTCGCACGTGCGCGGATGTCGAGCAGGACATCAAGATCCGCCTCACGATGCTCAAGATGTTCGACGACCACGTGCTCGACGACATCCGCTCGATCTACAAGGATCTCAACGCGCTGCTGGTGCGGCACTCGATCCTGCCCAAGATCCGCTATGGCAGCGCTCGCCGGGCGGCGGCCGCCATGGGAGGACTGGCCGGAAAGGCCGCGGAGGCATCCGATGCGTTCGGGCCGGAACTGGCGGCAGGCGTTACCCCGGCGGGCGGAGATCCCGACTTCTTCTCGATGCTGCAGGGACTGATGGGCAGCGTCCGGCTTCCCGCCGCAGCTGGACCCGCTTTGCAGATTCCGGGATTCCCGCCCATCGCCGGTGCCATCGGCGCCGCTCCCGCCGGACCGGCCGCGTTCGATGCGGGTCAGCTGGTCCAGTCGCTGACACGGATTCAGCGGGGCGATGTGAGCGGTCTCGACGTCGGAACGGCGACGCTGCCCGCCACGCTCGTGGCGGCCGGCGCGACCAATGTGCTGCGCGATCTCAAGTCGACCAGTCTCGGCAGCGGCATGGGACAGATGGAAGGCATGACGCTGGACATCGTCATCATGCTGTTCGACCAGATCTTCGACGATCGCAAGATTCCGAGTCCGATGAAGGGCATCATCGGGCGCCTGCAGATACCGACGCTGAAAGTCGCGATCCTAGACAAGTCCTTCTTCTCGAAGAAGTCGCACCCGGCCCGTCGTCTGCTCGACGCGCTGGGCGACATCGCGCTGCAGCTGCCGGAGGACTTCAGTTCCTCCAGCCCACTGTACGTGCAGCTCGACGGCCTGGTCCAGAAGCTCATCGACAACTTCCAGGACGACCTGGACGTGTTCGAGACCGTGCGCGGCGAAGTCGAGCGGCTCACCAGCGAGGACGTTCAGCGCGCGGAGCAGCAAGCCAACGACCTCGCACGCGAAGTCGAGCTCAAGGAGAAGCTGGAGCTCGCCAAGGCCGTCGCACAGCACGCGATCAAGCTGCGTGTGGAAAGCAAGAAGCTTCCGCCCCTAGTGGTGCGCTTCCTCAGCCAGCAGTGGGTGAAGCTGCTGCTGGTCTCCTACGCCAAGCAGGGCGCCGACAGCGAGCCCTACAAGGCGGCCACTGCGACCATGGATCTGCTGATCTGGAGCGTGAGCCCGATGCAGTCGCTGGAGGAGCGTCGGCGGCTGGCCACCCGGCTGCCCGGCCTGCTCAAGCGCCTGAACCTCGGCATGCAGCTGATCGGCACCGATCACGCCACGCGCCGCAGCTTCTTCGCGAAGCTGATGCGCTGCCACACCCGAATCATCAACACGGGCAGTTCGAGCATCGTCTCGAAGGCGCCTGTTCCCGCAGAGCTGCCGCCGGTGGAGACCGCACCGGCGCCCTTGCCGGAACCGGCGCCGCAGTCGGGGATTCCGGTCCTCACCGACGTTGTAGAGAGCCCGGTTGTCGCGGAGCCGGTCGAAGGCGTGGAGGCCGCGCCGGTTCCCGACCTCGACCAGGACGAGGAGCCCATCGAAGTTGAGGCCACCTTCTCCGCCGTCACCATTCCCAACCCGTTCGGCGATGGAGAGATCGAGGTCGAGGAGATCGACCTGGCGGAGTTCTCGAACGGTCCGGCGGTAGGCACGCTCACCGACATTCCCGGCATGCCCCAGCCGGCCGCAACCGCAGCGAAAGGTGCCGACGAGCACACCCAGCTGGTGAGCGCGCTCACCGAAGGCGCATGGGTGGAGTTCCGCGACGATGACGACAACGTCACGCCGGCACGCCTGTCTTACATCAGCCCGCTGAAGGGTACCTATCTGTTCGTGAACCGGCAGGGCCGCAAGGTCGGGGAGTACTCGCTCTATCAGCTTGCACGAGAGTTCCGCACCGGACGCGCGATGCAGATGAGCGCCGAGCCGCTGTTCGAACGTGCCATGACCGGTCTCGTCGGCGCCCTGAAGAACAAGCACTGAGCATCGTAGGCTGCCGGGTCGACACAAACCGGCAGCCACGCTGCGCCTCGGCCAGGGCCGCGCTCGCCAGCGTATGCGCGAGCATGCGGGTCATACAATAGGGCCTTCGCCCATCGAGCCGCGGCCTTGTCTGTCGAACCCACCCTGCATGCCGGCCAGGTGATCGCCGTCCACGGACGTCAATACCTGGTGGAACTTCGCGAAGGCGAGGTCCTCTCCTGCTTTCCGCGCGGTAAACGCAGCGAGCTGGCCTGCGGCGATCGAGTGGCCGTGCTGCGCACTGCGCCCGGCCAGGGCGCCATCGAAGCGACCGACCCGCGACGCACGCTGCTGTACCGTTCCGACCTGCATCGCCAGAAACTGATCGCGGCGAACGCCGACCAGATGATCGTGGTGCTCGCCGCAGCGCCGTCCTTCTACGAGGAGCTGCTGGATCGCTGCCTCGTGGCCGCCGAACAGCAAGAAATCGGCGCGCTGATCGTACTGAACAAGTTCGACCTCGAGGCATCTGTCGTGGCCCTGCAACGCCTCCAGCGCTACACCGCACTCGGCTACGACGTCCTGCCGCTTGCCGCGAGAGAGAACGTGGACCCGCTGCGTGCGCGCCTGGCCGGTCGCACCAGCGTGCTCGTGGGGCAATCGGGGATGGGCAAGTCGACGATCGTGAACGCGCTGCTGCCGGCGGCCCGCGCGGCGATCGGCGACATCTCGCTCGCGCTCGACTCCGGCCGTCACACCACGACGCACGCGCGCCTGTACCGGCTGGACGAGGCGTCCGCGCTGATCGATTCGCCGGGCATGCAGGAATTCGGGCTTCACCACGTGGGGATCGAGGACCTGCAGCACTGCTTCGTGGAGATCCGTCCCTGGATCGGCCGGTGCCGCTTCAACGATTGCAGGCACCTGTCGGAACCGGATTGCGCCGTGTAGGCAGCACAGGTCCGCGGCGAGATCGACGCGCACCGCCTCGAGGTGTATCGCAAACTGGTGCTCGAGGCGCAGCGGCGCGCCCAACGCCGGTACTGATACCGCCCGCTAGACTCCTACCCAGCTCGCGAGCGTCATCAGCAACAGCAGCACCAGCCAGACGATCAGCGCACGCCACAGCAGGCTGAGCGCATTCTGAAGGTAGTCGACCTGCGGCAATTCCCCCTCGCCCAGTTCAGGCCGAAAGTGCATGCCTTGCACCAACGGCAGCGGGCCGCCCAGCCGCACCCCGAGTGCGCCGGCGCCGCTGGCCAGCACGATGCCATCGGACTGATTGACCCACGAGCGCGCCTGCGTGCGCCAGGAGGTGATGGCGTCCTCGAAGTTGCCGGCGATGGCGAAGCCCACGGCCGACAGGCGCACGGGCAGCCAGTCGAGCACGTAGAACGCTTTCGCGGCGAACAGACCGAAGGGCCCGAACGCCTCGTCCTGGCGCATGCCCCAGCGCCGGTCCATCTCCTCGCCCAGGCGGTAGAGCAGCGCGCCGGCAGGCCCCGGAAGCAGGACGAACCAGAAGATGATGCCGAACACCTGCCGATGCGCGCGCACCAACGCCGTCTCGATCGCGGCCTTCGCGATCTCGGATTCAGAGTAATCGACTGCCGGCTCTCCCCGCCAGGCGACGAGCAATGCGCGCGCACGCTCCAGGTCGCCGCTGCGGCTGGCCTCGAAGATCTCGCGCAGCGGCTGCACCGCCTCGCGGAAGCCGAGGCAGGCGTAGAGCACGAGCAGCGTCCAGATCCAGCCGAGCGGCGCTGCGACGTAGTGCAGGGCGTAGAACACGAGCAGGACGACGAGCACCCATGGCAGCACGGCCGCGCACCAGCCGATCACGCCGTGCACGCGTTCGCCGGCGTTGAGGTCGTGCTCGAGGCGGTCGGCGTAGCGCTTGAATGCGCCGATCAACGTGCTGGTCCACGGGAGCGGGCGCGCGTTCTCGATCAGCAGGGCAAGCAGGATGGTGACGAAGGACATGGGCGGATTCTAAACGACGCCCGCGCCGCTGCGCTGTCGCCTCTCAGGGACAGCCTCAGCTGGTGAGCCGCAGGTATAGCGCGGGGAGTTTCTCCGGCAGCCGCCGCAGGTGATCGAGCACCATGAAGTTGCGGGCGCCGAATATGCGCGTGACGTATTCGTCGGCCGCGGGGTCCAGACTGAGGCAGAAGGTGGCGATCCCATACCGGCGCTGGTCCTCGACCGCACGCTTGGTGTCGAAGATGAGGTACTGCCGATCGTGCACGTCGATGTCGTGCGGCTCGCCATCGGTGAGCAGCAGGATGAGCCGGTGCGCGGCGCGGCGCTGGCGCAAGAAGTGGCCGGCGTGGCGCAGTGCCGTGCCCATGCGGGTGGACAGCTGCCCCTTCATCCCTGCGAGGCGCGCACGGGCCTGCTCGTCGTAGGGTTGGTCGAAGTCCTTGAAGCGGTAGTACTCGATCTCGTGCCGGCCGTTCGAGTCGAAGCCGTGGATGGCGAAGTTGTCGCCGAGGTCGTCCATCGCGTGCGCCACCAGCGCCGTGGCTTCGCGCGCCAGGTTGAGCACGCTCGTGCCGGCCGCCGGCACCCAGTCGTTGGTGGACTGAGAGAGGTCGAGCAGAACGAGCACGGCGAGGTCTCGGCTGTTGCGCCCCAGCCGCTGATGCACGCGCGGATCGGGGGCGCGGCCGGTGCGCAGATCGATGGTCGCGCCGATGCAGGCGTCGAGGTCGAGCCGGTCTCCCTCGAACTGCTTCTTGAGGCGCTGGGGACGCTGCATCTGCACCGCCTTGATCATGCTCGTCAGCCGACGCACGGTCTCGTCGTTGCGCCCGAGCACCTCGTCGATCGTGCGCGGATCTCCCGGCTGCGGCGGCTTCTCGATCAACGTGCACCAGCCCGGACGGTCGACGCCGATCAGGTAGTCCCACTCGTCGTAGAGATAGGGCTGCAGCAGGGCTGCCTCGATCGCCGCGATCTCGCTGGCCTCGGCCTGCTCGGGCCGGGCCGTGTCGGGCTCGGCCGGACCGCCCTGCTCCTCCTCGATCTCGGCGTTCGACTGCTCGCCACCTTCCTGCTGCTCGAGCTTGACCGACTGCAGGATGGTTTCCTGGTCGTCGCTGCGCTGCTCTCCCGCATCGCCCATGTCCCACAGGTGCAGGTTGTCGTCCCGGTACAGCGGCTCGATGACGTAGGTCTTGAAGTTGAACTGCACACGCATCTGACCGAGATCGTTGCCGAGCAGGTTGCCCATCTCGCGGCTGGTCGCAGGCTCGCGGAGGCGGCTTTGCGCCTGTGCGAACATCTGCCGGCCCTTGGCGATGAAGGGGTTGTCGTCCTCGTAGCCCGGCTCGATCAGCGCGCGTGCCAGCCGCTGCATCAGCGACACCGCCGTCACCGTGAAGGTCGGCAGGGCGACGTGAAACGGCTGCCACAGCGCCCGCAGACCGGGCATCTCCTGCATGGCCAGGTGCTCCACGCGCGCATCCTCGATCAGCGACACCAGCGCGACCTGGATCGGCCTGAGCGTGCGCAGCGGGAAGCGTTCGGTCGAGAACTGCAGGTGCGCGGCGGCGTGCGCGGCGGCCGCACGGTAGAGCGTCAACCCGTCCTGGCCGGGAAACGCTTCGAAGGCCTGCGGCATTCGAATGGCCCCTTCGACGATGGCCACGCGCCGGCCGCGCTTGCCCTCGCCCGCCGGCGCCGCGGGTCGCAACGCGGTGTCGCGCGCCCACAGTGCGCGCAGATAGAAGCCCAGGCGGCGCTCCACCGAGGTGAACAGCACGCCGTCGCCGGCCGCGCGCAGGATGGCACGTGCATCGCGGCTCTGCAGACGGAACCAGGCGTGCCGCTCGCCCGGATCGCTGCCGTGCGACTGCACGCCCAGCAACGCCCAGCGCCGCAGGCCGTCGAGTGCAAGCTGGTCGAGCAGCTGGCCGATGCGCTCGAACAACTCGGTCAATACGTCGGGCGCCGCTTCGCTCAGCTCCTCGACGATCTCGAGGTAGGCGAGCAGCTGCTCCACGGCAGGCAGGCGTCGGATCGCCTGCGGCAGGCTGTCGAGCAGCGCGTCGAGCGCGAAAGCATCGGCGCGCTCCAGCACCGACAGCGACACGCCTGTAAGCGCCGCCAGGATGCGCTCTCCGTATGCGCGCAGCACCACCGGTGCGGCACGCAGCCACGACACCACCGCCGCCATGCCGCAGTCGGCCTGCAGCAGGCGATCGATGCCCTCGAGCAGCGCGCGCTGATTCTCGAAGGTCAATCCGCGGGAGGCCTCGCTCCAGCCCGCGGCGATCAAGTCGCGCGCCTGTGCAGGAAGGCGTGCAAAGAGTTCCGGATGCGCCTGCGCCACCGGGTGCACGAGCATCTGTCCGGAGTCTAGAAGAACGCCTTGACCGCAGCGTCGAGGGCGTCGCGCATGTCCGCGTCGTCGGTGATCGGCCGCACCAGGGCGACACTGCATGCCGCGGCGGGGGACACGCCGCCGGCGATCAGCTGCCCGGCATACACGAGCATGCGCGTGGACATCCCCTCTTCCAGGCCGTGGCCCTTGAGGTTGCGCGACTTCTCGCCGATGGACACCAGCTTGCCCGCGATCTCCGGCGAAACGCCGGATTCGTGCGCGACGATCTCCACCTCCACCTCACGCGAGGGCCAGGAGAAGTCGAGTGCCCCGAAGCGTTGCTTGGTGGACTGCTTGAGGTCCTTCATGATGTTCTGGTACCCCGGGTTGTACGAGATCACCAGTTGGAAATCCGGATGCGCGTGCACCAGTTCACCCTTCTTCTCGAGCGGCAGCACGCGGCGCGCGTCGGTGAGCGGATGGATCACGACGGTGGTGTCCTGGCGCGCCTCGACGACCTCGTCCAGGTAGCAGATGGCGCCGTACCGCACGGCCAGCGTGAGCGGGCCGTCACTCCAGTGCGTGCCGCCCGCATCGAGCAGGTGCCTTCCGACCAGGTCCGATGCGGTCATGTCCTCGTGGCAGGCGATGGTGATCAGCGGCTTGCCCAGACGCCAGGCCATGTACTCGACGAATCGCGTCTTGCCGCAGCCGGTCGGCCCCTTGAGCATCATCGGCATGCGCACCGCGTATGCGGCCTCGTACAGCGCGACCTCCTGCCCGGTCGCGCGGTAGTACGGCTCCTCGTCGATCACGTACTGCGCGATCATGTTCTCGCTGGGAAGACGGTCCATTGTGTGTCCTGACTGCAGGGAATGTGGAGAAGCGTTCTCGTCGGCTGAAGGTCACTTGCGACGCAGCGAAGGCGGCGATCCGAGGAGCGCGCAACGCACTGCGCTCCATGCACTGTACAGGGCGGCGCGCAGGACGTGGGCGTCCGGTGCGAGCACCCGCACCCAGAGTCCGGCGGCGTCGGGCAGCAGGCTCACCGCTGCGTACGCCTCTTCGTGGGAGGCAAGCGCCGTGCGTACGCCGAGCAGCACGTCCTGGGCTGCGCTGAGCGGCGCCACAGCGGCGAATCCGGCCTGGCAGACCCGAGCCCCGGTCACCCCGGGCAGGCGCTGAACAGACGTCGCGCCGGACAAGCGGTAGCGGTCGCGCGCCCGCAGGCGTCCGTCCAGGGTCTCGACGTGCAGCGTTGCGTCGATCCAGTCGAAGCACGCGCCAGCACCGGTGTGGTCGTGCGGCACGATGGGATCCCACACCAGCACCGCTGCGTTGGGATGCGCCCGGACTCTTACCACGGTGGCGAGACGCGCGGCAGGCAGCAGGATCAGCGGATCGGGCAGGTACTCGACCAGGCAGCCCGCGTGCGCTTCGATCTCCACATCCTGCTGCGCATGGTCCGTGCGCGCCTCATGCACGATGGTCGATGCGGAACTGGTCAGGTGCACCTGCGCCCCCGCCTCCACCACCACGCGCCAGCGCAGCCGGTCGCCGTCGAACATGCCGCCCGAGCAGCACTGCACGTAGTAGGTCGGCATGCCCTGCGGATCGCCCGGCGCACGCAGGCTGCGTCCCAGGTGGAACGGGTAACGAACGTGCTGCGCGGCGAGGAAGGTCCGGCCATCGGCGTCCGCGGCCAGGCGCAGCGCGACATGCTCGGGCTCGGGCGCGGAGGCCGTGTCCGGCGCGCCTTCCGCGCGGGGCGCGAGCAGCACGAGATCCTCTTCGAGCAGACGGTCGCCAGCCATGCGTGCCGCGCTCAGCGGTCGAACAGTACGTCGGCCGCGATGCGCTCGACCACTGCGTCCACGCCCTCGCCGGAGTGGCAGTTGGTGAGCAGGATCGGGCGGCCGCTGCGCGCCTGCGTACCCTCGCGGATCATGCGCTGGACATCGACCCGCACGTACGGTGCAAGGTCGACCTTGTTGATCACGAGCAGGTCGGACTGCAGGATGCCCAGCCCACGTTTGCGCGGAATGTCGTCGCCGCCTGCCGTGTCGATCACGAACAGCCAGTAGTCGACCAGGTCGAGCGAGAAGGTCGAGGCGAGGTTGTCGCCGCCGCTCTCGATCAACACCAGGTCGAGCGGGCCGAACTTCGCCTCCAGCTCGTCCGCGGCCTGGATGTTCAGCGTGGGATCCTCGCGGATCGCCGTATGCGGGCACGCGCCGGTCTCGACCGCCATCACCCGGTCGGGATCGATCAGGCCGCTGCGCTTGACGCGCTCGGCGTCCTCCTTGGTCACCAGATCGTTGGTGATCACGGCGATGCGCGTCCCGCGCGCGATGAAACGCGGGATGAGCTGCTCGAGAAGTGCGGTCTTGCCCGAGCCAACCGGCCCGCCGATGCCGACGCGCGCGGCGCCGGGGTGTTGCGGTTCGGAGGTCGCAGGCTTGAAACCAGGGGCTGGTGTGTTCACTTGGAAATCCTGTAAGGCAGAGTCTAGGAACCAGGGACTCGGCGCTGCGCATGAATGGAAAGCTGCTCTAACGAGGCAGGCAACCGGTCTACTCACACGGCAACATCCCCAGCCCCTAGTCCCAGCCCCCAGTCCCTATCTGAACATGTATCGCTGCGCCAACGGCACCACCTTCGCCGGCTCGCAGCCGATGACCTTGCCGTCGATCATCACGTCGAAAGTCTGGGGATTCACCGTGATGTTGGGGCAGGCGTCATTGTGCAGCATGTGCGTCTTGTTCAGCTTGCGCGTGCCCTTCGCCGGCAGGCACTGCTTCACCAGTCCGAGCCGCTCGCGCACGCCGTAGTCCACGGCCGCCTGAGTGACGAAGTTCACGGACAGGTGCTTGCGCGCCTGGCCGAACGCCCCCCACTGGGGCCGCATCGCGAGCGGCTCGCAGGTCATCAGGCTGGCCGCGCTGTCACCCATGGCGCCCCAGGCGATGAAGCCCCCCTTGACCACCAGCTCCGGCTTGATGCCGAAGAAGCCGGGCCGCCACAGGACGACGTCGGCGAGCTTGCCGCTCTCCAGCGAGCCGATGTAGGCATCGATGCCGAACGAGCGCGCAGCGTTGATTGTGTACTTGGCGATGTAGCGCTTGATGCGCTCGTTGTCGCCGATGCGGCTCCCCTCCTCGGGCAGGCGGCCGCGCTGGTCCTTCA
>CAYLTE010000132.1:0-11735 GCA_964386195.1 uncultured Burkholderiales bacterium | reverse complement strand
GTGTCCACGACGAGGATTTCTCGCTGCGCTCGAAATGACACCGTAGGGTATGACGATCCCACGTGTGCGCTACGTCTACACCGCCGCCATCAACTCTCGCCACTCCCGAACATGTTCTTCTTCACGATCGCGTGCACGCCCCAGTTGCCGTCGACCACCTGCGTCACGCCGAAGTCCACGCCCACCGACATCAGCGATATCGCCTCGTCCTCGCTCAATCCTTGCGTGGTCATGAGGAAGTGGCGCATCTTGCGGAACGCATCGCGCAGCGCCAGATCGACCGACGACTTGCTGTAGATGTCCGACTGCGCCTTCTCGCCGAGATCCGCCAGGTAGTTCGGGAAGCTGAACCCGTGCAGCACCCACTCCGTCTGCGTCTCCAGCAACGGGTAGTTCAGGTTCTCCAGCGGGGTCTCCGCAAGCGCAGCCTTCTTGTGCAGGATCAGCTGGAACGTTCCGGTCAGCGAGCACTCGATGGCCGTCCCGCACAATTCCGAATCGCCTTGTGAGGCGTGCGGATCGCCCACCGAGAACAGCGCACCCTTGACCGCGACCGGGTAGTACATCGTCGCACCTTTGCCGATGCGCCAGTTGTCCAGGTTGCCGCCGGTGTAGCTGGGCGGAATCGAATCGACCATCTCGGCTTCCTTGGGTGCCAGACCCATCACGCCGAAGTGCGGCCGGATCGGAATGCGCACGTTCTTGAGCACGCCCCAGTTCTCCTGGATCGTACTGTGGTCGACCGGCACGCCCGGGTAGTCGATGGTCTTGTGCACGACGCCGAATGGATCGGTCTGCGGCGTCCAGCGGAAGTTGTAGAGCGCCTTCGCGTAGTCGCGCTCGCCGCTGGCATCCACCTCGTAGATCGTGATTACCTCGCGCTTCTTCGGCTCCTCGATCATGTCGTTGAAGTGGAAGCCCCACCACGCGGCAGCGTTGCTGCCGAAGCTCTTGCCCTTGAACTGCGCGTTTCCGCTGGGCCGCGGCTTGACATCGAGGATGCGCACCTCGAGCACATCGCCTTCCTCGGCGCCCTCCACGGCGACCGGCCCCGTGCAGATGTGCACGCCCAGTCCTTCGCCGGCGCCGCGTCCGAACAGCGATGCGTCCATCGGACCCGCTCCGCGCCGGTTCACGCCTTTGCGCTTGCTGTCCCAGTGGAACACGCTCTCCGCGCCCGGGTCGCCCTGCACCATGCGTAGTGCGTCGTCGTTGGCGTGGTGCGTGAGCGTCTCGATGGTGACGAAGTCGCCGGACTTTACCGTGACCAGCGGCTTGAGACTCTTGCTGAAGTAGCCCCAGTGCACGGTGTCGGCGCTCGCGCCGATGTGGACGTGCGAGAGTGTCGTGCGCTTCATTGCAGTGTCGGCGTGAGCCAGCGAGGCGGCGGTCATGCCCCCTAGCGCCGCGGCGCCGGTGGCAGCCACGCCGGTGAGGAAGTTGCGACGCGACGGGTCGGCGGCAGTAGTCGGGAAGGTGGGTATGGTGTTCATTGGTTGTTGTACAGACGTGCGCTCGGACATGGTTCTCCCTGTTTGCGGTGGTGTGTGAACAGTGGTCCTGCGGGACGCATGGTCCCGGCGCGCGCCACTGCAATCCGAAGGCCATGCCTTGCACCGCCACCGTGCACCAGCTTTAGCGAAACAATTCATCACGCTATTCGCCGATCGCGGCATGCCGCACGCTTTCGGTGCTGCACTGCGATTGAACATCGCGTGGGTCGGCGCACCGGGAGCGCGCACGGGGAGAGCTGTTACCTACGGAAACAAAGTGTTTCGAAGCAGACAACCGACGGATACGCTGCCCGGGTAGGGTGGCGGCTTCAGGTCGAGATGCTTTGCTGCCGAGAGGCGTGCCATGACGGCCAGCCTCGAGGTGTCATCCCGAACGGAGTGAGGGATCTCGCATTGGACCTCCACATGCCCCAGGAGACTGCGCATGAGCACCCACCCCCGCACGCTGCCCCACCTCTCCGACCGCCTGTTCATGACCGATGGCGGGCTGGAGACGACGCTGATCTTCCACGACTGCATGGAACTGCCTGCTTTCGCGTCCTTCGCTCTGCTCGAAAGCAAGGCTGGCACGCAGCGGCTGATCGACTACTACCGGCAGTACATCGAGATGGCGCGCGATCACGGGTTGGGAATCGTCCTGGAGGCGCCGACCTGGCGCGCGAATACGGACTGGGGCACGAAGCTCGGGTACGACGCACTCTCGCTGGCGCACGTGAACGAACGCGCGATCGGCATGCTGGGTGCGCTGCGCACCGAACATGAATCGCCCGAATTGCCGATCGTTGTGAGCGGCTGCATCGGACCGCGCGGCGATGGCTACCGCGCCGACGCGCGCATGACCGTGCGCCAGGCGCGCGACTACCACGCAGCGCAGATCCGCACGTTCGCCGGGACGGACGCCGATCTGGTGTCTGCGTTCACCATGAACTACGTCGAAGAAGCACAAGGCATCGTGCTGGCCGCACGGGATGCCGGTGTGCCGGTGGTGATCTCGTTCACGCTCGAGACCGACGGCCGGCTGCCCACTGGCGAATCGCTGCAGGAGGCGATCGAACGCATCGACAGCGCGACCGACAGCTATGCGGCCTACTACATGATCAACTGTGCGCATCCGACGCACTTCGACCACGTGCTGGCCCACACGTCGCATTCTGGGTCCTGGCTCGGCCGCATTCTCGGCGTCCGCGCAAATGCCTCCCGGCGCAGTCACGCTGAGCTCGACGAGAGCACCGACCTGGACGACGGCGATCCGACCGAGATGGGGCAGCAGTACGCGCAATTGCGCGGGGCATTGCCGAGGCTGGCGGTGGTCGGCGGCTGCTGCGGAACGGATCACCGTCACGTCGAGGCGATCTGCAGGGCAATGAGCGTCGTCACCGGTACTACAAGCGTTCTTGCGTAAGTCCTTCCAGAGGAGACGAAGCATGCAACCGATCAGCGAGTTGAATCGCCGCAACTTCCTCGGCTTCGCCGCCGCCGCTGCCACTGTCGGCCTCACCGCTGCCACATCCGCAGCGAAAGCGGGAGCCGGCCCGTCCACGGCCTTCACGCAGTGGCTCGACAGCATTCCGGGCACGCACAAGGTCACGCTCGACGTGCGGGAGCCGGGCGGCGGCATGGGTAACGCCTGGGCCTGGGTCTATCTGCTCACCGGGCCGCAGGCCTACGGAACGAGCGAGGGCGACATGGGCGTGGCCATGGTGCTGCGCCACAACGCGATTCCGCTCGCGCTGGGCGATGCGGCGTGGAGCAAGTACAAGCTCGGCGAGATGTTCAAGATCGACGACCACAAGACCGGGAAGCCTGCCGTGCGGCATCCCTTCTACGTGGACATGCCCGCTGACTTCCTGCCGGAGATGGCGTTGCAGACGCTCATCGAGCGCGGCGTCAAGCCGGTGGCCTGCGATATGGCGATCTTCTACTACAGCGGCGTCGCTGCCAAGGAGATGGGCTTGAAGCATGAGGACGTGATGGCCGACTGGAACGCCGCCGTCCTGCCCGGCATTGCGCACGCACCTTCCGGCGTGGTCGCCTGCCAGGCGCTGGGCGAGCGCGGTGCTTCCTACATCTACGCCGGGTAGCCTTCGCGCACCTCTGGAGGGACCCATGAGCAATGCGACATGACTATTGCTACCATCGCCCGCTCGTAGCGTGGTCTGTCTCGAGAAAAACGATTCCTGTTCAGGGTCCCACAGAGGAGAAGTAGGCATGGATGATTCCAACGATTTCGACCGTCGCGGTTTCCTAGGGCTCACGGCTGCGGCCGCAGCCCTCGGCCTCGCCGCCGCGGCACCGGCCGCCAAGGCGGCCACCGGACCCGCGACGCCGTTCACGCAATGGCTGGACAGCATTCCGGGCACGCACAAGGTCACGCTCGACGTGCGAGAGCCGGGCGGCGGCATGGGCAACGCCTGGGCGTGGGTCTACCTGCTCACCGGGCCGCAGGCCTATGGCATGAGCGAGGGCGACATGGGCGTGGCGATGGTGCTGCGTCACAACGCCATTCCGCTGGTCCTGAACGACGCGATGTGGAGCAAGTACAAGCTCGGCGCGTTGTTCAAGATCGACGATCCCAAGACCGGCAAGCCCGCGGAGCGTCATCCGTACTACGTCGACATGCCCGCGCCCTTCCTTCCCGACATGGCGTTGCAGAAGCTGATCGAGCGCGGTGTGAAGCCCATCGGTTGCGACATGGCGCTGTTCCACTACAGCGGCGTGGCAGCCAAAAGCATGGGACTGAAGCACGAGGAGGTGCTGGCGGAGTGGCAGGCCAACGTGCTGCCCGGCATCGCGCGCGCGCCGTCTGGCATCGTCGCCTGTCAGGGTCTGGGTGAGCACGGCGCTTCCTACATCTACGCCGGCTGACGCTGCGGCGGTTCCGGGCGCGCGTAAGCCATTGCGGCCGGGCGCGCCCATCATCGAGAAGACCTGCGCCATGAAGAAGTGGCTGGTTGCGGCAGCGGGCGTGGTTGCTGCGTTCGTGTCGACGCTTCCTGCTGCAGCGCCTCCCACAATCGAGGAACTGCAGCAGCGCGCGGTGCTCGACGACTACGAAGCGAACGTGCTGTTCGGCTACAACATCGTGATGGACACCAACCGCTACGCACCGCGCTATGCCGGCAACAAGCTGCGGTGTGCGAGCTGCCATCTGGACGGCGGCACCAAGCCTGACGGCTTCCCGCTGTTCGTGGCCGGCGTCTATCCGAAGTGGCGGGCGAAGAACGGCGTGCGCAACTCCTTGGAACGCCGCATCCGCGACTGCTTCCTGTTCAGCCTGAGCGGGATCATGCCGCCCGAGGAAGCACCGGAAGTGCTGGCGGTCTCTGCTTACATCAGCCACCTGTCCTACGGCAAGCCGATCGGCACGCCGCCGGACGGCTGGGGCGTACCGACCCTGCCGGACACTGGTGCCGATCCCGATCCCGCCCGCGGACAGGCGGTGTACAAGCAGACCTGCGCGATGTGTCACGGCGCCGATGGCGCGGGAACCGGCGTTGCACCGCCGGTGTGGGGCTTCCAGTCCTACAACGAGGGATCGGGCATGAACGACGTGCAGCGGCTGGCCGGGTTCGTCTGGGCGAACATGCCGCGCGGCATGGAACGCAGCCTGACGCACCAGCAGGCGCTCGACGTCGCCGCCTTCCTGCACATCCAGCACCGTCCGTTCGATCCGCGCGAGGGCAAGCTCAAGAAGCTCGCCGAGGAGATCTACCACGGACTCTCGCGTCTGTTCGGTGGCGGCAATCCCTGACGAGGTGAGCGTGTGAGCCTGCTGCGCGAGGCGCTTCCCGACTTCTCGTGGTGGCGCAAGGTGGACGTGCGCCACGAGCTGATCTCGGGACTGATCGGCGCACTGCTGGTGATTCCGCAGGCGATCACCTTCGCCTACGTCACCGGCGTGGCGCCCGAGTACGGACTCTACTGCGCGGTGTTCGTCGGATTCTTCGCGAGTCTGCTCGGCAATTCGCCGATGGTCGGCGGACCGAATACCGCAGTGTCGATCCTGATCGGGCTGACCGTTATTCCCTTCGCCGGGCGCGGATCGCCGCTATACGTCGAACTGGTGCTGGCCCTGAGCCTGATGGTCGGGCTGATTCAGCTGCTCATCTGGCTGGTGCGCGGCGGCGCGCTGTTCCGCTATCTCAGTCCGTCTGCGATCGTGGCGATCAAGGTCGGCGTGGGGGTGTGGCTGATCTCCTCCGCACTGGAAGGCGCGACAGGCATGGCACCCATGATCACGAAGTTCCTCTACGAGAAGTACTTCATCATCCTCGGTGGCTGGCGTGAACTGGTGAACCCGTACGCAGCGGTGGTCAGTGCGGTCACCGTCGTTGCGGGGCTGCTGCTGCGCGAGCGCTGGCGGCGCAGCTACATCGTGCTCGGCGTGCTGATCGGCAGCGCGGTCGGTGGGGCGATCTACGGCTGGATCGGTCCGGTCGCATCCGACCTGGAACTGCTCGGCCACATCACGATCGCGGCCTTGCCGCTGCAACTGCCCGTGCTCGGACCGCCGCACTGGCTGTTCCTCGAGCACGCGATCGGGGCGGGCATCGCCATCGCCGTCCTCGGACTCGCGCAGTCGCTCGTCATCGCGCGCGACCTGAAGGCGACGGTTTCACCGAATCTCGATCTGCACAAGGAAGTGTTCGCGCAGGGCATGTCCAATGCGCTCGGGCCGTTCTTCTCCAGCTTTGCCGGATCGGGCAGCTTCAACCGCACCGCGGTGGCGCTGGAGATGGGCGCACGCACGCCGCTGTCCGGGCTGGTCGCCGCGATCGCCGTCGTACTGCTCGCGTTGCTGCTCGGGCCGGTACTCACCTACCTCCCGATGGCGGTCGTGGCCGGCGTGATGATGCTGGTGGGAATCGGCATGATCCAGCTGCGCGAGATCCGTCCGATGCTCAACCGGGTGGACGGGCCGGTGTTCGCAATCACGTTGTTCGCCGTGCTGTTCATCGGGCTGGAGACCGGCATCCTGGTGGCGGTGGTGGCCTCGGTGATCTTCTTCGTCGCGAGTGCGTCGAAGGTGCGGCTGGCGATCTCGCACGCGGGCGAGACCGAACACGTCAAGGTGACCGGCAATCTGTTCTACGCCTCGCTCGATCCGCTGGCGAAGCACCTGCACGCGCATCCGCGGGCGATGACGTCGCTCGACCTGTCGCGCGTGTCGTTCAAGGATGCCACGGCGATGGAGTTGATCGAGCGCGTGAAGCGCGAGCGCGCAGACAGTGGCGGGAAGCTGGAGGTGGTGGAGTAGGGCGGCGGGTACGACGATATCCGCGGAAGGAGCGCCGCGCTATCCCCCGACCTTCGGCTGATGGTAAAAGCGCACGACCTGCACGATCGGGTCGTTCGTGCTGCTCACGAATCCGCGCAGCACCAGGCGATAGCGCCCGGCCGGTGCATTCTCGGTCTTCCACTTGACCGAGAACGGCCGCCCGCCAGCCTGCCGTCCGACGTTCTGGGTGAAGATCGCCTGCTGACCGGATTCCGGGTAGATCGACGCCTTCACCACCGACTCCTCGCGCAGCCGGAAGTAGAACACGTACGACTTCGCCGACGCCGGGGGGCTGGACTGATACAGCACCACGGGCGCAACGGATTCGTCCGCGCTCGGCGTCGCCTTGTCCAGCCGCACCACGATTCCCAGGTCGTAGGGCTGTAGATCGCGCAGTTGCTTGAGCACCTCCTGCGTCGGCCACTCGAAGACATTGCCGAAACCGGCGCGCCAGGGTTCGTCCGGCTCCACACGGTCGAGCCAGTAGTAGTGCTTGTAGTCGAGCTCGCGTACCACCAAGCTGACCGGGCGCTGCCGGTCGAGATAGAAGCGCGCGCGAAGACGCTCGCCAAGGCTGGGAAGATTCTCGCGGTAGTCGATCTGGGCGGCGAGCAGTTCGACGTCGAAGCCCGACACCGGTTTGGGCTTGATTCCTTCGAAGCGATTGGCGCGCCGTTGATACTGCAGGTCGTCCAGCGCATACAGCATCGGCGCACCGAGGAGCGCGGACGCGGCAACAGCGACGACGAGAAAGAGAGAGCGAACCACTACGCACCTCCTGTCGGCTGTAGCCGACGAGTCGAGCAGGAGGCGCGTAGCTTACAACGTCAGGCGCAGGAAGGAGCGCGCTGACTCAGGCCGATCACATCCGGCCGAACTGCTCCTCGGCCTTCTCCAGATTGGCTTCGGCATCGGACATGAACTTGCTCTTGGCTTCCTCGCTGCTGAAGCAATAGGTCTTGCCGCCGATTTGTTCGCTGACCGAGCAGTCGGTCTTCACGTGCTTGCCCATCGACATGCCGTATGCGCATTCGTTGTTGAACTCGCCTTTCGTATCGGCGGCGAATGCGGTGCCGGCAAACAGCGACAGTGCGATGGCGATCAAGGTTTTCTTCATGGTTGGGTCTCCGTTGGTCGATACCGGGCATCTCCCGGGGAATTGCGCGCGCGATGCGAACCGGTGTGAGCGGGAGGCAGTCGCCACCACGTGCGCCGCGCGTGCGTGGCGTCTCCATGCAAGTGGCGTTCCCGGCCCCGATGTGCCGACGTCATTGCATCGGGCAGCGCCTGAAGCGGCGCTGCGAAGCTAGACCGCGATGCCTTCCAGTTGCAACACTTCCGCCAGTGCGGTTTCCAGCAACGCCCGCGCGGCACCCGCGCGGTTCTTCAGCAGCGCGTGGATCTTCGCGTCGGCGGGCTTGTTCACCTGGCACTCGCTGCTGTAGGCCTCGAACGCGGCCAGGCTGGCGATGAGGTCGGCGAGATGACGGGGACACTCGCATGCCAGTGTCGGAGCCAGCGAGGCGATGCGCGCAAGCTGGTCCGGATCGAAGCGCCGCTCTCCCTCCGCGGGTGCGGGTGGAACGGCCGCTATCGCGCCCGCGCTGCAGGCCGACAGGCAGGCCCGGCGCAACTGCGCGGCTGAGACCGGTGCCTGCAGGCACTGCACCCCTTCCCGCTCCAGTTCATCGAGCAGGCGCCGCGCACCGAATCCGTAGACGAGCACTGCGGCCCGCGCGCCCAGGCGCGCGCGCAGGATCTCGATCTCGGTGAGCGAATCGGCCTGGACGCCTGCGCTTTCCACCACCACCACATCGGGTGCACCCGCTCGCTCGTCCCGCCGTGCATGATCAGGCTGGCGCCAGCTCGCGACGAGTTCGATGCCGGGCATCTGCGGGCGGTCGTACTCCAGGCGGGCGGGCAGCGTCTCGCCGATCGCGATCACGCGGCAGAGGCGACCGATCGGGCTGGCGTCCTGCGCCGCCGGCCGCTTCCCCAACTGCGAGAGCAGCGTTGCGGTCGGCAACCTCGCGACCCGCCCGATGGGATTGCCCGCATCGACGAGCTTCTTCACCAGTTCGAGGCGCCGCACGTCGTCCTCGGAGTACAGCCTGCGCCCGCTGGCCGAAGTGTCCGGCGAGACGACCGCGTAGCGGCGCTCCCAGATGCGGATGGTTTCCGGATGAATGCCGGTGCGCCGGGCGACCACGCCGATGGGGTAGCGCAGTTCGTTGTCGGTCTTATCCTTGATGGACATGGGGTGATTCCCGGTGAGATGCGCGCAGTCTACGAGGCCCGCGCGGACATGGTCAACATCGGGGCAGAATCTGGACATGGGCGGGTTCTGTCTGGCCGAAAGATCCCTGTATTGGTGCAGGACGGATGTACTGCTGCTGTTCGGGCTTTTCATGTCACCCCGAACCGAAGGAGAGGGATCCATGCCTTGTTGCGCCCAAGGCGAGGATTTCTCGCTGCGCCCACGCTGCGCTCGAAATGACACCGGACGAGTGTGCGGTCGCTTGGTGACTCACCACCCTGCTGCGCGCCTGCGTGCGGCGGCCGGGTGCGTCGCTTGCACAGGGCTTGCGCTGCGTCAATGCGCGCGGTTCACGCGCGTGCAACGATACTTCGATTACATACAGTAGCGCGGCACACCCGCTTGGGTGTGCGTGTCGTTTCTACAGCAGGCAGTGCCTTGGAGGGGACCCATGACCATGTTGAGAGAACGCGCGTGCGAGGCCGCCTCGCTGCGTATCGGCGGCCTCGACGGCGCCATGAGAAGAACGAGTGTGCGCAGTGCCCTGGAGTCGATCCAGGGAGTCAGAAGCGTGGAGGTGTCGGACAGCGAACCCAGCGCGCGCGTGCTGTTCGATCCGACCCGGGTGGTCCCGCAGCAGCTGCGGCTTGCGGTGCGGGCCGTCGGGTGCCGCGTGGAGTCGATCCTGCTTCCACCCGACCAGGGTTAGCCCGCGATCGGCACCAACGCTGAGCCGAAACGTCCCGGTTACACGCGCTTACAAACTGTTTCGCTCGCGACAATGGTGGGTTACCTGAGGTGCGTAGAGTGGGAACCGTGCTGAACACGGACGCGACAGTCGGTTCGGACGGAAACACCCACTCAACCACCTCAGGAGATGACCATGAACGCCAAAGCCATTTTGTTCGTTGCAGCGATCGCCGCTTCTGCCAACACCTTCGCCGCCGGCCGTGACAGCGTGTACGCGCAGCCCGGTGCGAACGTGAGGATGTCAGCGAAGGCCATGCCCGCGGGGCAGGGACGCAGCAGCGTCTACGCGAAGGATCTGCCCGCACCGATGGAATCCACCCGCCAGGCAATGGCATTCGAAGGCAAGTCGGGTCGCGCCTGAGCGACGCTGCATGCAGGACGATGACGCGGGCCCCTCGAGGGCCCGCGCTGTTTCACCGCTTCGGCTTGGCTGCGTAGCGAACGTCGATGCGATAGTCCATGCGCAGTCCGCAAGGGACCGGCTGGGCGTCCTGGGGTTCCATGTGCCCCGCACATACCAGTGAGCCGGTGGCGCTGGTCTCACCCGACTTCAGCAGTCTCCTCACGATCTCGTCGAGATGAAAGCCGCCTTTCAGGCAGAGCGTGCGTGGGCACGGAAGCCCGAAGAACGCCTTGGCAGCGGGAAAGATGCTGTGCTGGCGCGCGGAGTAATGCCCGAGGTTGATCGGATCGGTGAACGAGGAGGCGATGAGCAGCTCCTCGACCTTGGGGTATGACTCCGCGAGCGTTGTCGCCTGCGTATAGGCGTGGCGCCACTGCTCTGCCTGGCGCTTGAACGTGTCCGAGTTGCGGTTCCCGCGATTCGGCGCGCTGAACCGGATCACCATCCTTGCGTCTGCAGCGCGTTCATCGCCACCCTTTGAGTTTGATCAGCGGGTCCTCACCGCGATGCGACGAACTGCCGCGATGTGCGCTCGCTCGCGAGGACGGCTGCGGCGCAAAGTGCGCGCACCAGTTGTTCTCGAACCGAAGCACCCGCGGATGTGCCTCTCCGGATCCCGACTCGGGCGGATAGGTGAGCGTGAATCCGTCGGTGAATGCGCAGGCGCGCCTGCCGTAAGGCTCTCGAGATGGCTTCATGATGGACCTCCTGTCTACCCCAGACAACGCAAGTCGGCCGAGACCACTCGGCCCTGGGGAATCTGCGAAGCCGATTGAACCGATGAGAAGAGGCTGCGCCTTTTCACGGCCGAATACAAGGGAAACTTGTGTCCCGCTCACTGGATGGCCGTTCTATTGCTTCACGAACTTCATCTTCATCACCTCGCCCTCCGGAGACCCTTCCAGCGCGCTGCCATTGCGCGTGAGCACCAGCGGCGGGCCGCCCTCCGGGTCGGCGACCGTGACCCTGTCGCCATCGACCGTGTAGGTCGCATCGCGTGCATCCGCCGGCGTCTGCGACCCGCCGACCAGGATACGTACCTTGCCCTTGGGCATGAAATCGAGCGTGAGGTGCACCTTCTCGTCGCCCGCCCTGTACTTTCCCGACAACGCAGTGGGCTTTGTCTTCGCGGTTTCCTGCGCCTGCTTCTTCGCGCCCGCTGACGCTGCTTTCGCGCCGCCCTTGCAGTAGGTGCCGAGCGGCCCGCCGCCGACGACGCATCCCTTGTCGTCGATGGTGAATACGTTGGTTTCGTTTCCGATCGTGATGAGCACTTCCTTGCCGTCCACCTCGAAGGTGCCGACCTTGGTCATGCCCATGAACGTCACGTGCACCTTGCTGCCCGAACGGAAGCTCAGCTTCTCGAAGAGGCTCGTGCCGACCTGTTCGTAATCGCCCTGCAGCTTGGCCGCGAAGGAGGGAAGCGTCAGGCCCATGCAGGCGAGCAGTGCGATGGCTCGGATTGCGGGTCGGATGGACATGGCTCCTCCTCGTTTGTGGTCGTTGGTCCGCCATCATGCGCCCGAACCAGAG
>CAYLTE010000131.1:0-11740 GCA_964386195.1 uncultured Burkholderiales bacterium | reverse complement strand
GAACCGCATCGCGGTGGCGCGCAAGCGATACATCGAGACGGTGCAGCAGTACAACACCACCATCCGGCAGTTTCCCGTCAACCTCACCGCGATGGTGTTCAGCTATGAGCCGCGCGAGAACTTCTCGGTCGAGAACGAGGCCGAGATCTCCCGGCCGCCTGCGGTGGACTTCGGCAACGGTTCGCCGTCACCGGCACCCGGCCGGCCCTGAGCCGGCGGAGGCGCGCAGCATGCGTGCATCGTCACTCCTGCGGCACTGGCTGTGGGTGTTGCTGCTCACGTGCCTGCCCTCCCTCGCCCAGGCGCCGGTGCCCTCGCTCGCCGGCCGCGTCACCGATCTCACCGAAACCCTCGCGCCGGCGCAGCGCGAGGCGCTCGAGCGCCGTCTCGCCGAGTTCGAGACGCGCAAGGGCAGCCAGATCGCGGTTCTGATCGTTCCGACGACGCAGCCCGAGAGCATCGAGCAGTACTCGATGCGCGTGGTCGAGCAGTGGAGGCTCGGCCGCAAAGGTGTGGACGATGGCGCCCTGCTGCTGGTGGCGATGCAGGATCGCGCACTGCGCATCGAGGTCGGCTACGGGCTGGAAGGCGCACTGTCCGACCTGGTGACGAACCGCATCGTCGAGGACATCGTCGTGCCGCACTTCAAGAGCGGCGACTTCGCCGGCGGGATCGAGGCAGGCGTCGACGCCATGATCCGGGTCGTGGACGGAGAGCCGCTTCCCGAGCCCGAGGCAAGACCATCGCCGGAGCGTGCGCCGGTCGGGCTCGAAGCGCTGTTCGTGATCGTGCTCGTTCTCGTCTTCGTGGTCGGCAACGTTCTGCGCGCGATCATCGGACGCCTGCCCGCGGCCGCGGTGATCGGCGGCGCAGCAGGCGCGATTGCCTGGATGCTCGCGGCGTCCCTGGCCCTGGCTGCGGTGGTTGCCTTCGTCGGCTTCGTCTCCACGCTGGTGAGCGGAACCGCGGCTCGGACCGGACGGGCCACCCGCGGCGGCTGGCGGCCGCCCGGAGGATTCGGCGGCGGAGGCATCGGGGGCGGTGGCTGGAGCGGGGGCGGCGGCTGGGGCGGTGGGGGCGGCGGCTTCGGCGGCGGCGGCGCCTCGGGGCGCTGGTGAACGCCATGGACATGCGGCGCTTCTTCGCGCATCTGATCACGAGTCGCGGCGCGGTCGCGCGGGTGCTGCCCGAGCTCGCCCTGAGCCGCGTGCAGCAGGCGATCGAGGCGAGCGAAGCCTCGCACCGCGGCGAACTGCGCTTCGCAGTCGAGGCCGCGCTCGATCCTGCGGACCTGCTGCGCGGGGTGAGCGCGCGCGATCGGGCGGTGCAGGTCTTCTCCGACCTGCGTGTGTGGGACACGGCCGAGAACAATGGCGTGCTGATCTACGTCCTGCTCGCGGACAAGGATTTCGAGATCGTCGGCGACCGCGGCATCCATGCACACGTGGGTCCGGCAGGGTGGGAGGCGATCGCGCGGCGCATGGAGGCGCTGTTTCGCGCCGGGGAGTTCGAGCGCGCGGTGCTCAAGGGCGTGGAGGAGGTCGGCGAGGCGCTGCGCGCGCACTTCCCGCGGCGACCGACGGACGTCAACGAACTGCCTGACCGGCCGGCGATTCTCTGACCTGCGCGCGGCATCGAGCCGTCAGGTCTGTCCGGCGTCCTGGTCGTGGCGGTGCCGGCGCCACAGCACGTACATCACCGACGAGAGCAGCAGTCCGAACAGCACGCCGATCGTCTGAATCGAGAGATTGGCTTCGATCATCAGCGTGTAGGCACCCAGCAGCACGAGGATGCTCAGGTTCTCGTTGAAGTTCTGCACCGCGATGGAATGCCCCGCGCCCATCAGCAGGTGGCCGCGGTGCTGGAGCAGCGCGTTCATCGGGACGACGAAGAATCCGCCGAGCACGCCGATCAGGATCAGGATGGCGACTGCGGGCTGCCAGCTCTCCACGAACACCATCGCGATCACGCAAAACCCCATCACGATGCCCACGGGCAACACGCGCACCGCCCGGTTCAGCGCGACGAACCGTGCCGCCAGCACCGAGCCGATGGCGATCCCTACGGCCACGACCGCCGTCAGCTGCGTGGCCCGTTCGGTGTCGAACTTGAGCGCCAGCGCGGCCCAGGGGAGGATGATCAGCCGAAGCGTCGCCCCTGCACCCCAGAACAGGGTGGTCACCGCAAGCGATACCTGCCCCAGCGGATCGCGCCACAGCAGGCGGAAGCTGTGCCCGAAGTCGTGGAGGATGTAGCCGAGCGTCTTGCGCGGCAGCGCGTGATCGATCGCCACGCGGGGAATGTACAGGTTGACCACGGCCGCCAGCAGGTACAGCAGCAGGATCGCACCGATGGCCACGAGCGGCTTGAACTCCATTGCCTCAGGCGTGCTGGGAAGCTGTGCGAGCACGGCGGGGGCGAACACCGGGCCGAGCATGAAGCCGCCCAGGATCGCGCCGAGGATGATCGCGGCGACGGTCAGTCCCTCCATCCAGCCGTTGGCCACCACCAGCTTGTCGGGCGGGAGGTACTCGGTGAGGATGCCGTACTTGGCGGGCGAATACATGGCCGCCCCGATGCCGACCACCCCGTAGGCGAACAGCGGGTGCAGGCCGAGCAGCATGCACAGGCAGCCGACCAGCTTGACCGTGTTGCTGATGAACATCACGCGGCCCTTGGGCAGCGCGTCGGCGAACGGCCCGACGAAGGGCGCCAGGACGATGTAGGCGAACACGAAGAACTGCTGCAGGACCGGCGTCTGCCAGCACTCGCCCGAGGCGCGCGCGCACTCCGGCGCCAGGGTCTTGAGCATGGCGATGGCAGCGAACAGCAGCGCGTTGTCCGCCAGCGCGGAGAAGAACTGCGCCGCGAGGATGATGTAGAAGCCGCGATTCATCGAAGCGGAAGGAAGTCGCCGGACGGCGCTGTGCCGTGGAGGCGGGCGGCGAGGGCGCGCCTTTATACCACGACGCGCGCCCGCGTCGAGGCCGGGAGCGCGAAGCCGCCGATGCGCATTGCGCAGCGCCGGTCGCATTGGCACACTCTCGCGCTTGCCCGAATCTCCTTGCCTGTGCTGCCATGACGCGCCCGATCCGCGCCACCATCCGTCCTGCCTCCCTGCGCGAGAACCTCGCGCTCGCGCGCCGTCTCGCGCCCGCGGCGCGCCAGATGGCCGTGATCAAGGCCAATGCGTACGGGCACGGCCTGCTGCGCGCCGCGCACGCGCTGCGCGACGCCGACGGCTTCGCGGTGCTCGACCTTGCCGCCGCGGTGTGTCTGCGTAACGCCGGATTCGTCCAGCCCATCCTCCTGCTCGAGGGGTTCTTCGACGCGGCTGAGTTGCCGGTCATCGCCCGTGAACGGCTGTGCGTGGTCGTGCACTGCGAGGAGCAGATGCAGATGCTGCTGGGCTCGCGCAACGTCGAGCGGATCGCGGTCTTCCTCAAGCTAAACAGCGGCATGAACCGGCTCGGCTTCGATCCGGTGCGGCTTCCAGACCTGCTCGCGCGCCTGCGCGGTGTGCGGCAGGTCGGCGAGATCACCTTGATGACGCACTTCGCCAATGCGGACGACGAACTGGGCATCGGCTGGCAACTGCAGCGCTTCGATGCGGCGGCGCACGGGCTGGACATGCCGGTGTCGCTGGCCAATTCCGCCACGCTGCTGCGCCACCCGCATGCCGCGCGCGGGTGGGCGCGCATCGGGCTCATGCTCTACGGGGCCTCGCCGCTGCAGGAGCGCAGCGCTGCCGACATCGGTTTGCGCCCGGCGCTCACGCTCGAAAGCCGGCTCATCGCGGTACGCGATCTCGCGACGGGCGAGCGCGTGGGATACGGCGGCACGTACACGGCGCAACGCCCGTTGCGCATGGCCGTGGTTGCCTGCGGCTATGCCGACGGCTATCCGCGGCATGCGCCGACGGGCACGCCGGTCGTGGTCGCGGGCCGGCGCGTGCCGTTGATCGGGCGCGTGTCGATGGACATGCTGTGCGTGGACGTGAGCGAGGTCCCCGATGCAGCGGTCGGCACGCCTGCGGTGTTGTGGGGAGAGGGCCTGCCTGTGGAGGAGATCGCCGCCGCCGCCGAGACCATTCCCTATGAACTGCTGTGCGCGCTCGCGCCGCGCGTGCCGGTCGAGGAGATCGACTGATGGCCCGGTCGAAGACGCTGTACACCTGCACCGAATGCGGAGGGCAGGCACCCAAGTGGCAGGGGCAGTGCCCGCACTGCAGCGCCTGGAACACCCTGGTGGAAACGGTTGCCGAGCGCAGCGCACCGCGCTACCAGGGACTCGCGCAGGCCAGCTCGGTCCAGGTGCTGGGCGAGGTCGATGCGGCCGAATCGCCGCGGCGAGAGACCGGGATCGGCGAACTCGATCGCGTCCTGGGTGGCGGCCTGGTGCCCGGTGCCGTGGTGCTGCTTGGCGGCGATCCGGGGATCGGCAAGTCGACGCTTCTTCTGGAGGCGCTCGCGCAGCTCGCGCCGGCCTGCCGCACGCTCTACGTGAGCGGCGAGGAATCCACGCAGCAGGTCGCGCTGCGCGCACGACGCCTCGGTTTGCAGACCGCCGGGGTACGCGTGCTCGCCGAAATCCAGCTGGAGAAGGTGCTGGCCGCCCTGGCGGTGGAGAAGCCGGAAGTGGTCGTGATCGATTCGATCCAGACGGTGTACTCGGAGGCGTTGCAGTCCGCGCCGGGCAGCGTGGCGCAGGTGCGCGAGTGCGCGGCGCAACTCACGCGTTTTGCCAAGACGGCGGGTGTGAGCGTGCTGCTGGTCGGCCACGTCACCAAGGAGGGGGCGATCGCCGGTCCGCGCGTGCTCGAGCACATCGTCGACAGCGTGCTCTACTTCGAAGGCGACACCCACTCCAGCTTCCGCCTGGTGCGAGCGATCAAGAACCGCTTCGGCGCGGTCAACGAACTGGGCGTGTTTGCGATGACCGACCGCGGTCTGCGCGGCGTGAGCAATCCGTCGGCGCTGTTCCTCTCTCGCCACGGCAGCGAGGTGCCGGGGTCGTGCGTGCTGGTGACCCAGGAAGGCACGCGACCGCTGCTGGTTGAGATCCAGGCGCTGGTCGACGATGCGCATGCGCCCAACCCGCGCCGCCTCAGCGTTGGTCTCGAGCAGAACCGCCTGGCGCTGCTGCTCGCGGTGCTGCATCGTCACGCCGGCGTGGCGGCGTTCGACCAGGACGTGTTCGTGAACGCCGTGGGCGGCGTGAAGATCGACGAGCCGGCCGCGGATCTGGCCATCCTGCTGGCCATCGTGTCCTCGCTGCGCAATCGTCCGCTGCCCGCCGGGCTGGTGGTGTTCGGCGAAGTCGGGCTCGCCGGCGAGGTGCGCCCCGTGCAGCGTGGACAGGAGCGTTTGCGCGAAGCGGCCAAGCTCGGCTTCACGCGCGCGATGATTCCACGCGCGAACGAGCCGAAGAGTCCGATCGAGGGAATGGAGACGCTCGGCGTCGAGCGTGTGGAGGAGGCGGTGGCGCGGGCCTCCGAGCGCTGAAGCCGCGCGCTCAGCGCGCCAGAAGCAGCGCTACGGCCGCGACTGCGGCAAGTGCGCTCGCCAGCCACAGGTAAAGCGTCTCGCGCCCTGGGGCGTCGGTCGCCGCGGGCTGTGCTGGGGGGCGCGCAGGCGCCGCCTGCGGCTCGAGACGCTGGGTGAGCTCCGCCGCATCCGGTTCTGCCCCGGACAGTGCCGCCAGGCGCAAGGTCGCCTCGTGAGAATCGAAGGTCTTGGACAGTCCCAGCCCGCCTGTTCGCTCGCCGGCGCCGGGCACGAGGAGGCGGGGGGCGCCTCCTGCCGGCGCGTGTGACGCACCCGGGGGCAGTTCCGGCGCTGCTGGATGCATGGCCAGCATGTCCTTGCACTGGCGCAGGTCCTGCGCGAGGTCCTTGGCGTTGTCGTAGCGCTGGTCCAGGTTCTTGGCGAGCGCCTTGGCCACGATCAGGTCGAGCAAGGGTGGCGACTGCGGGTTCTTCGCGCTGGGCGCCGAGGGCGTGTGGTTGAGGACCTGGTAGAGGATGCCGTGCACGCTGTCGGCGACGAAGGGCGCTTCTCCGGTGAGCATCTCGTAGAGCACCACGCCGAGCGAGAAGATGTCGGCGCGGTGATCGACGCGCTTGCCGACGACCTGTTCCGGCGCCATGTACTTGGGCGAGCCCAGGATCATGCCGGTCATCGTCTTCACTTCGTTCGTGCGCATCCGCGCGATGCCGAAGTCGGTGAGCTTCACCAGCCCGTCGCGCACGATCATGATGTTGGCGGGCTTGATGTCGCGGTGCACGACCTGGCGTTCGTGCGCGTAGGCCAGCGCCTCGGCGACCTGGATGCCGATGTCGAGTGCGAGGAGCACCGGCAGCGGCTCCCGGTGCGCGAGGATCGAGCGCAGTTCCTCGCCCTCGAGCAGTTCCATCGCCATGTAGGCGACTTTGTCGCTCTTGCCGATGTCGTAGATGGTGACGATGTTCGGGTGATTGAGGCCGCCGGCCGCGCGTGCTTCCTGATAGAAGCGTCCTTCGTACTCGGGCAGTTCGTCCTTGGGCAGGGTCAGGTTGATCGTCTTGATCGCGACGACGCGATCGAGCACGGGATCGCGCGCGCGATACACCACTCCCATGGCGCCCTGCCCGAGCTCCGAGAGCAGTTCGTAGCGCCCCAGCTGCTGGACTGCCTGTGCGCTGTGAACCGGCGCGTTCACTTCTTCGCCATCTCCAGTTTCACGTTACGGAACACCGGATCCCAGATGGGATGGCCGCTCTCCTCGGGCTTGAGCTCCAGGCGCGGATCGGCCTTGAACGCGAGGCGGAACTGATCGCGGCAGGCGGTCTGCTCGCCCGCGACACAGTGGATGAACGCCAGGTACTTGTGCGCGCGTCCCTGCGAACGCGAGGTCAGCCCCGCATCGAGCGCGCCCTGGATGGTGCGTGCGGCGACCCGGTACTCACCGTTGTCGTATTCCCGTATCCCCCGGTCGAGGGCGGCCTCGGCCTTGAACTTGGTCAGCGGAAACTCCTGCACGACGCTGGTGCTGCAGCCGCCGAGGCAGACGAGGAGGAGGGCGAGAGTCAGGCGAAACATGAGCGGGCCTAGCGTCGGACGAACTTGTGCTTGATGCGCATGGTTTCGTTGGAGCCCAGCTCGATTTCCTCGTCGTAGGGCTTGAAGTCCGAATTGCGCACCACGATTCTGTGCTTGCCCTGGGGCAGTTCGAGCTCCCGGAGCGGCGGGCTCACGCCCATCGACTTGCCGTCGACGAACACCTCGCCCCACGGGGATACGGCGAGCAGCACGAGGGCGGTAGGCGGCTTCTTCGGGCTGGCTGGGACCGGCAACGAAATCGTCGGCAGGGCTTTCCAGGCATCCACGGGCGCCTGCCGCTCGGCGGCTTCCGCCGGCAGAGGAGGCGTCGATGCGCTCGCTGCGACGGGCTCGCTGGGGGGCAGAGCCTGCGCCGGAACGGCGGGACTGCGCGGCGAGGTGCCTTGCCAGGCGGGCCGGGGTGTCGGACGTGCCTTCGGCGCAGGGCGCGGCAGCGCCTGCGTGGTGGCCGCAGCGCCGCGCGCAGGTGGCTGCGCCGCCACCGGATCCGCGGAGGCCGTACGATCGGCCGGTGTCTCCGACGGCGCCGAGGTCGCGGTGACCACGGGTTCGGGGGATGCGTGCGCGCCGGGTGCATCGCCGGGTGCATCGTCGGGTGCATTGTCGGTCCGCAGCGCCGCAGGCGTGGGCAGCAGGGCCTTCTGGCTCAGTTGCAGCGGCCGCTCCAGCGGACTGCGCTGCGCATCGGTCCGCGGGGCTGCGCCAGCCGTGTCCTCACTGCTCCCGGGAAGGACGCGCACGAGCACGGCGGCGAACAGCAGCGCTGCCGAGACGGCGGCTCCCGCCAGCGCAAGCCGGCGGCGGCCGCCGGCCGGTGGCTGGGTGGCGGGCTGTGGAACTGCACTGGTGGCGGATTGCGCGATTGCCGGCGCTGGCACGTCTTCGCGCGAGACTGCCTGTGCATCCAGTTCGTAGACCTCGTGCTCGCGCACGTGGGTATCGGTGCGCGAGCCCTGGTACAGGAACAGGCCCTTGTGCGCGGGAGCGCGCTGGCACAGTGCCTCGTGATAGGCGCGCGATGCCAGGAACTGCCCTGGCGCGGCGAATCCGAGCAGGCGCTGGGCGACATTGATCCCGTCGCCTAGGACGAGGGGATGGCCGCCTGCGTCGCGCGTGAGGCGGACCGGTCCGATGTTGATGCCGGCGCGCACCTGGAGCGGATCGGCCGACCCGGAGGCCGGGTGCAGCGAATGCGCGAAGCGCAGGGCGACGTGCAGGGCCGCCTCCGGTCCGCCGAGGAACGTGATGGCCACGCCTTCGCCCGTTTCCAGCACCATGCGATCGAGCAGGGGCACCTGTTCCAGCGCACGTGCGAGGCGGCCGTTGAAGCGCTCGCGCAGGACGAGCTGGTCGGCAACGGGCTTGCGCGAGAAGTCCACCATCTCCAGGCACAGCACCGGGCACATGGCATTGCCGGAGGGTGGCTGGGTCGCCTGGGGCAGGACGGCTTCTTGTGGTGCGGCCTTTAGGGCATGCAACCGGGTGGTTGCGGCACCGACCGCGAGCACTTTCTCCATTCCAGGTGAAAACAGGCAGAAATCAATCGGTTCGGGATCGGCGTGGGCGGGAGCGCTGAGCTCCGGCGGGGTACGCCATCGAGTATCATCAGGGCCCTCGGACCCTCCGCCCCATCAAAGCAAGAAGAACGCCCATGCATCTCCGCTCACGAGGGCGGAAATCGCGGGCGCCACGCTCAGGAGAACTCCTACATGTCCGCCAATCCCTTCGCGCTTGGCCTGGACAGGAATCAGGCGAACTACGTCCCGCTCTCGCCGCTGTCCTTCCTCCGGCGCACCGCGGCGGTGTATCCCGACCGGCCGGCAGTGGTGCACGGCGCCCATCGCACCAGCTGGGCCGAGACCTATCGACGCTGTCGCCGTCTGGCTTCTGCGCTCGCCCGCCACGGCGTAGGACGCCACGACACGGTGGCCGTGATGGCGCCGAACATTCCCGCGATGTTCGAGGCGCACTTCGCCGTGCCGATGCTCGGGGCGGTGCTCAACGCGCTGAACACGCGGCTGGATGCGGCAGCCATCGCCTTCATGCTCGAGCACGGGGAGGCGAAAGTCCTGATGACCGACCGCGAACTGTCCGAGACGGTCGGGCGTGCGCTGCAGATGGTGGGCAGGCGTCCGCTGGTGATCGACATCGACGATCCGCTTGGCAGTGGCGGCGAGCGGCTGGGCGAGGCCGATTACGAGGACTTCCTGGCAAGCGGCGACGCCAACTTCGAGTGGAACCTGCCGCCGGACGAGTGGGACGCGATCGCGCTCAACTACACGTCGGGGACGACGGGCAACCCGAAGGGCGTGGTCCTGCATCACCGCGGCGCGTATCTCAACGCGGTGAACAACGTCGTCACCTGGGCCATGCCGCACTTTCCGGTATACCTGTGGACCCTGCCCATGTTCCACTGCAACGGCTGGTGCTTCCCGTGGACCACGGCCCTGGTTGCCGGCACGAACGTTTGCCTGCGCAAAGTGGAGGCGCGCGCCGTGTTCGATCTGATCCGCACGCATGGCGTGACCCATTTCTGCGGGGCGCCGGTCGTGCACAACATGCTGATCAACGCGCCCGTCGAATTGCGGGCAGGCATCGGCCACCGCGTGCACGGGATGATTGCCGGAGCGGCCCCGCCGCAGGCGGTCATCGAGGGCATGGAGCGCATGGGCTTCGACCTCACTCACGTGTACGGACTCACGGAGGTCTACGGACCGGCCAGCGTGTGCGCCAAGCACCCCGAGTGGGATGCGCTGTCGGTGCAGGAGCGGGCCGCGCGCAACGGTCGCCAGGGAGTCAGCTACGAGCTGCAGGAGGCCATGATCGTCGCGGATCCCGAGACGCTGGTGCCGGTCCCCGCCGACGGCGAGACGATGGGCGAGATCCTGTTCCGCGGAAACATCACGATGAAGGGCTACTTGAAGAACCCGAAAGCCACCGAGGAGGCGTTCCGCGGCGGCTGGTACCACACCGGGGATCTCGCGGTGGTCCATCCCGACGGGTACGTGAAGATCAGGGATCGCTCGAAGGACATTATCATCTCCGGCGGTGAGAACATCTCCACCATCGAAGTCGAGGACGTGCTGTACAGCCATCCCGACGTGCTGGAGGCGGCCGTGGTGGCGCGCACCGACGAGAAGTGGGGCGAGACGCCGTGTGCGTTCGTCACGCTCAAGGAGGGCGCGCGGCCGATCGAGGCGGGGGATCTGATCGCCTACTGCCGCGAGCGTCTCGCCCACTACAAGTGCCCGAAGACGGTGGTGTTCGGGTCACTCCCCAAGACCTCGACCGGCAAGATTCAGAAGAACGTGCTGCGCGAGCAGGCGCGCAACCTCGACGGCCGGTGACGCACCGGCAGGGCGCGAGTGGTCCACGCCTTCTGCACGGCGTGAAGCCGGGTCCGGGTGCGTCGCCCCTCGGCCCGCCCGGTTACGCTGCCGGCGCGGTGGCGCGCGCTACCAGCCCCACAGCAGACGCCGTGCGACCCAGCCGATCTCGCCCGCCGCGCGGCGCACGCGAACCCAGTCGGCGCGTCGCTCCAGCGTGCGCAGCAGCTCGCCGTACTCCGCACTGCCGACGACGCGATAGCGCGCCCCGGGACCGCTGCGGATGTTCGCGCGGTCGACCTTGACGATCATGTGCGGCACGCGGCCCACCAGCGAGCGCGCGACCCAGCCGCGATCGTCCTCGAAGTCGCGTACCTCCAGCCAGTTGCCCTGGCGCTTGACGACTTGCAGCGGATAGCCGCGCTGCAGTTCCCACAGCACCTCCGAGTCCGTTCCCGGCCCCGCGCGCATGTTCACCGTGCTGCCGCGGATGCTCACCATCTCCTGGGCCGTGGCGGGACCGGCCACGCTCAGCGTGGCGAGTGCCAGCACGGTGGCGGCGACAGTGCGTGAAACGGGGAAATGCCAGGCCATGCGTGTGTCCTCCCTTCGATGTGTCTCGACTGCGCGGAGTCGCGCGCTCGCGCGATCTCCGAATGGGAACCCGCCGATGTTGTAAAGGTTCCCCGATGCATTGCGCCACACGGCAGCGTGCGGACCCGCAGCCGGGAAGCGGGGGGCGGCTGCGCTTACGGTAAAATCCGTGCATTCCCCTCCCAGTGGTCGACTTATGAAAGTACTCGTTCCGGTCAAGCGCGTGGTGGACTACAACGTCAAGGTGCGCGTGAAGGCAGATGGTTCCGGCGTCGAAACGGCCAATGTCAAGATGTCGATGAATCCGTTCGACGAGATCGCCTGCGAAGAGGCGGTGCGGCTGAAGGAGGCCGGCGTAGTCACGGAGATCGTGGCCGTGTCCATCGGCCCGGCACAGGCTCAGGAGACGCTGCGTACCGCGCTCGCGATCGGCGCCGACCGCGCGATCCTGGTGGAGAGCGCCGCGGAGGTGCAGCCGCTGGCTGTGGCCAAGATCCTCGCAGCGATCGTGAAAAAGGAATCGCCGCAGCTGCTCATTCTCGGCAAGCAGGCGATCGACGACGATTCCAACCAGACCGGCCAGATGCTGGCGGCGTTGCTCGGCTGGCCGCAGGCGACGTTCGCCTCGAAGGTCAAGATCGGCGATGGCAGTGCCGAGGTCACCCGCGAAGTCGACGGCGGCCTCGAGACGATCTCGATCAAGCTGCCCGCTGTCGTGAC
>CAYLTE010000130.1:0-11743 GCA_964386195.1 uncultured Burkholderiales bacterium | reverse complement strand
CGACGACGACCGGCGTACCGGGCGCGTGCTGTACCGCCGCGAGCGCTGCGTCCCACACGCGTTCGACGTGCAGGGCGTCGAGCGCGCCGGTGAGACGCAGTAGCGTCGCATCCTGCATTCGCGTGATATGCAGGCTCGGTTCCGGGTCAATGGCAGTGCGGGTGTCAGTCATGTGTCGAACGTGACGACGAGTTAGGGCGACTGGCGTGCCCGCTGCCGAGGCCGGCACGATTCGTCGAGTCCTTTGCAGAGTAGCCGAAGCAGGCTGCCTACGCAGACGGGTCCGGCGGGCACGCTGCGCTGCCTCGCGTCGGAAAGCCTCGCGTGCATCTGCACGTCACCCATTCATGGCATTGCCGGGGCCTTGCCGCCAACCCAGAATCGCATCGCCACTGACCACGACCGGGACAAGCGATGAACAGAATCGGACTCAGCACACTCCTGCTGCCTTGCCTCGTTGGCTGGGTTGCGCCTGCGAGCGCAGTCGACTGCACAGTCAATGTGCTCGATGCATACAACATCGCCAAGCCGCGTGGGTGGAGCTTTTCGTGCGAACCGGGTATTCAACTGGCTGGAGTGATATTCGGCTTCGTCACCTATCCTCCGGATGGAATCGGTTGCGTATTCAAGACCCCGTCCATCATGCCGCCGCAGCTGATCAGTCTGGGAAAAGGGAGGTTGTTCTCGCACACTTCTGATGCGCTGAGTCGTCCCAACCTCAAGAACGGCTGGACAGTCAAGTCGTTCGAGATCTACGGCGGGTTGTGGCAAGCACAAACCAACTACCCGAAGACACAAGTGAACTTCCGCACGACTGAACCTCCCAAGCAGAACCGCACCTATAACTACAACCTCCGAAAACTGGTGCTCACGCACCCCACCGGCAACTGCGCGAATGCGCTGAACGAGGCCTTCTGAGCGAGTGCTCTCTCGCGGCACGTCGAAGGCGCGTCATCAACTTCGTTCCGGCGTGCGCCTCTGCTCGTTCAGCGCGACCGGCCGCTCAAGGCAGGTTCGGGTACGTGTCCGGGTGGCCCGTCAGCGCCTCGTTCAGCGTCTCGCGCTGAGCCGTCGGAGAGCCGAATGGCCAGCCACTCGGGCCCGTCAACGTCAGCGAGTCCAATTGGCATGAAGTCCAACCGCTGTTGGACTCACCGACTGCGGTGATGTTCGGGAAATAGACTTCGATCGCCACCTTCGGTGTCTTGCCTCCGGTCACCAGCTCCTTGATCGCACATTCGCTGCCGGGACGCATCAGCTGCGGTGACAAGGGACTGCCGGTTCCATCGCCGTACGACACCTTGGCGGTCTTCAGCGTCCAACCGTAGCCCAGCTTCTTGCCGCCGAACAACACGAAACGGCAGCGCAGGGCGCCGCCCTTTGCCTGGGCGCGCAGCGCATGCGCCCAGCCACTGGCCACGCTGTGGGTGCACTCGCCGTCGCCGGCCGTCAGCTTGCTGATCACCGGCTGAAACTTCTGCTTGAAGACGTCCAGTGCATGGTTACCGCTCCAGGTGTAGTCGACGCGCTGCATCGGGATGGTGAAGCTCTTCGATGTCGAGTGCTGGCCGACATTGTCGCGTTGCACGTGCACCCACAACGTGCCCGAGGCATTCGGCGCCACGCCGGTGACCCAGTGGGTCGTGACCAACGGGCCGCTCGCCGGGGCGGGTATCCACTCCTTGAAGTCGATGATCTGGCTCTGCGTGACGCGAAAGCGATCGACCTTGCCACTGAACGTCGCGCTCACGCGTACCGCGAATGGCAGCTTCAAGTCGTTGGTGGAGGCGATCTCGATCGCAGTGATCTTGGGTGGCGCCAAGTACCCGATCTGCGCGCTCTTCACGACGCTCTGGCCGTGGTCGTTCAGCAGCTGCATGTGCAGCGTCACCGGGCCATCGGGCGTGCCCTCCGCGATCAGCCACTTGAACGTCTGCGATGGCGGCAGTGGGTTCCACGGCGTGTTCGGAAAGCTCGCCGATGTGCTCACACGCCAGTGCGTCGGTGCACCCTGCGACGTCCAGGCCAGCCGCAGTGTGCGATCCGCCGTCTTGCTGGCGCCTTCATTGATGCTGAAGGTGCTCAGTGTGGGCGCCCCGGCCTGCAGCCCGGGGGTGACCTGCAACTGGGTTTTAGGTTGGGTTGTCGCCTCGTTGAGTTCTGCAGCGAACGTCGGCTCGGGCAAGAGGAAGGCAAGCAGGCAGAGTATCAGCGGCGTAACTGCGTTCGAGCGATGGATCATGGCGGCTCCCGATTGCGCTGGCGAGGCGATCGTCCGCCTGGCACCCGACGCATGGATGAGTGAGCGAGTCGTCCTGCACGGCGAGGTGTTCGCCTCGGCCGGTCATTGTCCGGGTAGCAGTTCGTTCCTCTCGGTCAATGTCCCGGTGGCGGTTCCCTTCGCGATCTCGGCGTTTGCGGCGCGGCTCAATGCGATGGTCAGTCCCTCCAGGCCCTCGGCATCGTCATCCCTGCAGGTGTCGACCCGCACCTGCTTGCTCGTCTCGCCCTTGGCGAATTGCAGGGTGCCTTGCGCGGTCACGAAGTCGATGCCTCGTCCGCAGGACGATCCGCCCTTCGCGGTGCCGTTGTTCAGTACGTAGTCCACGCTGACGGGCGCGCTGCTCGCCGGTGCCAGCGACACGGTGAAGGTCAGTTTGTCGCCTTCTCGTGTCGTGGAGTCTCCTACGCTCAGCTTCGAGCAATAGCCTGCCTTGGGTGCGGTGAAGTTCATACTGTTGTTGCTCTCGTTGCTTTCCGCAACCATGCCGACCGCCGCGGTTGCCGAGTAGTCCGCAACGACGCCTGTGGGCAGGGTGGGGCCCCAGTACTGAACGTTGCTGAAACTCATGGACTTCGTCGTGTTTCCGCCGATGCCGCCATGCATCGTTGCAGAGAAGGCAGTCGGTCCCTCGAGTACCACGACATAGGCGACCGGGAAGTCGGTGGCGACAGGGGTCATCGAGGTGTTGCGCACCGTGACGCGCAGGGTGTTGCAGGTTCCGACGCGCGCACCGCCGATGAACTCGGCATTGGAGATGCTCAGGTCCGGACTCTGCGCGATGGCCTGCGCAGCGGCAATACTCATGACCGCGATGCTGGTGAGCCGAAGTGAGGAAGTGAATGGATGCATTTGTGTTCTCCAGTGTGATGTCGATTCAGCTCGTTTCCGTATGCGGGCGTGTCATGCCCGCCCCCTTGCGCGCTCTCAGCGCACTTCGAACGTTCGCCACTCGCTACTCTCGAGCGCGCGCCCCTTCTCATCCAGCGCGACCAGCCGCCAGCGCATCTGCATGCCGGCGCGATCGCGCGTCAGCCAGGGTGGCGCCGCGTAGCCGGCCGGTCCCGGCTTCACCATCGCAGACAGGACCGCGGCCCCATCGGCTTCCACGTCGAGCCGATACAGAGCGGCGCGCGGCGTCTCGACCCAGCTGAAGCGCGCCTCCTCCTCCGTGGGGAGCTGCGAACCCGGAGGCGGAAGCAGCAGTTGCAGGCCTCCTCGCGGATCGGCTTGCAGTGCCGCCAACTGACCAGCCTCGCCGACGTGGTAGCGCAGCACCGGCAGCGGGAAGCCGGCAACGCCGCCGGATTGGGCGATGCGGCCGCCACCGGTGTTCGAGGCGGCTTCGCGCTCTGTACTGGCCTCCACCCGCATCAGGATCTTGTAGGCGCCGTCCGCGACGATGGGGAGGCGGCGCGGATCCGGCCCTGGCAGCGTCACCTGGCCGGCGGGAGGCAGGAAATGCTCGAATCGTTCGATCAGCGTGTACCGTCGCTGCAGGGCACGCCGTTCCACCGGCAGCGTGCCTTCGGTAAGCAGATCCTCGTCGGTGGGTTCGGGATCGCCAGGCATCGTGACTTCCCAGCGGCCGCGCAGCACCCCTGAACCGTTGTAGAACAGACGCACGCTCGAGGGCGGTAGCATCGTGCCGCGGGGAACGACCAGCACCGTGGGCGCCTCGCCGGAGGTGTCGAAGTGCATGCGCACGTCGATCAACGAGAAGGGGACCCGCGCACCGCCACCCGCCATGCGGCAGGTCACCACCACGTACTTGTCGCCGCCCGCGCCGCCACTGAAGCGGCGTACGTAGAAGAACGCCGAGTTGCTGCCCGCTTCCGCATCCTGATAGGCGCGACGCGCAACCTGCGCCGGAATGGTCATGACGTCCGTGAGATTGGTGAAGGCGCCGCTGGTGCTCGTGCGCGATCTATCGTGCCGCAGCGGCAGGCTCCCGTAGAGCGTCCCCGGTACGCATGGATTCGACGTCTGCACCGGTATGGGCAGCTGCAACGCGATGTTCCCCGCGATCACAGCGGGTTGCAGTTCTCCGCACCAGAATGCCTCCACGGGGACTTCGCCGGTATCGAGTGCCTGGAAGGTGAGAAAGATGCTGGTCGCACCTGAGGAGCGGACGTTCACGCCGAACGGATTGACGCCTGTCACGGCATGGGCGTGGCCGATGGTCATCGCCAGTGCGAACAGGACAGATCGAAGTGACATGCCGGAATCCCTCCACTCAGAACGCCGAGATCGACACGCCCAGGTCGATGCCCCATTGGCGAACATCGCTCGCGAAATCGAAAACGTTGTTGCGATCCTTGCTGACGATGCCGCTGCCGCGGATGAACAACTGCACCGGTAGCGGCGCTCCGGCGCCAGGTACCCGGATGCCGATCTGGCGGGTGACTTGCGCCTGCACACCCCAGCCATCGTTGCGCTGGTCGTCCTCGGAATCGCGAGCGCGTTGCGCGCTGACCGAGCCGGCAAGTGTCCAGTGCTGACTGGGCTGCCAGTCGGCGCCGAGGGTGGCCGTCACGTTGCGCTGAACCAGCGACGACTCCCTGTTGTACTGGCGGCCCACGCCGATCGCGCCATTCACTCCCAGCGTGGTGCTCAGGCGGCGGCTGAGCGAGATCTGTTGCGTGAGGCTGGTGAGGTCGGCGCGCTCACGGCCCACCTGGCGATTGTCCTGAAGCGCATAAGCGATGGCATAGGAAGCGTTCCAGAGGCCTCCTGCCCAACTCGCAGCTGCATCGTAGGAAGTATTGAGTTGATCCGGCAGGTGGGTCGCAGCAAAGCCCGATGCATCGGTCGGTGGCGCGTTCAGGGCGAGCTGGCGCATGTGGCGGTAGCCGAAGGTGAGCGACGGCCACAGACTCGTCGGCGCGCCTCGACCGAGCCAGGTCGGCAGCGGCAGGGCTAGCGCCGCTTCCCAGGAGCGATCGCCGGTGGTCAACAGCGTCGCAATGTCATCCAGGTTGTCCTCGCGGCGATAGTGGTGCAGAGAGAACTGGGCGCCCGCCATGGCAGCGACCACCCCGAAGCGATCGGCCAGAACGTCCGTGGCAAGCGATGCCCCCAGGCTGCGATAGAGCGGTTCGATGCGCTCGTGCCGCCACTGGAAAGTCAGCTGCAGCGGGTGCGCCTGGGACAGCACTGTCGATCCCTGCAGCAGGTCGTAGGCCAGATCCACGAAGTGCCCCGTGCGCGTCTCCGGCGTCACGCGCTTGATCTCTCCCGATTGCTCCAGCTGCACATCGGCGGGATTGGTGTAGGTCGAACGCGCCAGGGCTGCATCCAGCCGCAGGCGGCCGCTGGCGCTCTGTCCGAGCAGCCGCAGGCCGAAGCCGTCGCTGCGCTCTGCATCGGGGACCTCGCCGGTATTGAAAGCCGTGCGTGCCTGGACCTTCGCGTACATGTACGACAGTTCGACGCGCAGGTTGCCAAGACCTTCGGGCAGCACCTGCTTGCCCAGCGTCACGCCGTAGACCCGGTGATCCGCCTCGGCCAGACCGAGCAGGTTGTCGGTGCCGACGATCGCAGTACCGTTGAGCGCCGCGAGCGACATATCCATGCCGATCGGCAGCGGGACGGTAGCGCTCAGTCCGCGGCTGGAGAATCCGCTGAGCAGCAACGGGTGATTGCCGTGCGACAAGTGCCCCGCGCCTACGGCCACACCGCGCCGTCGCCAGTCGACGCGGTAGTCCGCGAGGTCGACCCTCGGCGCCTCGTCGCCGAGCTCGCCTACGCGCAACGCCTCTCCCTGGTACGTCGAGCCGACCGCGTTGAGCGCGAGCGCCACCTCGTGCTCGTTGCGCCTGAACTGGGCGCCGAACGCTCCGTGCCCAGCCAGATCCGTGTATGTGCCGCGTTCACTCGGCGGTGCGTCGTCACTGCCTCCCTCGGCCACGCGTGCCTTCACGTTCAGATCGAGCCTGGGAGCCGCCGTGACCGCTTCGAATCCGCGCGGCGTGAGCACGCGCAGCGGGAGCTGCGCGAGCGTGCGCCATCCGCCGTTGGCGACGTCGTAGACCGTCAGGACCGACTCGCCGGGTGGCAGCGGCATGAGAAGCGGCTGGACGACCAGTTCCGATGCCGTCGGTCGGCGCGCGAAGGCGCTGACATCGAGCGTTCCAAGGAACACGCGCAGCTCACCCTGCGGCGGCGTGCGCAAGCGGATGATCAGCGGCTCGTAGGGACGTACCCAGCGCCCCGAGAATGCAGGGCTAGCCGAGTCGAACTCGACAGCGGGGGGTTCGGCCGGCAACTCCTCCTGTGCCTTGGAGCCGCGTGGGATCAGCACAGTCGCGGCAAGTGCCAGTGCGGCAGCGCGCCGATGCTTCATGACGACACGCATGGCAGCGGGTCAGGGAACCAGGATCGTCGCGCTGCCTTCCGTGATGAGCTGGGAGGACTGATTGCCTGCAGTCTTGGCGCCTTGGAACGCCACCGGTCTGCTGCCGTTGTTCAGCGAGACAGTCGCGCCGCGCACCGAGGCCATTCCCTTCGATCGGAGTTCGATCTTCGCTGCATCGAGTTCGGCTCCGGAGGCGGCCTTGATCTGGATCGAACCGCCTGCCTCCAGAGTTGCGGTGCCGCCCGCCTGAAGGACGAGCGATCCGGAAGTCTTAAGTGTCACTGATGATGGCGCGATGTGAAGCACCTGCTTGATCGCATCGACATCGCTCTGCAGGGAAGCCAGCGCCGTGTCGGCTGCGCTGCGCGGGGCAGGTGCGGATGTCGCCGAAGCGCGCGACTCGAGTTGCGCGATGCGCGACTTGAGCGCAACGATTTCCGCTGCAAGCTGGCTGGAAACAGGGTCCGCGGTGTATGCCGGCCCGACCAGTCCGAAATGTGTCGTCAGCACTCCCACAAGTGCCGCAGAGGCAAGGCCGATCGTCGTCGATTTCTGCATCGTCTTCTTCTCACGCTTGTCAGGAAGGAAGCGGCCGTGCGTTCGTCAGAACGCCTGGGAAACCGCCTTGTTGCAGTCCCCGGGGCTCTTCTTCAAAACCAGGGCGGTCAATCGGAAGTTATAGGTATGACCGGCTTTGCTGAGTAGGGCGCCGGCAGCCACGATTGCGGAGGCGGGCGGCAGTATCTGAAACTGTCCTCCGCTGATCTCATAGCGCACGAACTGCCAGCCGTTCTTGAGCGCTGGTGTGCCGACCTGTCCGCCGAACAGCATCAGCGCTGCCTGTCCTCCACCGAATGCGGGATGCCCCGGTGGTATGACGGCGCCTGTCTTGAACGTGCAGCCGATGCTCGACGGCGGGTAGGTCACGAAACCATGCGTCACGAGACCAGGTGACACGGGGCAGGAGAACTTCCATCCCCTTGACTTGGCCGTCTCGTAAGCCTTCATGACGTCGAGGCTGCACTCGACCGCATCGGCGCCGGCCGCGGACACGAGCCCGAACGCGGCCATCAGCGAGGCGAGCACTCCGCGTGCGGCGTGTTGCCCCATTCTCGAGCCAGCGATTCGCATGTTCTTGACCTCGCATGTCATGTCGTGATGACGAGCGCAAGGGTATGAGCGGGTACATTCCCCGCCAATGCCATGAATTGGGCATGCCCGTTCAGTAGCGCTGGCGCTGCGGGCAGATGCCGTCGATGCGACGGTGATAGACGTGAACCTGAAGCTCGAAGTAGCCGGTCGGCTCCTGATACCAGCGCACGCGCAGCGGGCCGCAGGTCGAGCAGCCCGCGGCCGGTGCCGCGACGATAATGGCGTGTGCGAAGCGCTCGCGCACGAAGATCAGCCTAGCTTCTTCGAATAGCAGTGCACGCTCGCCGCAGCGGGGAAGCGCAGCGCTTACGTCGTAGGTCTCCTCTCCGCTGTCGCCCACCTTCAGGGCAGATGCGAGGCCGAAGACGCGCAGGCCGGGCACCGCGCCGCTCGCCGGCACGCGCAGGTCCCTGGCGGGCACACGTTCGCGCTGCACGCGTGCACGTGCAGGCATGCTGACGCCCGTGGCGCCGTGCACACTGATCTGAACGTCGAGCCCGGCATTCAGATCGGGCAGGCGGGCGACGATGCGGGTATCGGTCCAACTCGAGACCTGCAGAGCGTAGCGCCAGCCCATACCGTAGTCGGCCTGCACTTCGCACGTCGCACAGGCGCCTCCGAACGCCGACCCGGACACCGCGATCTCGCCGTTGGGCAACGCAGTCACCCGGTCGATACGCGGTGCCGCTCGCAGAGGCGCACCGATCGCGCTCGCGAGCAGCAGGATCACGGTCAAGATCGGCAGCGCGCAAAGCCGCGGCGACGGGCGGCGACGCTCATACCCGGAGCTCGCGTGGACTGGCATCCGCAATACATACCCCACGTTGCAGCGCAGTTCCATGCCAGGAACAGGTGATGTCGCCGTGTGCGTTCAGTCCATGGGTATGAGGATGCGCACGGCAGTGCCCTGTGCCCCGGACTCCACGTGGACTTTCAACTTCGCGCTGGCGGCTCGACGCTGCATGTTCGACAGGCCGCGACCGCTATGCGTCTGTGCCGGCGCGAAGCCGCCGCCGTCATCTCGAATCAGCAGCTGGGCCAGCGGTTCGCCGTTCGAGCCCGTGGTCGCCTCGAGTGACACCTCCAACCGCGTTGCGCGGGCGTGCTTCACGGAATTGGTCACCGCTTCTTGCGCGATGCGCAGCAGCTGCAGCGAGCGCTCTGGAGAGAGGTTGCGGCACGGGGTCAGGTCCGCCAGCTGCCAGCTCGCCTGCAGCCCGGACGCGCGCAGCACCGGTTCTGTACGGCTCCGAAACATGGCCAGCAGCGCACACAGATCGCCATCCACCGGATCCAGCGAGTCGATCATCAGTCGCAGGTCGTCCAGCGCATGACGCAGCGTCTCCTCGATGCGGCGGGCGTCGGTTGCGGGCGATTGCGCCAAAGTGAGGGCGGCCAGGATGCTGCCACCGACACCATCGTGCATGTCGCGCATCAGTCGCTCGCGCTCGGCGGCGATCGCCTGCGTGCGCTCCAGCGCACGCAGGCGATCGTGATTGGCGGCGAGCTGCGCCTCGCGGATGGCAACACGCGCCTCCAGTTCGACGTTCAGCGCTTCCGATTCGCGCAGAGCGTTCACGAACCGACCGACGAGGATGTAGCCGAACACCACCATGACCACCGGTGCGCTGAAGTGGATCAAAAGTCCGTTCATGCGCGGCAGGCGTCCGGTGAGTACGAGCCAGTCGTGCACCCCGAAGATGAACATGGTGAAGCCGGCGAACAGCAGCCAGCCGACTTCGCGATCAGGCGAGAACGCCAGCCGGCGAAGCACGATGAACACCGGAAACGCACCCAGAAGAAGCACGCCGCTGTCCCAGACGTGAGGTCCGACCCAGGCCAGCATCCGCGGGTCGTACCAGGCGATCAGAGCCAGCGCGGCACTGCCGACGATGCCGAACACGATCAGCGCGCTTTCCAGGCGTGGCATGCGTTGATCGAGAAAGCGAAGCGCGAACAGTACGGTGAAGATGACCAGCCAGCCCATGGTCACGTTCCACGCCCACTCCCACGCTGCCGCAGGGATAGGCGGATGGACGACGAATAGGTTGAAGTTGTGCAACGCCCAGGCGCCTGCGCCAAGTCCGAACCAGAGATAGACGGTAGCCGCGCGGCGCATGGCCCACAGCGTGCACATCAGTACGGCGACGGTGACGAGCAGGGTGGTGATGGCCAGTGATGCGACGGCAGTGAGCCCGCGACGCTGTTCGTAGACGCGCATCAGGGTTTCGTGCGCGCCGACGTGAATGGGCGCGAGAAAGCCGGTCCGAACCGGGTCGCCGACAACCTCGACCACCAGCACGTTGCGCCCGCTGCGCAGCAGGCCGTTTGCCACGGTGAAGTAGAGCGGACGGTTCCAGTGACGCGCGACAGGCGGTGTCATGCTTCCGCCATGTCCGAGGATCTGTCCGTTCAGATAAATCGCCGCGTTCATCGACAGGTGTGGGAGGTAGATTGCCCAGAGTCGATCCGGCGGCACCTGCAGTTCCAGGACGAAATGGTAGGCGAAAGGGGCTTGGGGTCCGTGTTGTTCGTGCGGCAGCCGTACCGAAGGTGCGGAGTCTGGAATGCGCCACGGTTCCAGCGCGACGCTCGCAGCGACGCGGGCTTCGGTCAAGGTGAAGACGCTTGCATCGGGCAGAGGGTGCAGTACCCGCAGCAACAACAGCAGGAGGACCACGGGCATGCCCAGCGCTGACAGCAGCCGCAGCGCGATGCGTGGACCCGTTGCGGACCGCGTGGTCGCGTGCGCCGCGACCACGCTCATGGGGCGGCGAGGTTCCTCGAGGCCGCGATCACCGGATCTGTCCCAGGTTGACCAGGCCGAGGTGTGCCGCCTCGAATACGGCTTCGCCGCGAGAGCGCACGGCAAGCTTCCGATAGATATGCTTGATGTGCGATGTGACCGTGTTGGCCGACATGCTCAGCGCGAGTGCGATATCCGCATAGGACAAACCCTTCGCGATCAGTGTCAGCACCTCGATCTCCCGGGGTGTGAGGATGCTGGCGCCTGCGCTCGGGACCCCTCGATCTGCCGCCGCAGGAGCCTCGGTGGCGTGCGGGGGCGCATTGGCAGCTTGGAAGCGGCGCAGCAGGTGACGGGCGATCGATGGACTGATCGGAGATCCTCCCTCGAGCACCTCCCGAAGCGCAGTGCTTACTGCGCGCTCGTCACCATCCTTGAGCAGATAGCCGGTCGCACCCGCTTCCACCGCAGCAAGCACATTGCGCTCGTCCCCGAACACGGTGATGACGAGCGCTTCGGTTGACGGGCTCAGCAAGCTGGCTGCGCGGATCAGATCCATTCCGGAGCCGTCGGGCAGGCCGAGATCCACCAGAAGCAGGCGAGGCCGGTACGTCTGCAACGCCTGAATGCCCTCCCGCACACCCGCGCATGGGGGCAGCACAAGGAACAGACTATCCTGTGCGACCACGCGTGCAAGGCGTTCACGGGTCACATCGTCATCCTCGACGATGAGCACACTTACCGATGGTTCGGGTGCGGCCATGGACGTTACTCCTCGGGTGCTCGATTATCGGGAGCCGCGGTTCACGACGCAAGCACAGGCCCTCTCACCACTTCACGCATGGTTGACATTGGTTTGCCGGTCCGCAGCGGTCTGGTGCGGCGCCGAGCGTATGCAGCAGCCCGGTATGGGTTAACGTAGCGCGGAACGGCCCAACCATCGGTGCGGGTGTGTAACCGGAATGGCGTTTGCCGACTCCCTGCGACGTGAAGATTGGTTGTTGCATCATGCTATCGTCCGTGCCCCACGTTTTCCAGAAGCCTGGACACGCCGCGGTCTTCGGCGCACTCCTGCTCGCGCTGGCCGGCTGCGAACGCGCCCACCTGCCGGTTTCCGCGGGGACCGGCCCGGCGCCGACGCTTCCCGAGCCGCGGCGCTCGCTCCTCCCCACCGTCAACATTGCGCCGGCGCAGGGATGGTCCACAA
>CAYLTE010000129.1:0-11748 GCA_964386195.1 uncultured Burkholderiales bacterium | reverse complement strand
CGACGCGAGTGACTTGAGGACGTTGCAAAAAGCGTCTGGCAGAAAAAGCCTCACAATACGAAACTAAAAGCAAACTACTTGCTGCTGCCAAAGACTCGGTGGGCTGGTGGACATCTCCGCTGAACGGCGATCGCTGACTAGTTTCGCACGCGGCGCCGTCAGGTAAGCGCAGCGAACAGGCCCAGCGCAATCAGTATAACGGCGGCCGACGTGGCCGCACGATCGTTGATCAGCCGTTCCAGACGCTCAAGCCCCTCGGCGATCTCCGCCAAGAGCTGCCCGTTTTCGCCCGGCCTCTCCGATCGGCCCGCCAATGCGGCTGCCCGGGCAACGGCGGCTGCCCTCGCGCTGAGCCGGGCTGCCGGGCCGAGCAGGTCGCCTTCGGCCAGCGACGGGGCGCGCAGTCCGGTTCCCAACGCGGCGATGACGAGAACTGCCGCGAGCCCAAGGGGCCAGGCGCTGATGCCGAGCGCCAACAGGTCAATCGCCTCGTAGGGCGCATTGCCCGTTGCCCGGGCATAGAGTGACCACGGCAGGCCAAGCGCGGCGGCTGACAGCGCTACCAGCGGCACGACCATGAGACCGGGCGGGCCGCCAGATTTTGCAGGCGCGGGAAGGGTGAAAAAGTAGCGCACCAGCAACAGCCCTGAGGTCAGCGCCGAGAGGCCGATTAACGTCGCGCCAAAGTCGCCTGCGGGACCCTTGATCGCCGATTTCACAAGCGCGCCGGCGGTTAGCGGCAACCCGGCCACCGACAAGGCGGCCATTGCCAGTGCCGCGATCACCAAGCCCCGCGCCACGCCCCGAGCCTTGCCGACCACGCCGACGCCCAGGAACAGCGCCCCCTTGGCCAGCCCGTGATGCAGCGCATAAAGCGCTACCGCCGGCAGAACCGAAGCCGCCGGCAGGCCCGCCGCCAGCGCCGCGCCCATCACGCCCATCAGAAGCCCCATCTGGCTGACTGTTGAATAGGCCAGCACCGTCTTTGGATTGCCCTGCATCGCCCCGTAGAGCGCCGCCGTGAAGAGCCCGCCGAACCCCGCAAGAGCCAGCAGCGTTCCACTGATCGGCCAGGCGCTGCCCCAAGGCAGAAATGTGACCAGCCCGAAGATGCCCGCCTTCACGATGGCGCCAGACAGCACCGCCGAGGCCGGGACCGGCGCCGCCGGATGTGCCACCGGAAGCCAGACATGCAGCGGGACCAATCCCGCCTTGATGCCGAAACCCGCAATCAGCAACCACAGCACCAGCGGGTCGGCCCCCGGGTCGGCGAGCCTGTCGCGAACCCCCTCTATGAGGATCGTTCCCCCTGCCGCATGGGCGATCATCATGAAACCGGCCAGCAGCGCGGTTTCGCCGACAACTGCAAGGATGATGTAGACCACGCCGGCCCTCATCGACGCGGGTTTGCGATCGTGGATCACAAGCGGATAGGCGGCCAGCGACACCAGCGCGAAGGACACGTAGAAGGTCGCCAGATCCGCTGCCAGAAACACACCCAGGTTTCCAGCGAGTACCAGCATCCAGAACAGGGCAAAGGTTTGCGCGCGGGAATCGCCGCGCATGTACCGCAGGGCATAAACCCCAGCCCAGAACCACAGCAGCGCGGCGCCGCCCAGAAACAGCACCCCCGTTTCGGTCAGTCGGAGTCCGCCATCGAGCAGTACCCCAGGCACGCTCAGGGTCTGGTCTCGCGGCGCCAGGAACACGGCGGCGAGTGCCGGGAGCGGCCCAAGCGGCAGCGCCAAAAGCATCCTCGGCCCCAGCTTCGGCAGCAGGCACAGAAAGGCGAGAAAGAGTGGCCAGAGGATCACGACCAACAGAAGAAGGCTGGGTGCGATTGTCATTTCAGATAGCCACTCTCGGCGATCAGCTCGGCCCATCTCAGCGGGCTGAACGGAAAAGTCGCAAAGGCTCCGGCCGCCAATGTTATCAGGGCGGTCACCGCGGCGGGGAGGACCAGCATCCTGTTCCACGCGCCGTCCAGTTCGCGTACCGGCGCCAGCTCCTTCGATGGCGGAAGCAGCCAGGCGCGGTAGAGCAGCGGCAGGAAGTAGAGCGCATTCAGAAGTGACGATCCCGCCAGAACGGCGATGACCCAACTCGCCTCGGACTGCAGCCCTCCCATCCCCAGGTACCATTTCGAGATGAAACCTGCGGTCGGCGGAATGCCGATCATGCCGAGCGCGCCGATGCTGAAGGCTGCCATTGTCACCGGCATCGCCCGCCCGGCACCGTCGAGATCCGCCACCAACTTGATCCCCATCCGGTTGTCCAGCGCCCCTGCGCACATGAAAAGAGTGATCTTCATGATCCCCTGATGCACCAGATGCACCAGCCCGCCGATGATCGCGAAGGGGCCGATCAGGCTGGCCCCGAGAATGATGTAGCTGACCTGGCTGACCGTCGAATAGGCCAGCCGCTTCTTGATGTCGGTCTGCATCACGGCGCGGAACGAGCCATAGAGGATGGTCGCTCCGGCCCACAAGGCAAGCGGCGTGCCGAGGCCAAGCTCCGATACCGTATCGATTCCGTAAACGTCGTAGATCATCCTCAGGATCCCGAACGCGCCGGCCTTGACCACGGCCACGGCGTGGAGCAGCGCGCTCACCGGAGCGGGCGCGGCCATCGCCTCGGGCAACCATACGTGGAACGGGATGAGCGCCGCCTTCACGCCGAGCCCGCCGATGCAAAGGATGAAGATCAGCGTGAGTTCCAGCCGCGGGATCCCGGTCAGATCAGGCGGTGCCGTGAACTCGATCGTGCCGACGAGCGACTTCAGCCAGACGATGCCCGCCAGAAAGGCGGCGCTGCCTGCCAGCGTATAGATCAGGTAGATGCGCCCCGCGCGGAGGGACTTCTCGTCACCCTTGTGGACGACCAGCGGCCACGTCGCCAAGGTCAGGAGTTCATAGAAGAGGAAGAAGGTGATCGCCGTGCCAGAAATGGCCACTCCGGTCGCCGATAGGACACAGAGGTTGAAGAATCCGAAGAAGCGCCCCAAGTGCGGTCCGCGCTTGAAATAGGCGATCGCATAGACGGTGGTTATCAGCCACAGGAAGGCAGAGAGAGTGACAAACAGCAATGAAAGTGAATCCGGCCGGAGGATGAATTCGTGTCCCGGCAGGAATTCGTAGCGCCATTCCGTGATCGTGCCCTCGCGTGCTGCCAGCAGCAAGGCGCCCACGAGCGCCAGCTTGCTCAGGGCGAAGCCGATGTTGATCGCGTCGCGCCAGACCGCGAGGCGGTCCGGCAGGGCAAAGCTGATCAGCGCCGGAACGATTGTCAGCGAGACCAGCAGCAGGGGTAAAAGACTGTTCACGGGACCTCCCCAACCGCAGCCGCCGGAGGCCCTGCCTGGGACACCCCTGCAGAGATATCGACCATCGCTTGTCCGGCGAACCCCAGCGACACTGCCAGAAGCCCCAGCGCCAGCGGAGCGGCGGTTTGCAACGTGTCCTTTGCCTCGGTAACCGGTGTGTCTCTGCCGGCGAAGGTCCTGGATAGCGGATTGAACAGGTAGACTGCGGCCATCAACCCGCCAACGAGCAGGATGGCGGCCTGGAACACGGCGCCTTGCTCCAGCGCAGCCTCGAGCAGGAGGAACTTCGCTATGAAGCCGGCCGAGGGCGGCAGGCCCATCAATGATATCGCGGCCAGCCCGAAGGCAGCCACCGTCAGCGGCATTACCCGCACAAGGCCACTAAGGTCCTCCAAGCGGTGGCCGTTCACCGCCTTGAGCATAAGCCCGGCCGCGAGGAACATCGCAGCCTTCGCAAGCATGTGGGCTATCGCATGGATTGTCATTCCGGCCCAAGCCCGGTCGGACCCTGCCGCTGTCACGACAAGCGGAAAAGCCAGCAGCAGATAGCCGATCTGCGCCACGGTCGAATAGGCCACGAGGGCTTTCAGGGTTTCCTGCCGGATCGCCTGGATCGAGCCGTAAAGTACCGCCAGCGCACCGAGCCAGCCAAGCACATCGAGTGCCGCAGGGGCTACGATGGCCGGGAAGGCCTCGAACCAAAGGCGCAGCAGGATCACGAATCCTACCTTGACGACAATCGCGGAGAGCAGGGCGCTGGCGGGTGCGGGTGCTGCGGCATGGGCTGGCGGCAGCCAGCCGTGCAGCGGAAAGACCGCCGCCTTGATCAGCAGTCCCGCCGTCATCACCGCCAGTGCGACCTTGGTCGCAAGGTCCGGCCTCGCTGTCCCGGCCAGCAGTGTGATGTCCACTGTCGCGTAATTGGCAAACAGAAGCGCGACGCCTAGCAGGTAGGCCAGCGATCCGACCAGCGCGACCACGAAGTACTGCAGCGCGGCGCGCAGCGAGCCCATCGCCGCCATCGCCACCGCGGCAAGGCTGACCATTTCCAGCGCGACATAAAGATTGAAGAGATCGGTGGTCAGGAATCCAGCATTTGCTCCGCCCCACAACAGGTAGAAGAGCGGCCAGAAGGCATAGCCGTGGGCGGTCTCCGACCCGCTCGGCCCGGGCGCGAATTCGCGCAGCGCGTACAGTCCAATGATCGAAGCGCAGGCTGACGTGGCTGCCACCAAAAGCTGTGCCACCCCATCCGCACGCAACAGGATTCCCAGCGGCAGGTTCCAGTCACCCACTATATGGGCGGTACCCTCTGGCAGTAGCAGCAGCCACACCGTCAGACCCGCCATGACCGGAATTGCCGCCAGTAGCAATAAGCGTCCCCGGCTCCCAAGCAGCACCGCCGCGATCATCAGAGCGAGGGGCACTGCGACAAGCAAGTCAAGCGGGCTCATGCACTGTCGCCGGTCGCTTCGACCGCCGCGGTGTCATCTCGTGCCCGCTCCTCCTCGGCCACGCGCACAACCAACGCAGCACCGAAAGCGGTGAGCGCCACCGCGACGACGATGCCGGTGATGACCAGCGCCTGCGGGAACGGATCGGTCGAAGCGGTGCCGCGCCCGAGTCCACCGAGGATCAGGAAGATACCGGCACCAACCACATTGACGGCCAGAAGCTGACGCAACGGATGACGCAGGGTCACGATGCCGTAGAGGCCGAGCCCCACCAATGCCGCCCCTGTTAGCGGGTAAAGATGCATTAACGTTGGCATGCAGTAGTCAGCTCCTATGATCCGGCGCTACCGACCGACCCGCCAGTAGCAGCGCGAGGGTCGCGCCGATCGACAGCGCAAGGCTGTACTCGATCGCGACGATCATGGCCTTCGCGAAGCCTGGCGGATAGAACAGGAATCGGCCCAGTGCGATTCCCGCCAGGCCGATGATGAGAAAGACCCCCGGGCCAAGCACAAGCACCGCGCGGAGAATGCTGTTGTCGGCCCGCGGCCATGCGACCGCTCCGCCGATCGCGGCGATGATCAGACCGCCGGCAAGCACGGTTCCGGCCTGAAACGCTCCACCCGGAAAGTCCGACCCGGCCCAGACCAGATAGGCCGCCATCACCAGCGCCAAGGGCAAGAGCAACCGTCCGAAGGCCTGAGCGACGCTTCCCCCCCCGCTTTCCGCCAGGTTCAGTGACGCGGGCGGGCGCGGCCATGCATTTCCCGGGGCGAGCGACCAGACTGCGACAAGCGCGCCCAGCAGGACGAATGTTTCCAGCAATGTGTCATAGGCCCGGAAGGCCAGAAGCACGCCAGTCACCGGGTTCTCGATGCCAAGCTCCGGCAGCAGCGCGGCGATTGGCCCGCCCAAGTCGTCTGCGGGCGCGACACTCAGGACCGCGGACCCAACCAGCGCCGTCAAACCAGTGCAGGCCAACACCGCGCCGGCACGTAGCCAGCCGGGCGTCTCGGCGCTGACCAGATCGTCACCAAGCGCCATCAGCCGTTGCCGCGTCAGTATCAGCAAAACTCCGGTGATGCCCGCGCCGATGGCGATCTCTGCCATGGCGACATTGACTGCGTTCATAGCCAGCCATGCCAGTCCGAGCAGATTGCCGAAAACGATGAAAAAAACGATTGCCGCCAGCGCGTTGTGCGTGAGAAGCGCTGCGGCTGCAGTACCGACGATCATCAGGCAGAGGATGAGGTCGAATGCCAGCGTCATCGGTCCGTGCCCCGCTCGGCCGCAGTCTTCGCGCGGCGCGCCATCAGTTGTGCGGTCGCTCCGGCGGCCATGAGCGCGAACAGCCAGACGGCGGCGATCTTGAAAGCGACAGCCACCGAACCCCAGTGCAACGCGGCGGCAAGCGCCACGAAGCCCAGACCGACGTTGTCGGCCTTGGTAAGCGCGTGCAGCCTTAACTCGGCATCTTGAAACCTGAGCAGCCCCAACGATCCGGCCGCATAGAAAAAGACACCGATGTAAAGAAGCGCAGGGACCAGGTAATCGGCCAATGTCATGGCTTTGGGTCTCCGGGCTCGTCCGCATCACTCTGGCCGTCCCGCACAAAAGCGAGAATTGCCACCGAGGCCAGCACTGTGCCAACCAAGGCCGCATCCAGCATCGAAGCGTCGTCCCTGGCCGCGCCCAGCGTCAGCGCCACGCCGACCCCGCTGGTCGCGACGAGTTGCGCTGCCATTACGTGGTCGATCGCCCGTGGCCCGAACCAGGCACGAAAAAGCGCCAGCGCCAGCGTGAGCAGAAGAACGACGGCGGCGACCATGAAATGGTCAGCTGCGTCCACGATTTTCTCCTGCGTAGCGAGGGGTAACGACAGGCATACCAAACAAGCGTAGCACGCGGCGTTCTTCTGCCTGAAGGCTGCGCAGGTTGAAATCTTCGGTGTCAAGCATGTGAACCTCCAACGCGCCATTGCGGATCCCTGCGGCCAATGAGCCAGGCAGAACGCTGACGACCCCGCCAAGGACGGCATTCACCTCAGCGATATTCGTCAAGAGCGGCACCCGGCGCCAGCCGGGCCGGACGGGCAGACGTGGGTCGAGCACTCGCCGCGCGACGTCCAGACCACCTAAGAAGCCGCGGAGCAGGAGGTGCGGCACGTACAGGACCGCCCACCACAGCCGAATCCCCGGTTGTGTCGCCGGGTAAAGCGCAAGGCTGATTGAGGTTGTCAGCAGGACCGCTGGCGCCCCGTAGTACAGCGCATCCATTGCGCCCCCTGTCAGCGCTAGCCAGAACGTTGAGAAGGCCACGAGGCGCACTGATGTCGCAAGCATTTTCATGCTCTAATCCCCACTATCTCATCTAACTGGCTCACGGCCGCCAAATCATGATGCGTGGATTTTGTTTACTGTAGTTGTTGGCCGAATGATAGGGCTTACTGGTGCCCCAGGCGTTCCATCCCGGATGAGGACATAGACTCTCGCTGGATTGCCCTGTTCAAGGCAAAATCGATCCTGCGGGGGGTGCGGCGGACAAGAAGGAAGACAATCCATTGGACTGTTTCCCCACCAAACGGACGAGGGCTGGGAATGCTGATCTCGCTTCACGAGCAGGGGACGACCACGCCGAAGATCCGGGCCGCGATCCGGGCGAGCGACAAGCCAGCCTCGCTGGTGACCGAGCCGCGTCACCCAGATTCAGCCATAGCTCGAAATCCGTTGCGATACGGCACTGCGCAAAGCACAAGGTGGGCCTGACTGCAACGGCAGCCGCCAAACCGCCTACTGTCCGGTCATTCGTTCGTTGGATGCAACAAAGAATGGTAAAATAGTCTTGGAAACCTCTCAAGTGTTATTGCTGCTCGAGGCCTTGGGCATCGGCCTTTTGATCGGGATCGAACGCGAGCGGAATGCGGGAACGACCGGAGGCCCCGCCCAGGCAGGGGTGCGCACCTTTGCGCTCGCCTCGCTGACCGGGGCGCTGAGTCAGATTGCCGGTGGATGGCCGATGCTCGCCGTCGCCGTCGCCGTCATCGGCGGCCTGCGCATGGTGACGCATCTGTCTCAGCCGGATCGTCAGGCGGGCCTGACGACCAGCCTTGCGCTGCTGATCGTGGTCGTGCTGGGCGCACTGTCGATCGAGCACACGTTCCTCACCGCGGCATCCGGGGTTCTGGTCGCGGCGCTCCTGGCCGCGCGCACAGTGCTGCGCGAGTTCAGTCGCTCGGTGCTAAACGACTTCGAGATCCGCGACGGCCTCATCCTCGGCGTCTCGGCGCTACTGATCCTGCCGATCCTGCCCAACGAAGACTTGGGTCCGGGCGGGGCGATCAATCCGCAAAACCTGTTCGTGATCGTCATTCTCGTCATGGCGATCGGCGCTGTCGGCCACGTCTGCACGCGGGTCTTCGGTTCACGGCTGGGGCTGCCGCTGAGCGGTTTCCTCTCGGGGTTCGTGTCGAGCACCGCCACCGTGGCGGCCATGTTGAAGAAGGTGCAGGATCGGCCGTTCGAGGCCTATCCCGCTGCTGCTGGTGTCACGTTCTCCTCGGTTTCGTCGCTCGCGCAAACCGGCATCGTACTGCTGTTCCTCAGCCCCTCGATGTTCACACTTGCAGCCCCGATCCTGATCATCCCTTCGGGCGTGGCCTTCCTCTATGGGATCCTGCTTGCACGCATCGGATCGCGCGGCGGCGGCGCAGAGCCCGATGGGCTCGAACTTCCCAGCCGGATTTTCAGCGTCCAGGGCGCATTGAGCTTTGCGACGATCGTGGCGACGGTCATCGTCGTCTCCGCTGTCCTGAACGACCGTTTCGGAAGCGAGGCCGTCCTGGTGTCGGCGGCGCTCGCGGGGCTGGTGAGCACGGGATCCGCTGCCGTTGCGCTTGCCTCGCTTGTTGTTGCCGGGCAGTTGCCGGCATCCGAGGCGGTCGTGCCGCTGGCAGCAGCGATCAGCGTGAATGCCGGTGTGCGGATCGTCCTGGCCCTTCGCGGAGGGGCGACGGCGTTCGGCTGGGCGGTTGCCACCGGCCTCCTGTTGACCGCCGCCGCTGTCTGGGCGGGGTGGTGGTTTGCAGCCGCCATCCGCATCATGATGGCGGCCTGAGAGTCGTGCCGCGGCGTAGACGCGGGAAGCGCATGTGTGGAGGGCGATATGGTCCAGCAACAGCCCAAAAAGACGATCGATCTGGCGCTTCAGGGCGGCGGGTCCCACGGGGCGCTGACTTGGGGTGTGCTCGACCGCATCCTGGAAGACGAACGGCTGGAGATCGCCGGCATCAGCGGGACCAGCGCTGGGGCAATGAATGCCGTGGTGCTTGCGCAAGGATTTCAAGAGCGTGGCCGGGAGGGAGCGCGCGAGGCGCTCGCCGCCTTCTGGCGGGCCGTGAGCGTTGCAGCGCGCTTTTCGCCGGTGCAGCGCAGCTGGTGGAACAGGCTCACCGGCAACTTCAACCTCGACAAGTCGCCCGGCTACCAATTCTTCGACAACCTGTCACGGCAGTTCTCTCCCTATGAGCTCAATCCGCTCGACATCAATCCGTTGCGCGACCTCGTAGCCAGCACGGTCGACTTCGATCGGGTCAATGCCTGCGCGATGCCGAAGATCTTTGTCACCGCTACCAATGTGCGCACCGGCCAGGCGCGCGTCTTTACCCAGCCGCATCTGTCGGTGGAAACGATCATGGCCTCGGCCTGTCTGCCATCGGTGTACCAGGCGGTGGAGATCGATGGCGAAGCCTATTGGGACGGTGGCTATATCGGCAATCCAGCGCTTCACCCCCTAGTCGACGAGACCGACTGTCGTGACATGGTGATCGTCCAGATCAATCCTATGACTCGCAGCAGACTGCCGCGAACGGGGCGTGAGATCCTCAACCGGGTGAACGAGATCAGCTTCAATTCCAGCCTCATAAAGGACCTTCGGGCGATCCAGCTGCTGCACAAACTTATTGAGGCGGAGGGGCTTGAGACGGAACGCTACCGCGACATGCGGGTCCATCTGATCCATGCTGATGAGGAGCTGCAGGACCTGGACGCCTCCAGCAAGCTCAACGCCGAATGGACATTCCTCAGCCACCTGCAACAGCGCGGCCGGGGTTGGGCGCACCATTGGCTAGAGGCGAACTTTGGTGACCTCGGCGTGCGCTCCACGTTCGACCTCGACGCGCTGTTCGTCGACTCGCTGCGGCCGATGCAGAGGTCCAACAAGTCGAGCGCCAACCGGTCAGCGGAGTAGTCGCAAATGTATGGCATCCTGGTCGTCGTTGCTGCGCTCGGCGGGCTCATGTATCTCGCTTACCGTGGCGTCACCTTGCTGATCCTGGCGCCGGGTCTCGCCCTGCTCACCGTGCTCGCCTCGTTTGAACGGCCGCTGCTTGCCAGTTACACTCAGATCTTCATGGTGGCGACGGGTGATTTCATCGTCCAGTACTTCCCGGTCTTCCTGCTCGGGGCCATCTTCGGCAAGCTGATGGAGGATACCGGCAGTGCCGAGGTTCTGGCCAACGCCACGATCCGGAGGCTTGGCAGCGACCGCGCCATATTGGCGGTGGTGCTGTCATGCGCGGCGATGACCTATGGCGGGGTATCGCTGTTCGTGGTCGCGTTCGCCGTGTTTCCGATCGCTGCAGCAGTCTTTCGCCGCGCCAATCTCCCCAAGCGGCTGATACCGGGCACCATCGCTCTTGGCGCCTTCACCTTCACCATGACCGCGCTGCCCGGCACGCCGGCGATCCAGAACGCGATCCCGATGCCTTATTTCGGCACGTCGCCCTTTGCCGCGCCGGGGCTCGGCATCCTGACGGCGTTGATTATGTTTGCGCTTGGCCAACTGTGGTTGGAGCGACGGGCGCGGGCCACCTCCGAAGGCTACGGCGACCACCCCGACGCTGAACGGCGCACTGACAGGGCCTTGCGCGAGCGCGCCGCGGGCGAAGGCTTCGACATTGGCGAACTCCCGGCCGGGGCGCGTCCGGCCGCGCCGCCGGCCCTCATGTTGGCGGCACTGCCGCTCGTCACGGTGATCGCCATCAACCTCACCTTTACCGCCCTCGTCATCCCGGCCATGGACACCGACTATCTTGCCGCGCCCGAATATGGCTCGGTGACCATCGATGCGGTGCGCGGCATCTGGTCCATAATCGCCGCGCTGGTCATTTCAATCGTGCTCATGATCGCCGTGAACTGGTCGCGCCTACCGAGGCTGACCGCCTCGCTGGATGCCGGGGCCCACGCCTCGCTGCTGCCGATCTTCAATACCGCGAGCCTTGTCGGGTTCGGCTCCGTCATCGCCTCGCTGTCGGCCTTCGCGCTGATCCGTGATTCGGTGATCGGGATCGGCGGCGACAATCCCCTGATCTCGCTGGCGATCTCGGTCAACCTTCTGGCCGGGATGACCGGCTCGGCGTCCGGAGGCATGAGCATCGCGCTCACCACGCTCGGCGGCGTCTATCTGGAGATGGCCCAGGCCGCGGGTATCTCGCCGGAGCTGATGCACCGGGTGACCGCGGTGGCCACCGGCGGGCTCGACGCATTGCCCCATAACGGTGCCGTCATCACGCTTCTAGCAATCTGCGGCCTGACGCACCGCGAGGCCTATCTTGATGTCGCCGTCGTCGCCGTGGCCGTCCCGATCCTCGCGCTGATCGTGCTGATCACCCTGGGAACGTTGCTGGGGAGTTTCTGAAATATGCCAACCAGTCGGCCCAGCCTGGAAAGATATCCCGCTGGCAGCCGGTGGCGCGCGTGCAAGCAGACCTGTGTGCATCGTCATCCGCGTGGAGAGGCAACTCGCCAGAGAAGGTTCGACCCCAGGCCCGTCCCCTCCGCCAGCCATAGCCGTCGGTAAAGTCTCCAGGCCGTTTCCCAACCGCCGAAAGGTCCAGGAAAGGCGCGGCTTCGGGCCGAAACCTGTTGACCCCAGCGGGCTCCGTCAGCGGCATTCAGAGTCGTCAAGGGTCTCTTT
>CAYLTE010000128.1:0-11889 GCA_964386195.1 uncultured Burkholderiales bacterium | reverse complement strand
CGGCCTCGACCTCGTCGAATGGCAGCTGCGCGTGGCGGCGGGCGAGGCGCTGCCGCTGACGCAGGAGCAGTTGTCGATCGACGGGCACGCGATCGAGGCGCGCATCTATGCCGAGGAGCCGGCGCGCGACTTCCTGCCTGCGGCAGGCACGATACGCCGGCTGCGCCAGCCGCCGACCGATGCGCACGTGCGGGTGGACACCGGCGTGCGCGAGGGCGACGACATCGGCGTGCACTACGACCCGATGATCGCCAAGCTGATCGTGTGGGACATGGACCGCACCGCCGCGCTGCGCCGCATGCGTGCCGCACTCGCCGACTATCAGATCGTCGGCCCTGGCACCAATGTCCAGTTCCTGCTTGCGCTGGTGTCGCATCGTGCCTTCGCCGAGGCGCACCGCGAGCCCGGGCTGCTCGATACCGGGCTCATTGCACGCCATCGCGGCGAGCTGTTGCCGGAGACCAAGCCCGCCTCCGACGCCATCCTCGCACTGGCGGTGCTGGCCGAACTCGCCCGCATCGACGCCGAGGCGCGAGCCGTGGCGACGGCCTCCGGCGACCCGTGGTCACCCTGGCACGTGCGCGACGGCTGGCGGCTGAACGAGGACAATCACCACGTCTTGGCATTCGAGGACGGCGAGCGCAGCGTGCAGGTCACCGCGCACTATCGGCGGGACGGCTTCCTGCTGGACCTGCCCGGCGGCAGCTGCCTGGCGCGGGCCCAGGTGGAGGCAGACGGCCGGCTGGTGACGGATCTGGGCGGCAGCCCGATCCACGGCACGGTGGTGCGTCAGGGCAGGCAGCTGACCATCTTCACCGCGGGCATCAGTCATCGCCTTGCGCTGCAGATGTTCGACGCGATCGATGACGAGCCTGCCGGTGGATCGCTGGTTGCCCCGATGCCGGGCAGCGTGGTGCAGGTGCTGGTGGAGGCCGGGGCGCAGGTCGAGAAGGGCCAGCCGCTGATGATCATCGAGGCAATGAAGATGGAGCACACCATCGCCGCACCGGCTGCGGGCACGGTGAGCGCCGTGCTGTTCTCGAAGGGCGATCAGGTGAAGGACGGCGACCAGCTGTTTCAATTCGAAAGAGAGTCGTGAGCATGGACATTCCGAAGCGGGTGAAGATCGTCGAAGTGGGGCCGCGCGACGGTCTGCAGAACGAACCTGAGATCGTCCCGGCGCAGGTGAAGATCGGTCTCATCGACCGGCTGACCGAAGCGGGCCTGAGCGCGATCGAGGCGACCAGCTTCGTCTCGCCCAAGTGGGTGCCGCGAATGGCCGACGCTGCGGAGGTCATGGCCGGCATCGCGCGCAAGTCCGGCGTGAGCTATCCCGTGCTGGTGCCCAACATGAAGGGACTCGAGGGCGCGATGGCCGCGGGGGCGACCGAGGTCGCGATCTTCGCCGCAGCGACGGAGTCCTTCTCGCAGAAGAACACCAACTGCTCGATCGCCGAGTCGTTCGAGCGCTTCGCGCCCGTCGTGAAGCGTGCACTCGACGCCGGGCTGAAGGTGCGCGGCTACATCTCGGTCGTGCTTGCTTGCCCGTACGAAGGCGAGGTCGATCCGCAGGCGGTGGCACCCGTCGCGCGGCGTCTGTACGAGATGGGCTGCTACGAGGTCTCGCTTGGCGACACCACGGGCGCCGGGACGCCGGCGCATACTCGGCGCCTGATCGAGGCGCTTGCCCGCCACGTGCCGGTGAACCGGCTCGCCGGGCACTTCCACGACACCTTCGGGCAGGCTCTGGCCAACATCCTCGTTTCGATGCAGATGGGCGTGGCCGTGTTCGACAGCTCCGTCGCCGGCCTGGGCGGGTGTCCGTACTCGCCGGGCGCCACGGGCAACGTCGCGACCGAGGACGTGCTCTACATGCTCGACGGCATGGGCATAGAAACCGGCGTCAGAATGCAGCAGCTCCTCGTCGCGAGCGAGTACATCTGCGATTTCCTCGGGCGGCCTACTGTCTCGCGCGCAGGCCGCGCGCTCATCGCTAAGCGCCAGCGCCTGGCACCGGCGGCTGCTTGAGCCCGGCCATGCTGCCGCCGACTCACGTCCCCTCGCCCTGCGTGAAGATCTGCGTGCTGGATCCGGACACCCGCATGTGCCGGGGTTGCTACCGCACCGTCGACGAGGTCGCCCAGTGGGTCGAGTACACCGCCGAAGAAAAGCTCGCCGTGCTCGAGCGCGTCGCGCAGAGAAGGAAGGAGGCTGGGGAGGAGTAGAGCGTGGATTCCGGCTGCGCCGGAATGACGAGAGACGAGCGCATCTCCCGGCGCAAACCGGGACCCAGGCGCCCCATCATGTCCTGTTCAATCATCACCGCACCCGCATCATGCCATTGACACCTCCAGTGGGCCGCACGCCCATGCACACCCGCACCGTGACCTGTCGCGGCTACCTCCGCGAAGACGGCCTGTGGGACATCGAAGGCCACATGGTCGACACCAAGCCCTACGACATTCCGAGCGAGGACCGCGGCGGTACGATCCCGGCCGGCGACCACCTGCACGACATGTGGATCCGGCTGACCGTCGACACGGATCTCAACGTGCACGACGCCGAAGCGGTGACGGACCACGGACCGTACGCCATCTGCGGGGACGTCGCGCCCCACTTCAAGAAGCTCAAGGGGCTGAGCATCAAGGCAGGCTGGACGCTCAAGACGCGCGAACTGCTCGGCGGCGTCAAAGGCTGCACGCATCTGGTCGAAATGCTCGGTCCGGTCGCCACCACGGCGTTCCAGACCGTGTACGCCGCGCGGGTGAAACGCGACAAGGAGCAGGGCGCGACGCAGCGACCGGGGCTGATCAACAGCTGTCACGCCTACGCTGCCACGGGTGCGATCGTGAAGCGCCGCTGGCCGCAGTGGGCAAAGGATTGAACATGTTCACCATGAACGGAAGGACTGCGCTCGTGACCGGCGCATTCGGCGGCCTCGGCCGGCATTTCGCGCTGACCCTGTCGCGGACCGGTGCCGCCGTCGGTCTCGTCGGCCGGCGCCTCGCCGAGGGTGAGAAACTGGCCGAGGAGATCCGCGCAGGCGGCGGCAAGGCCTTCGCTTGCGCGATGGACGTGACCGACGCGGCCAGCGTGCAGTCGGCGTTCGATGCCGTGTCGCAGGCCCTGGGGCCGATCCAGGTTCTGGTGAACAATGCGGGCGTGGCCGTGACGAAGTCCTTCCTCGATCTGAGCGAGGAGGACTGGTCGAGCGTGGTGGACGTCAACCTCAATGGCGCCTGGCGCGTCGCGCAGGCGGGGGCGCGTCACATGCGTGACCACCAGCAAGGCGGCAGCATCGTCAACATCGCCTCGATCACCGGAATGCGCGTGGCCGGCGCCATCTCCGCCTACGTCGCGTCGAAGGCCGGACTGATCCAGCTCACCAAGGCCATGGCGCTGGAGCTCGCACGCTTCAAGATCCGGGTGAACGCGCTGGCACCGGGCTACATCGAGACCGACATCAACCGAGACTTCTTCCAGAGCGAAGCGGGGCAGGCGCTGATCAAACGCATTCCCCAGCGGCGCATCGGCAAGCCGGAGGAGCTCGACGGGCCGCTACTGCTGCTTGCCTCGGACGCGGGCAGCTACATGACCGGATCGGTCGTCGTGGCCGACGGCGGGCACCTGGTCAGTTCGCTGTAGGCTGCCCCGCCCCGGCGACATCGGGGATGGATGTATCGCAGTTGCTATCCGACCCACAGCCGCGGCAGCCACAGCACGAGCTGCGGCCACAGCGACACGATCGCGATCACAGCAAGGTGGCTGATGTAGAACGGTAGCGATGCCACGATCGCACGCTCGTAGCTCACCCGCGCGATCTGCGCCGCGGTCATGAGCGTCATGCCTACCGGCGGGGTGATGTTGCCGACGTTGAGCGTGACGATCATCACGATGGCGAAGTGCAGCGGGTCGAAGCCGAGCTGCACCATCGCCGGCACCAGGACCGGAGCCGTCACCACCAGGGCTGGAAGCACGTCCACGACGGTGCCGATCAGCAGCAGCAGCACGTTGACCAGCATGATCTGCGTGGTGGGGTCCGTGCTCACCGCAGCGATGAACTCGGCCGCCTCGCGCGTGATGCCCGAGCGTGTGACGTACCAGCCGAGCACGGTGGACGCCCCGAGCAGGAAGAACACCACGCCGCTCAGCCGCACGGTATTGACGAGGGCGGTGCGCAACCCCGCCCAGCTCAGATTGCGGTACACGAACGCACCGATCAGCAGCGCATACACCGCTGCGAAGGCCGAGGCCTCGGTCACCGTGCTCAGGCCGCTCAGGATGCCGGCCAAGATGATGACCGGCACTAGCAGCGCCGGCACGGTCGGCAGAAAGGCGCGCAGGGCCAGCCGCAACCCACCCTGCCCGTGCACCGGAAACCCGCGCCGCCAGGCGAGCCAGGCGCTCACCGTCAGCATCGACAGCGTCATCAGCACGCCGGGAACGATGCCGGCGACGAACAGCGACAGCACCGAGACATCGCGCAGCATGCTCGCGTACACCACCATCACGATGCTCGGCGGAACGATCGGACCGACGATGGAGGAGCACGCCGTGACCGCTGCCGCATACTCGGCCCGGTAGCCCTGCTTCTTCATCGCCGGGATCATGATCTTGCCGATCGCCACGGTGTCGGTGATGGCGGCGCCGGTGAGGCCGGCGAAGAACAGGCTGGTGGTGATGTTGACGTGGCTGAGTGCGCCGCGTACGCGTCCGAGGAGCGCGTTGTTGAAGTCGATCAGGCGCTGCGTGAGTCCGGCCTGATTCATCAGCTCGGCAGTGAAGATGAAATAGGGCACTGCCATGAGCAGGAAGCCGCTCACGCCCGAGAACATCCGGTCCGCGATCACTGCCAGGAACTCCGGGCCCCCGATCGACATGGCCCCTGCGAGCCCGGACATGGCCATCACCAGCGCGATCGGCGCGCCGATCAGCAGCAGCACGACGAAGACGGCGAGTGCTGCCATCAGCGCTCTCCCGCCTGCGCAGGCGTCTCGTCGGCGGCGAGGTCGAGATGCGGCGCCTCCAGCAGCCGCTTGCCGCAGGGAAGGTGCAGCAGCAGGATCAAACCCGTCACCGGGACGCAGGCCGACACCCAGCGGTGATGGACCTGGATCCGGTCGGACACCATGTAGGTCTGGTTGGACTCGATGAAGAAGGCCCAGCCGTACCACAGCAGCAGTCCCGCGAAGATGCCGACCGCGATCACGCTCAGCCACTGCAGCAGGTGCGCGGCGGGAAGCGGCACGCTGCGCACCAGCGCGCTCATTGCGACGTGCTCGCCGGACTTGAATGCGACGGTGATGCTGAGCATTCCGATCCACGGCACGAACAGGCGCGCGAGCGAGTAGGTCCAGCTCAGCGCCTGCCCGGTGAGCGCCATGTAGAAGAAGCCAGCGAAGGATATCGAGAGCATCGCCAGCACGCAGGCGATGCAGGCCGCGATCGCGACCCGATTGACCGCGTCGCTCAGCACGCGCAGCGCGTGCATCGGCCGCCCCTCTCGCCCTACTGCCCGTACAGCTTCATATCGCGCGCATCGACCGAATTCTGCAGCCGGGCCACTTCTGCCCACAGCGCATCGACGAGGGTGGCCTTGACCTTGAACTCCTTGGTGATCCACTCCTTCCACGCAGGCCGTGCGAGCGCCGCCATGCGGTCGCGCTCAGCCTGTGGCAGCACGTAGCACTGCTTGAACTTCTCGCAGGAAGCGGCCCAGCCGCGCACGGCGGCGAGCACGGCCATGCCGTGCGAGACCTGGATCGCCTCGCGCGCAGCCTCGACGACGATTGCCTTGTGGGCGGCAGGCAGCTTCTGGAACCACTTCTCGCTGAGCATCATCGACACCGAGTTGTAGACGTGTCCGCTGAGCGTGGTGAACTGATTGACCTCCCACAGCTTAAACGCCAGGCTGATTCCGGGCGCATTGAACTGCCCGTCGGCGAGACCGGTGCCCAGTGCCGTCAGCACCTCGCCCCAGGGCAGTGGCGTGGCGGAGGCCCCCAGCGCTTTCATGGTGGCGATGTGGGCGGGGTTCTCCTCCACGCGGATCTTCAGACCCTTGAGATCGGCCGTCGTCTTGATCAGTCGCTTGTTGTTGGTGAAGGCGACGAAGCCGCCGCCGTCGTCGAGCGTGCCGAGATAGCGCAGGCCGCTCGCCTTGATCGTGCCGCGCATGAAGCTGGCGTGCCAATCGCCGTCGAAGTAGGCGCGCGCGATGCGGTAGTCCGGAAACAGGAAGGGGGTGGTGACGATCTGATAATCCGGAAAGAACGACGACATCGCACCCGACGAGATGAGGGTTGCCTGCACGGTCGTGCCGCGCTGCGCCGCCTTGGCGGTCTCCACCTCGCTGCCCAGCTGCCCGTTGCCGAACACCTGCACGTCGATCTCGCCGTTGCTGCGCGCCTCGACGATGGACTCGAAGTGCTTCATGGCCGGGTGGAACTCGTTGCTGGTGAGATCCTCCGGCGCCAGGTGGCTGATCACCATCGTGTACTTCGCGGCGGCGGCCGGGCCGAGCGGCAGCAGCAGACAAGCGAGCACGCAAAGCGCGGCGCGGCGCGCGGGCCGTACAGCCCGGCGATGTGCGGATTCGGGCACGGTGGTCTCCTCCCTCGTGGTTGTCCACGGATCGCGTCGATGCGACCCGGACTCCAGTGTCGGTGCGTCTCCCGGTGCAGTCAACTGGCCGGTCGCGCGGAGGTGGTGAAGCGGGCGGCGCTGGTGCACAATCGCAACTATCCCTCTGAAAAGCAGACACAAAGGCTAATCTTCCGGAGCTGGCAGCCGTAGATCCGGAATGCAGACACGAATGCCGCCGACACGATGACGACCGCCAGCTTCTTCAACCTCTACCGCCACAACTTCGTCCGGGTTGCCGTTGCCGTCCCCGAGGTGAAGGTGGCCGACCCGGCCTTCAACGCGGCGCAATCGATCGCGCTGATCGGCGCGGCGTCGAAGGAAGGCGCGGTGCTGGTCACGCTGCCGGAACTGGGCTTGTCGGCCTATTCGTGCGAGGACCTGTTCCATCAGCAGGCGCTGCTCGATGCCGTCCAGCGCGCGCTGACGCAAGTCCTGCGCGAAACGGAGAAGCTGCCCATCGTCGCGGTCGTCGGCGTGCCGCTCCAGGTGGACGGCCTGCTGTACAACTGCGCGGTGGCGATCTGCGGGGGGCGCATTCTCGGCGTGGTGCCCAAGTCCTACCTGCCGAACTACCGCGAGTTCTACGAACTGCGTCAGTTCACCCCGGGCGACACCTGCCGGCACGGCGAGATCTCGCTGTGCGGACAGAGCGTGCCGTTCGGCGCGCGCCTGCTGTTCCAGTGCCGCACGCAGCCTCTGCTGACGTTCGCGATCGAGATCTGCGAGGACCTGTGGACCCCGATCCCCCCGTCCTCGTATGCCGCGCTGGCCGGGGCGCTGATAGTCGTGAATCTGTCGGCCTCGAACATCACCGTCGGCAAGGACGACTGGCGGCGTCAGCTCGTGGCGAACCAGTCCGGACGTTGCATCGCGGGCTACCTGTACTGCGCTTCGGGTTACGGAGAGTCGACCACCGATCTCGCCTGGGATGGTCACGGGATGATCTACGAGAACGGCTCGTGGGTCGCCGAGACGCAGCGCTTCCAGTACCGCTCTCAGCTCGTTACCGGCGACATCGACCTCGACCGTCTCGCACAGGATCGTATGCGCACCAACATGTTCAGCCAGTCGGTGCAGCGGCAGCGCGACATCGTCGAGCGGTTCCGCACGGTCGATTTCGCCCTCGATCTGCCGGGCGCCAAGCAACTGCCCTTGGCGCGGCGCTACGAGCGCTTCCCCTACGTGCCGTCCGACCCGGCGACGCGCGATGCGCGTTGCCAGGAGGTGTACGACATCCAGGTGCAGGGTCTGGTCAAGCGCCTGCGCGCCATGCAGGCGGACAAGGTCGTGATCGGCGTCTCCGGCGGACTCGATTCCACGCAGGCGCTGATCGTGTGCGCCCGTGCGATGGACGTGATGGCGTTGCCACGTTCCCACATCCTCGCGTACACCATGCCCGGCTTCGCCACGAGCGCGCGCACGCTGGACCAGTCGCGCCGACTGATGCAGGCGGTCGGCTGCACTGCCGCGGAGATCGACATCCGCCCCAGCTGCATGCAGATGTTCAAGGACATCGGTCACCCCTTCGCGGAAGGCAGGCCGGTGTACGACGTCACGTTCGAGAACGTGCAGGCGGGTGAGCGTACGAGTCACCTGTTCCGGCTCGCGAACCTGCACAACGCGCCGGTGGTCGGCACCAGCGATCTGTCGGAGCTGGCACTGGGCTGGTCGACCTATGGCGTGGGCGACCACATGGCGCACTACCACGTGAACGCCAGCGTGCCGAAGACGCTGATCCAGTACCTGATCCGCTACGTCGCGCGCACGCAGCAACTCGGCGCCCAGGCGAGCCAGGTGCTGCTGGACGTGCTCGACACCATCATCAGCCCGGAGCTCGTCCCGGCGACGGAGGGCGTTCCCGTGCAGAGCACCGAGGCCTTCATCGGTCCATACGAACTGCAGGACTTCCACCTGTACTACACCGTGCGCTTCGGCTATCTCCCGACCAAAGTGGCGTTCATGGCCTGGAGCGCGTGGCGCGACCGCACGCAGGGCAACTGGCCCGACATTCCCGAGCCGGCGCGCAACGAGTACGGCATCGCAGAGATCCGAAAGTGGCTGACGGTGTTCCTGAAGCGCTTCTTCGCACTGTCCCAGTACAAGCGCAGCGCGCTGCCGAACGGGCCGAAGGTCGGCTCGGGCGGATCGCTCTCCCCCCGTAGCGACTGGCGCGCGCCGAGCGACGGCGAGGCAGCGGTGTGGTTGAAGGCGGTGGAGGGCGTGCCGGAGCGGGAGCAGTAGCGTGCCTCGTGCCGATGCCCGACGTCCGGCTTTCGAAGCACGGGTTCGCCTCGGCGCGTGCCGCGCATGAACGCGAACGATCCCGTGATCTTCCGGCCGCCCACTGCACTTGGACTGCAGCTCCCGCAGAATGCCCTCATTGCAGCCGGATTCTTCGTCTTCGTGCAGGTCGCCTTCCTCGATGGGATGGCGGCGCGCGTTGGGTTTACGGCGCTGTTCGGTGTGTTCCTGCTGATCGGCGGATGGCTCGCAATCCGAAATGCGCGAACCTGGCCCAAGGAAATCCGGATGAACGAGCAGGGGATATGCTATGCCTCGATGGAGACCGTGCACGGTGTCGAGCTGATCCCGTGGCAGGAAGTGGAACGGATGGATCTCTTCCGGGAATTGCATCTGCCGCCCTTCCTGCGCATCGGTCTGCGCGAAGGCGAGTTCCGACGCGGACTGCGCAAGCCGCGGATGCAGCAGTTCTCGCGCGGGCTCGACGTCAACATTCCGATCAGAGTGGATGCCGAGCCGGAGGTCGTGCTGGAAACCGCGGAACGGCTCTGGATGGCGCAGCGGAGCAGCGTGGGCGCCTAGCCTCCTGCACCGTGGAGCGCCGGCATCGGTAGAACACTCCGGTATCTTCATCGCCGCTGGCGAGTCGTCTGCCCACAAGGCGAGATCACTGACTCCGAGCGTACGGCTGGTGCTGGTCGAGGACGTTTGATTGGTGTTGCGGCTCGCTTGCGTCCAGCCGCTCGCCGAGCGCAGATTGCACCATGGCGGGCGATCTGCACACTGACGGACAGGGCGAGGGACCAAGCCGATGTTCCGCATAGGCCTTATTTCCGACACGCACGGACTGTTGCGTCCGCCGGTGCTGGATTTTCTGCGCGGCAGCGGGCACATCATCCACGCTGGCGACATCTGCGGTCCGGAGATAATCGGCGCGCTGTCCTCCCTTGCGCCGGTGACTGCAGTTCGCGGCAACAACGATACTGGCGCGTGGGCGACCTCACTCGACGAGGCTGCGTCCCTCGAGTTCGAGGGTGTTCGAATCCACGTCATCCACGACGTTTCGGATCTCGATACGAACCTCTTTTCGGCCGGCGTGCAGGTCGTGGTGTCCGGTCACTCCCACCAGCCGCAGGTGCGCGAGCGCGGTGGCGTGCTCTACGTCAACCCGGGTAGCGCCGGCCCGCGCCGGTTCCGGTTGCCGATCGCCGCAGGGGAGTTGCTCATCCACGCTGGTGTGGTGACCGCGCGCCTGCACGAGTTTCCTGCGGCGACAGCTCGCTGACCCGTCGGACGGCTGGAGCGCGGTGCCGGGAACGGCTTCGGGGTTGGTGCGAGAATTCCGGTTCGACCAATCACTCGATCAGGCCTCGTCATGACCTATCCCGGACCCGTCGTCTCCGTGCAGTGGTTGCACGAGAACCTCACTGCCACTTCGATTCGCATCGTCGACGCGACGCTGCACCTGCCCGACACCGGCCGGGATGCTCGCGCGGAGTATCTGGCGGAGCACATTCCCGGCGCGGTGTTCTTCGATTACGCCCGGGTGGCCGATCCGGAGAATCCTCTGCCGCGCAAGTTCCCCCCGCCGCAACGCTTCGCCGACGAAGTCGGCGCACTGGGCATCGACAACGCCACGCATGTGGTGGCCTACGACACCCTGGGTCTGTACAGCGCGGCACGGGCATGGTGGCTGTTCAGGCAGTACGGCTACGACAATGTGTCGATACTCGATGGGGGACTGAAGGAGTGGAAGGCGGGGGGGCTGCCGGTCGTCTCCGGTGAGGTCCAGGTTCCGCACAAGACCTTCGTGCCGGGTGCACAGCGCAACCTGCTCGCCCGCTGGCCCGACGTGAAGCAGGCTTCAGAGGCGCGCGCGCAGATCCTCGATGCGCGTACGCCGGGGCGGTTCGCCGGCACCGAGCAGGACCGCTATCCCGGCACGCGGCCCGGCCACATCCCCCACAGCAACAACCTGTACTGGGCGAATCTGCTCGACCCCCAGACGCGCAAGCTGCTGCCTGTCAACGTCATCCGCGAACGCATGGAGCAGGCTGGCATCTCCCTCGAACAGCCGGTCACCCTCACCTGCGGTTCCGGCGTGACTGCCTGCATTCTCGCGCTGGGTCTGCATCTCAACGGTCACGATCGCTGGCGCGTGTACGACGGGTCCTGGGACGAGTGGGGCCGCCGCGCCGATCTGCCCATCGAGTCCGCGGGCTGAGCGAGTCCAAAAAAGAAAGCGGGCCCCATCAGGGGCCCGAAGCGGGAGAGGTGGAGACAGCCGAAGGGGACGTCTTACTTGATCGAGCCGATGTTGGCTTCCTGCTTGGCGTAGCCGAGCATCGCGCTGTTCTTCTGGGTGATGTCCTTGACGCGCACGTTCAGGTTCACGTTGCCCAGGACCTTCGCCCCGTCGATGGAGCCGACGTTGAGCTTTTGCTCGGCGTAGCCGAGCTTGGCGGAGTTGGTCTGGCTGATGGTGCCCACGCGCACGGTGCTCTTGACGTTGCCCCCGACCATGCCGGAGTCGAAGGGACCGGCGAAGGCGGCGGTGGCGAACAGGGATGCGGCGATGGCGACGATGACTTTCATGGTGTTTCTCCTCAAAGGTGACTGATCGGGTTGGGGTTGGTGGCGCGGCGTTGTGCCGCATCCGTACCCTGAGTCGAAGCCACAGGAGAAACGGTTCAAGGAAATTCGCTGGCGCCCGTGGACAACCCGCTGGTGCCATCCCCGCCTCGGTGTCATCCCCGCCGGTGTCATCGCTTAGATTCGGTGTCATCGCTTCGATTCGGTGTCATCCCGAACGAAGAGAGGGATCCTCGCTGTGCAGCGTCCACGACGAGGATGTCTCGCTTCGCTCGACATGACACCGGTGGTGGGGTGCCCGCTGTGCGCTCGACATGACGCCGTTGCCTTGTCGTCGGCGTGCGCTCGACATGACGCCGATGGCGGCGTACGCGCACCCCCGCCGGAAACCTCCCGGTTACACACGCATAC
>CAYLTE010000127.1:0-12011 GCA_964386195.1 uncultured Burkholderiales bacterium | reverse complement strand
GCGCACGCTCACGAGCGTCTCGTCGATGAAGCGACCCATCTCGACCACCCGCGCAGCCACGGGGCTTGCGTTCTGACCGCTTTCGCCCAGGCGGCGTCTGAGCCATCCCAGATCCATCTTTAGCCGCGTCAGCGCCTGACCGAGCTCGTCGTGGATCTCACGCGAAATCCGGGCGCGCTCCTGTTCGATCGCCTCGGTCAGTTGCTGGGCGAAGGCGTCGAGGCGCCTGCGCGACTCCTCGAGCAAGTGCTCCGCGCGCTTGCGGTCGTTGATGTCGTGCACCATGCAGACGATATAGCCAGAGCGCTCTCCTTCGCCTGGAACGAACGCGAGCGTCATCTCGCCCCAGAAGCACTCGCCGTCGCGCCGCTGGAAGCGGCACTGCACCAGCCGGCGCGCGCCACCCCGCGCCGGGTCCTGCACGTCCTCCAGGAACAGGCCCGGCTGCGGTTCGGCGAGGATGCCGGCGAAATTCAGGCCGACCAGATCCAGCCGCTCGTAGCCGAGCATCTCCGCCACGCGTTCGTTGCAGCGGGTGATCGTGCCCTCGAGCGCGACATGAAGGATGCCGATCGCCGGCTGCTCGAACGTCGCGCGATAGCGCTCGCGCTCGTCGGCGAGCTGGGCTTCGAGCCGTTTGCGGGCGGTGAAGTCCTCGAAGAAGATCGCGATGCCGTCGTCCGTGGGATAGAAGTGATTGCGGTACCAGCGATAGTGCGGCGCGTAGTACTGATCCAGCTGGACCGGTTCGCGCTGCTGCATGCAGCGCATGCACGCGTCGTGGAAGGGCAGGTGGCGCATCTCCGGGAACAGCGTCCAAATGTTGTTCCCCACCAGATCCTTACGGCTGCGGCCAAGCAGCTGCGCCGCCGCGTCGTTGGCATAGGTGTAGTTCCAATTCCGGTCGAGCGTGACAAAGCCGTCGCGGATCGAGGAGATGATGTGCTGAAGCCGGCGCTGGACCGCGCTACGCTCCTGTTCGGCGCGCTTGCGGTCGGTGATGTCGAGGTGCACGCCGCACAGCAGCGTGGGCGCACCCGAGGCCTCGGCGCGCAGCATGCCGCGGCTGAGGATCCAGCGATAGCTGCCATCCTTGTGTTTCAGGCGATATTCGAGCTCGAAGCGCTCGTTCGGGGCGGAGTGATAGGCGGCAGCGCGCAGGCGTCGCATCACGTCCTCGCGCTCGTCGGGGTGCAGGCGCCGCTCCCACTCGGCGAAACCGTTCTCGATCTCGTGGTCGGCGTGGCCGATCTGGCTCTTCCATTCGCGCGACAGATAGATCTCGTCGCGCTGAAGGTCCCACTCCCAGACCCCGACCTCCCAGCGTGCGAGTTCCTGTTGCGCCCTGGTGTGGCGCAGAGTGCGCTCGGCGAGCTTGCGCTGGGTGATGTCGCTGAACAGGAAGGTCAGGCCCTCGGGCGAGGGGTAGATGTCCACTTCGAACCAGCTCTGCCACGGTTCATGGAGGATCTCCAGATGGCGGGCCTCGCCATCGTGCATGCAATCCTCGCAGGCTTGGCGCACGGCGCCGTCTTCATCGTCGGGAAAGCGTGGCCAGACCGGGCTTCCGATGAGCGTTTCGCGCGCGCTGCGCAACAGGTCGCAGGCACGCTTGTTCACCGACAGGAAGCGGGCGTCGCGGTCGAGCGCAACGAAACCCTCGGTCATGTGATCGAGCAGAGAATTGAGCCGGTAGGCCGCGGCGTCGCGGTCGGCCTGCGCGGTGCGCATGGCGGTGACGTCGCGAAAGACGCCGATCAACTCGATCACGCGGCCCTCGTCGTCGAAGTGCGGCACGCCGCGGTCGTACATCAGGCGCCAGTGGCCGTCGCGGTGACGAAAGCGGTACTCGAGTTCGAACAGGCTGCGCTCGCGCAGGGCGCGCTCGAACTCGTCGCGCACGCGCTCGGCATCGTCGGGATGCACCCGATCCATCCACGCGTCCACGGTATCGCCCAACTCCCCGGCCTCGTAGCCGAGCACCTTCCTGCAGGCGCCGCTCCACTCGATTCGCCCGTCCTGCATCAAGTGCCGGTACGCGATCTCGTCGAGCGCCAGCAGGTAGGACTGATTGGCGCGCTGCAGCTCGAAATTGGCGCGCTCGAGCGCCTGCTGCGCCTGCGCTGCCCGATCCTGGGCGCGCGCGCGCGCGTGCGCTTCGCGCGTGTGCAGCGCGCCGAGCGCGAGCACGAGCAGGACGCCCGCACCCACGGCCAGCGTCATGCGCTGCATGAGCTGGCGGGTCTGCGCCTGCGTGGCGCGCACGCTGCGATCCAGTTCCGTCTGCTGGGCGAGGGCGAGGTCGGCCAGCACGGCATCGAGCCGTGCGTGCAGGAGGGCTTCTTCCTCGCCGCCCGGGGTCGCTGCCGCATCTGCGGCGGACGAGTGCCGAGGCGACTGCTCCCGTTGTACGACCTGTCGCACCGCCGCTTCGATGCGCGATAGGACCTCCGGCGGTTGGCTCGGGTCGGAATAGGACGCCTGCAGCTGGTGCAGGCGCTCGACCACACGGGCCTGCGCGTCCTCCCGCAGCGCGCGGGCCTCCGTGTTCGCATCCATCGCGAGCCGGGCGCGGGCGATCTCGTCCTCGGCCAGTGCCTCGCGCAGCCGCACCAGCGTGTCCACGCGCCCGTGCAGCACGTTGCGCCGCTCCATGGCGTCCGCAAAGCGGCTCAGGTGGCGCTGTGCCCCCAGGGCGACGAGCAGCAGAAGGCAGGCCACCAGGAAGAAGGCGACCAGCCAGCGGTCAGAGCCGAGTCGCTCGAGCATCGTCGCAACGCGCTTGGCAAACCCTCCCGCGGAGGGCAAGATCGTCGATGAAACACAGGCGCGCGGCGGGCGCCATCCATTGCAGGGCGGCAGCGTGAACAAGCGGATCGATCTGAACAGCGACCTTGGCGAGGGTTTCGGCGCGTGGCGAATGGGCGAAGACGCCGCAATCCTCGAGCAGGTGACTTCGGCCAACGTCGCCTGCGGCTTCCACGCCGGCGATCCGCATGTCATGCGCCGCACGGTGCAGCGCGCCGTGCAGCGCGGCGTTCGCATCGGCGCCCACCCTTCGCTGCCCGACCTGCAGGGCTTCGGCCGCCGCGAGATGCGCGTGACGCCGGAGGAGGCCTACGAGTTGGTGCTCTACCAACTCGGCGCCCTGCACGCGTTCTGCAAGGCGTGCGGCACTGCCCTCGCCCATGTAAAGCCGCACGGCGCCCTGTACAACATGGCAGCGCGCGACGCGCGCCTGGCCACGGCGATCGCGCAGGCGGTCCGCGACTTCGATGCGTCGCTGGTGCTGTTCGGTCTCGCCGGTAGCGCACTGATCGATGCCGGGAGTGCGGCTGGACTGCGGGTGGCCAACGAGGTCTTCGCCGACCGCACCTACCAGGCCGACGGAAGCCTCACCCCGCGCTCGCGGGCAGACGCGCTCGTGCACGACCCTGCGACGGCGCTCGCGCAGGTGCGGCAGATGATCTTCGAGGACAGCGTCACCGCGACTGACGGCACGCGCGTGGCGATCCGGGCGGATACGCTTTGCCTGCACGGCGACGGGCCCGCGGCGGTGGAACTGGCCCGCAGGCTGCGCGCGGCGCTCGAGGCGGACGGCGTGCAGGTCGTATCCGTCGGCACGCCGCGCCGCGAAGGCGAGATCGACTGAATCCGCATGCATGGCCGTGTGAGCCTTGCAGCAGTGACAGCGCCCGCATCGGGAATCCAATCGTTTGCAGTTCATGCGTGCGTGCGGGATCCCGAAAGGCGGCGTCGCGTGTCCGCCTCGGGGGTTATCGGATGCTACCAGAGGCGTGTCTGCCAATCGAGACGAACGTACGCCCCGAGGCCGTGCAATTCCTACATCGCGCGGACCCGGCACCACATCAAGTTTCCCGGGCGAGCACCGTAATCAAGGAGGCATCCCGATTTTCGGCAGAACAGGCCGTGCGCCCGATCCGGCCGATTCCGCGGACGCGCCAGACTGTCTGCCCGTCCATCCAGGTGAGCGCCGATTCCCGTTTCGCTGAGCTGAAGACCACCGGCAAGTTGCCCTCTCCATCGGGGGTGGCCATGGCGGTCATCGAGCTGTGCCGCAGAGAGACGACCGGCGTCGAGGACATCGGTCGCGCCGTGCGCGCCGACCCGGCTCTGTCCGGGCGCCTCATCAAGTTCGCCAACTCCGCACTCCACGGCAGCCGCCGGCCGGTGGTGTCGGTGCCCGATGCCGTGCGCATGGTGGGCATCGCCACCGTGCGCCAGCTGGTCCTGGGCTTTTCGCTGCTCGGCCAGTACCGCGACGGCATGTGCAAGGTGTTCGACTACCAGCGTTTCTGGTCGCACTCGCTGGCCATGGCCATCGCCGCCGATGCCCTGGCGCAGGGCGTGCGTTGCGCCTCGCCCGAGGAGACCTTCTCCTGCGGTCTGCTGGCGGGCGTGGGTCGGCTCGCCCTTGCGACACTCTATCCCCGGGAGATGGACGAACTGCTGTCGATCCAGCCGGCCCCGGACGCGACGGCAATGGTCGCGCTGGAGCGCAGCCGCTTCGCCACCGATCACAACGAGCTGTGCGCTGCCCTGCTCGAGGACTGGCACCTGCCGCGGGTGTTCATCGAGGCGGTCTACCACCACGAGCGCCCGGGAGAGGCCGCGTTGGCGGAGGGCACGCGCGAGCGCCTGCTGTGCGAACTGCTCGCGCACGCGCGGCAGATCGCCGACTATTGCGTGGCGGACGATGCGGCGCGAAAGGACCTCGTTCCTGCCCTGATTCTCGCCGCGGCGAAGCTGGGGATGGAGGAGCAGGCACTGACCGGCTTGACCGCCCAGGTGGTGGGTGAATGGAACGAGTGGGGGCGCATCCTGGACGTGCCTACCCGCAGCGTTCCGCCGCTCGAGCAGGTGATCGAGGAGGCGGCAGAGCCGCCCAAGCCGCTGATCGACGTGTCGACGACCCCGGGCCAGGATGCGCTGACGATCCTCGCCGTCGACGACGACCGGCCGACGCTGCTCGTGCTCGAGCACCTGTTGCGCGGGCTCGGTTACAACGTGTTCACGGCCAACGACGGCAAATCGGCGCTGGCGAAGGCGCTTGCCACGCGCCCGCAGATCATCGTCTCCGACTGGATCATGCCGGGAATGGACGGCATCAGCCTGTGCAAGGCGCTGCGCCAGAGTGAGGAGGGCCGGCAGATCTACTTCATCGTGCTCTCCGCACTGGAGCAGGACGAGCAGCTGGTGGAAGCGTTCGAGTCGGGCGTGGACGACTACGTGACCAAGCCGTTCACCCCGCGCGTGCTCGCAGCGCGCCTGCGCGCCGGCCTGCGGGTGGTGCATCTGCAGGAGGAGGCGCAGCGCGACAACGAGAACATGCGCCGCTTTGCCGCAGAACTGGCGGTGGCCAACCGGCGCCTGCAGCAGGCGGCACTGACCGACGCGCTGACCGGCCTGCCGAACCGGCGCTACGGCCTGGAGCGCCTGGAGCAGGAGTGGGCCGCGACGTCGCGCAACCACCGTCCGCTGGCCTGTCTCATGGTGGACGTGGACGGGTTCAAGAACGTGAACGACACCTACGGACACGACCTCGGCGACGCACTGTTGCGCCATCTGGGTGCGGCCATGCGGCGCGAGGTGCGGGCAGAGGACATGGTGTGCAGGATGGGCGGCGAGGAGTTCCTGCTCGTGCTGGCGGACACCAGCCTGCACACCGCGATGGCCCTTGCAGAGCGGGTGCGCCGATCGGTCGCCGAATCCGCGTTCGAGTGCGGACAGGTACGCTGCAACGTGACGGTGAGCGTGGGTGTGGCGATGCGTGAACCGGGCATGCAGCGCATCGAGGAACTGATCAAGGCCGCGGACAACGCCTTGTACGCGGCCAAGACCGGCGGCCGCGACCGCGTCGTGGGTCCGCGTCTGGCGCCGGTCGCGCGGCCCCCAGTCACCGCACAGCCGGACGCGCGCGCCCGAAAGTAGCCCCGTCCGCTCGGCAAAGCACCCGCAGGGCAAAAAAATATCGGCGCCGGGAGGCGCCGCTTCTACTGCAGGATTATCGCTGGATCAGGCGGCCTTTCGGCGGCTCGGGCTCGCCTGGGCAGTCGCGCTGGCAATGCTCGCTTCGGTGGCGGCCGTCAGTTGGCGTGCCGTTTTCACCGCGGTTTCGTACCAAAGATTGCCGGACTGGACGGCGGACTTGAGCGCACTGACCACGCCCTCCGATCCCGGAGGTGCGGACTTCGCCGCGGCATCCAGTGCCACGACCACCGTCTTGTTGAGATCGGCGACGTGCTGCTCGAGCAGCGTCGCCACCTCGCCCTGCGCACCGGAAACGATCTCGTAGACCGACTTGGCGTACGCGGACGTCTTGTCCCACGCGGGCTGCGCGGCGCCGTTGGCGAATGTCACCAGCTGCTGCGGCTCCTTCACGCCGGCCAGCTGACGCAGTGCGCGCGTGCTTTCCGCATAGGCGGTCTTGGCCGATTCGAACTGCAGCTCGGTCAGCTTGCCCAGGGTTTCGACAGCGACTTCCACGCCCTTGATTGCCGTATCGACCTGCGCCTTACCCAGTGCTGCCACCTGATCGTTGATTTGAACCATCTTGATGCCTCCGTAAGCTGTGTGGGGACCTGAACCGTCGATGCTGCGGTGCACAAAGCAAGTATAGGGCCGAAAAACGGGGAGTCAAGTTGTTTTTGTGCGTCGCACCATAAAGGCGGTGCGCGACGTCAGTTGCGTTCCGACAACAGGCCGGTTGCCAGGGCTGCGGCGGAGGCGCGGTTCTCCACACCCAGCTTCACGTAGATGTGTTCCAGGTGCTTGTTCACCGTGCGGGGACTCAGCGCCAGGATCTCCCCGATGTCGCGATTCGACTTGCCTCGGGCGATCCAGAGCAATACCTCGGCTTCGCGTGGTGTGAGTCCATACTGACTGGCCAGCCTGCCGGTATCGCCCGCGGCGTCGCTGCGCTCCACCGCCACCAGGAGCTGGTCACCGCGTGTCCGACCGATCCGTGTGAAGCTCACCGCCAGGCCCGGAGTCTCGGTCTGCGCGGTCACCGCGCGTCGGAGGCGTGCCGCATCGTCCGATCCGAGCTCCTGCATCAACCGGGCCGCGAGTGTGGGCTCGAGTTGCTGGCCGTTGCTGCCGGGCAGCCGGGCCAGCATCGCCGCCGCGGAAGGGGTGAGCCAGCCGATGTGGCCGCTCGCGTCGATCGAGAAGGCCGCGCGGCCCGTGAGGTCGAGCGCATCCCGCGCGCTGTTCACCATGCGCGCGTTGCTCAGGTGGGTGCGCAGCCGCGCAATGAGCTGTTCCGGGACGATGGGCTTGGTCACGTAGTCCACCCCGCCCGCGCCAAACCCGCGGATGACATGCTCGGTGTCGCTCAGGCCGGTCATGAACACGACCGGCACCGCGGCGACGCCCGGCAGCTGCTTGAGCCGCAGGCAGGTCTCGAAGCCGTCGAGCCCGGGCATGACCGCGTCGAGCAGAATGATGTCGGGCCGGCCATGCTGCGCGCGCTCCAGCGCGCTGCTCCCGTCGAGCGAGACGAGCACGGTCATGCCGGCGCTCTCCAGCGCGTCGGTGAGCATGGCGAGCGTCTCGGGCGTGTCGTCCACGACCAGTACGCGGTCGCGTTGCGGGTCTTCATCTTGCATCTGCACGCAGCGTCTCCAGCACCTTCATGTAGCGGTTGAGCTGGAACTCCTTGACCAGCATGCGCAGGTGTGCGGCCAGCGCGCGGCTCGACGCGTCGGACTCGTCCATCTCGTCGAGCTTTCGGTGGATCCCGCGCACGTGGCCCATCTGCCCCAGTGACCACAGCGCATCGAGCAATTCCGGCGTCGCCGTTGCGTCCGCCGGCAGCGGCGCGGCGGCCGGCGCAGTCGCGGGTTCGTCGTAGAGCCACTCGATCTGCAGGTGCTGCCGGATCTTCTCGAGCAGCTGCCAGAAGTCCACCGGCTTGACGATGAAATCGTCGTGGCAGGATTGCGCCGGGGCGTTGCGCTGGCTTTCGTAGGCGTTGGCCGACACCATGACGATCGGGCAGTCCGACTGATCGGTGGTGCGCAGCATGCGCGCCAGTTCCCAGCCGTTGGTCTCGGGCATGTTCACGTCCAGCAGGAACAGATCGACGGGCACGGCGGAGACGATGTCCAGGCACTCGCGTGCATTGGAGGCACACAGCACGTGGAAGCCGATGGGTTCGAGCAGGCCCGAGACGAGATCGCGGTGGCCGGGATCGTCGTCGGTCACCACGATTGTCCTGCGCGGACCCAGGTAGGCGCGCACGCGGCGCTGCTCCGGCCGCGCCGCGGTCGGTGTCGTGACCTGGGACAGCATCAGCGTGCAGTTGAACGTGCTGCCCACGCCCGGGGTGCTGCGCGCGCGCAGGCGCCCTCCCATGATCTCCACGAGCAGCTTGCTGATGGTCAGCCCCAGGCCCGTCCCGCCCACCTCGCTCTTGGCGCCGATGCGGCCGCGTTCGAAGGGAAGGAACACGCGTTCGAGGTCCTCGGGCGCAATGCCGATGCCGGTGTCTTCGATCTCGATCTCCGCGAGCTGACGCATGTAGCGGACGCGCAGCGCGACCGATCCGCGCTCGGTGAACTTGATGGCATTGGACAACAAATTGATGAGCACCTGCCGCAGGCGGCGTTCGTCGGCGTAGACCAGCTCGGGCAGCGCTTCGGACGCCTCGAAGCGGAATTCGAGTCCCTTCGCCTCGGCCTGCAGCCGGAACATCTTCACGATCTGCTCGAGCAGGTCGCGGAAGAACACCTCGCCGCGGTGCAGATGCAGCTTGCCGGCCTCGATCTTGGCGATGTCGAGCAGGCCGTCGATCAAGCCGGCGAGGTGCTCCGCGCTGCGGCGGATGACCTCGATCGCGTCCCGCTGCCGGGGCGCCATCGCCTCGTCGCGCAGCAACAGCTGCGCGTAGCCCAGCACGCTGTTGAGCGGCGTGCGCAGTTCGTGGCTGATGCTCGTGACGTAGCGGCTCTTGGCGAGGTTTGCGCTCTCTGCGACTTCCTTGGCCTTCTGCAGCTGCGCGTCGGTGCGCTTGTGCGCCTCGATCTCCTGCATCAGCAGCTGGGTCTGGCGCAGCGATTCCTCCTGCGCGACCTTGCGGCTCTCGTGTGCGAGTACGAGCAGCCACGCGGCGACGCCTGCGATGACGCTGAACACCAGGAACACCTTCCACAGGATCGACTCGATGTCTGGGCCCGGGACGCTCGAGCTGATCGATTCGTGGAGGAACAGCAGGTAGAGGATCGAGCCGATGGCGCCGATGAACACCAGCGACACGCCGAGATAGTGGCCCAGGCTGGAGTTGAGACGCTCCACCGCGCGTGCGGGCAGGACCCGGGCGAGTGCAGCGAGCAGCTGCTGCGACAGGCGCGCCTCGGTCTTGCACGAGTCCTCGCAGCGCGCATCGAGCGAGCAGCACAGCGAACAGATCGGGCCTGCGTAGGCCGGGCAGTGGGTCGTGTCTTCGGCTTCGAACTCGTTCTCGCAGATGCAGCACCGCACGCTGTGCGCGTGCTGTGGATGTGCCGGGCGGGCGGTGTAGAAGCGGCTGCGGGTGAGCAGCGCCAGCAGGGGCGTGATGATGAAGGCGATTCCCAGCGCGAGGAAGGGTGCGAGCGCTTGCAGGGTCGGTCCGTAGAAGCCCGCGAACGCGCTGATCGACAGCGCCGATGCGATCACCATCGCGCCCAGGCCGACCGGGTTCACGTCGTACAGGTGCGCACGCTTGAACTCGATGTGGCGCGGACTCAGTCCCAGCGGCTTGTTCACCACCAGGTCGGCGACCAGCGCGCCGATCCACGCGATCGCGACGTTGGAGTACCAGCCGAGCACCTGCTCGAGCGCGTGGAACACCCCCAGCGCCATGAGCAGAAGCGCGAGCAGCACATTGAACACGAGCCACACCACCCGCCCGGGGTGGCTGTGCGTCAGCCGCGAGAAGAAGTTCGACCAGGCGATCGAACCGGCATAGGCGTTGGTCACGTTGATCTTGAGCTGGCAGATCACCACGAACAGCCCGGTCACCCACAGGGCGATCGCCGGGGAGCCGAACACGTACTCGAAGCCGATGCGGTACATCTGGGTGGGTTCGACTGCGCGATCGGCGTCCACGCCGTGGGCCAGAGCGAGGAAGGCGAGCAGCGACCCGGCGAGCAGCTTGAGCACGCCGATCACGATCCAGCCCGGCCCTGCGGCGAGTAGTGCCGCCCACCAGCGCACCCTGCCCACCTTCTCAAGCGGCGGCAGGAAGCGCAGGAAGTCGACCTGCTCGCCGATCTGCGCGATCAGCGAGAACGCAACCGAGGCTGCGGCACCGAAGGCGATCAGGCTGGTGGCGCTCGCGCCGTCCTTGCCCAGGTACGCCGTCCATCCTGACAATTCGGCCGGTGCATGCAGGGCGATGAAGACGAAGGGCAGCAGGCTGAACACGATCCACAGCGGCTGCGTCCACACCTGGAAGCGGCTGATGAGGGTGATGCCGTGCGTGACCAGCGGGATGATCGCCAGCGCGCTCACCAGGTATCCCACCCACAGCGGGATGCCGAAGCACATCTCGAGCGCCATCGCCAGAATCACCGCCTCGATGGCGAAGAAGATGAACGTGAACGACGCGTAGATCAGCGAGGTGACCGTCGAACCGAGGTAGCCGAAGCCTGCCCCTCGGGTGAGCAGGTCCATGTCGATGCCGTAACGCGCGGCGTAGTAGCTGATCGGCAATCCGGTCAGGAAGATCACCAGGCCGACGACCGCGATCGCCAGGACCGCGTTGCTGAAGCCGTAGCTCAGCGTGATGGCGGCGCCGATGGCTTCGAGCGCGAGGAAGGAGATGGAGCCGAGCGCCGTGTTCGCCACGCGGCCGCACGACCACTTGCGCGCGGACTTCGCCGTGAAGCGCAGCGAATAGTCCTCCAGCGTCTCGTTCGCGACGAACTGGTTGTACTCGCGGCGTACGCGCGAGATGCGCTGCGGTGCTGACATGCGGCGGCCTCCACCCGCGGGCGGGCGGTTCGATTTCTAGTTCGTATGTACTCCGGGTGCGCCTGCCAGGGACGCCGGCACCCGCCGCGTCTGCTCGAGGACCCGCGCGAACTGCAGGTCGGAAGCGTCGTTGTGATGCTTTGCAGCAATCTACCTCAACGCGCGCGCGTCGCGCAATAGTAGCGTCGTTTTCACTCAGGCATGTACGTCGTTTGACGTATACGCGGCAGCTACGTCAATCAACGTATTGCTGCTGTGCAGCGAGACTGCGAGAGTTCGCTCCGTCGACTGCGCGATGACCGCTTTCAAGGGGAAAGCGGGTTGCGCGGCCACGGAACCCGAAAAGGAGCTCGCCGATGTCGTCGAACGATGAACGTCCCGATCTGCACTCGCCCTCTCGCCGTCGCATCATCCAGGGTCTGGCGTCGCTGCCGCTGCTCGCCGTGCCTGGGCTGAGCTTCGCGCAGCAATACCCGACCGCCAAGGTCAACACCACCAAGCTGGCGGTCACCGACACCGAGGTGACGGTGGGTCAGCTGCACTCGGCGACCGGCACGATGGCCATCAGCGAGACCGGCTCCATCCAGGCCGAGCGCCTGGCGATCGAGCAGATCAATGCGATGGGCGGTGTGCTCGGACGCAAGATCAAGATCATCCAGGAAGACGGCGCCTCCGACTGGCCGACCTTCGCCGAGAAGTCCAAGAAGCTGCTGGTCAACGACCGGGTTGCCGCGGTGTTCGGGTGCTGGACGTCGGCTTCGCGCAAGGCGGTGCTGCCGATCTTCGAGAAGGAGAACGGGATGCTCTACTACCCGACCTTCTACGAAGGCCTCGAGCAGTCCAAGAACGTGATCTACACCGGGCAGGAAGCGACCCAGCAGATCATCTGGGGGCTGGACTGGGCGGCGAAGGAGAAGAAGGCCAAGAGCTTCTTCCTCATCGGCTCCGACTACATCTGGCCGCGCACCTCGAACAAGATCGCCCGCGCCCACATCGAGCGCGTGGGCAAGCTCGGCAAGGTGGTGGGCGAG
>CAYLTE010000126.1:0-12082 GCA_964386195.1 uncultured Burkholderiales bacterium | reverse complement strand
GCTACCTCGACGCCGGCCTGCGCTACGTGATCATCGGCACCGCCGCGGTGAAGACGCCCGGCTTTCTGCACGACGCCTGTTATGCCTTTCCCGGCCACGTGATGGTCGCCCTCGACGCGAAGGACGGCAAGGTGGCCGTGGACGGGTGGTCGAAGATGACCGGCCACGACGTGATCGACCTTGCCAAGAAGTTCCAGGACTACGGCGTCGAAGCGATCATCTACACCGACATCGGTCGCGACGGCATGATGACCGGGCTCAACCTCAAGGCCACGGTCGAATTGGCCCAGGCATTGAGCGTCCCGGTAATCGCCAGCGGCGGCATCAGCCAGCTCGACGACGTGCGCGCCCTGTGCGAGATGGAACAGGAAGGCATCGTCGGCGCCATCACCGGGCGCGCGATCTACGAGGGCACGCTCAACTTCGTCGAGGCGCAGAAGCTCGCCGATCAGCTCCGCCCGCAGGCCTGAGCGCCTGCGCTGCGGGCGATCCCGCCTTCCACCTCAACCGCCCCATGCTGGCCAAGCGCATCATTCCCTGTCTGGACGTCACCAGCGGCCGTGTCGTGAAGGGGGTCAACTTCCTCGGGCTGCGCGACGCGGGCGATCCGGTGGAGGTGGCTCGCCGCTACGACGAGCAGGGTGCCGACGAACTGTGCTTTCTCGACATTACCGCCAGTTCGGACGAGCGCGGCATGATCCTGCACGTGATCTCCTCGGTGGCCGAGCAGGTGTTCATCCCGCTTACGGTGGGCGGGGGCGTGCGCAGCGTCGACGACGTGCGCGCGCTGCTCAACGCAGGCGCCGACAAGGTGAGCATCAACACGGCCGCAGTTCAGAATCCCCAGCTGGTGCGCGAGGCGAGCGGCAAGGTCGGGTCGCAGTGCATCGTCGTAGCCATCGACGCCAAGCGTACCGACGGGCACTGGGAGGTGTTCACCCACGGGGGGCGGCGCGCGACCGGCATGGATGCGCTCGACTGGGCGGAGCGGGTGCAGGCGCTGGGAGCCGGGGAGATCCTGCTCACCAGCATGGATCGCGATGGCACGCGCAACGGCTACGACGTGGCGCTCACGCGCGCGATCTCGGACCGCGTGGAAATCCCGGTGATCGCGAGCGGGGGCGTGGGCGGGCTCGAACATCTTGCCGAGGGCATCGTGCAGGGGCATGCAGACGCCGTGTTGGCTGCCTCCATCTTCCACTACGGCGAGTACACCATCGGTCAGGCCAAGCGCTATCTGGCCGACCAGGGGATCGAGGTGCGGGCGTGAACGAGGACTGGACCAGCGCCATTCAGTGGGATGCGCAGGGGCTGGCACCGGCGATCGTTCAGGACGCCGCAAGCGGCAGGGTGCTGATGTTCGCCTGGATGAACGCGGAATCGCTGCGGCGCACGGCCTCGACCGGCGAGGCGGTATTCTGGTCGCGTTCCCGCCAGCGCTTCTGGCACAAGGGCGAGGAGTCCGGCCACGTCCAGCGCGTGGTGGAGGTGCGCATCGACTGCGACGCCGACGCCATCCTGCTGCGGGTGGAGCAGGTGGGCGGGATCGCCTGCCACACCGGCCGCGAGCGCTGTTTCTACCGGCTTCTCGAGGATGGCCGGTGGGTCGAGACGGACCCGGTGCTCAAGGAGCCGTCCGAAATCTACGGGAGAAAGCCATGATCGATCCGGCAATCCTGCAGCGGCTGGCCGCGACGCTCGAGGCGCGCAAAGGTGCGGATCCGGCCTCATCCTACGTCGCCGGGCTCTTTGCGAAGGGCAACGATGCGATCCTGAAGAAGGTCGCGGAGGAGGCCGCGGAGACTCTGTTGGCGGCCAAGGACGGTGATAAACTGCATTTGGTCCGCGAGACCGCCGATCTGTGGTTTCACACGCTGGTGATGCTCAGTTTTCACGGACTGGGTCCGGACGACGTCCTGGCAGAACTGCGCCGGAGGGAGGGCATCTCCGGCATCGACGAGAAGGCCGCGCGCGCCTGACCCCGGCCACTCCAACGTACCTTCCCGCGCCCGCTTGCAATGCACGATCCGAACTGCATCTTCTGCAAGATTGTCAGAGGAGAGATACCAAGCCGGAAGGTCTACGAGGATGACCTCATCCTCGCCTTCCAGGACATCAACCCGATCGCACCGGTCCATCTTCTGTTGATTCCCAAGGCGCACCTGAGCTCGCTCGCGGACGCCCGGGACGACGACGCGCCGGCCCTGGGGCGGATGATGGCGATGGCCGGGCGGCTGGCCAGGGAGCAGGGGGCGGATGACGGGTTCCGCCTGATCGTGAATACTGGGCGGGTGGGACGGCAGGAAGTGATGCACGTGCACGCACACATCCTCGGCGGCGGCGAGCCGCTGGGGGCGATGCTTCCGAGGCCCAGAGCCTGACATTTTGGCATCACAGGAGAGAGAGATGGGTTCCTTCAGCATTTGGCATTGGTTGATCGTTCTGGTGGTCGTCGTTCTGGTCTTCGGGACCAAGAAGCTGAGAAATCTCGGCACGGATCTGGGCAGCGCCGTCAAGGGCTTCAAGGAAGGCATCAAGACCGAAGACGAGAAGACCGCCGACGCCACGGCGAAGGTCGAGCATGGCCGGTCCGGCCAGACGATCGAAGGCGAGGTCAAGGACCGCACCCAGTCCTGAGTTGCGTTCCGTCCAGGCGCAGGTAGAGGCAGATGCTCGACATCGGATTCACCGAGCTGATGTTGATCGGCGTCGTTGCGCTGGTCGTGCTGGGGCCGGAGCGCCTGCCCCGGGTTGCGCGCACGGCCGGGCATCTGCTCGGGCGCTTCCAGCGTTACGTGGCCGACGTCAAATCGGACATCAACCGGGAACTGGAACTTGCCGAGCTCAAGAAACTGCAGACCAGCGTCGAGGACGCGGCCCGCTCGATCGAGACCACCGTCAAGAGTGAGATCCAACAGGCCGAGCAGGACCTGCGCAGCGTCGAGGAGGAGGTCAATCGCGCGGGCGAAGAGATCAGGAAGTCCCACGACGAACTGATCGCGGAGGCCTCGAGCGGCATGTCCATGCCGCACATGGGCATGGGCGCGCCGGCCAGGGATGACACGGTGCCCGACGATGATCAGGGGTCCGAGCGTCCTGCCCTGTCGGAGGCGGACCCACAATCGCCCCAGATGGAACTGGGTTTGGTGCCCGAACCAGCTCCTCTCGCGAGCGAGCCGCAGCCCGAGCCCTCGAAGTCGACCTGACCCTCAATCGGGCGCTCGCGCGCCACACCCAGCCCAGAAGATCCCGTGAGCGATAACGAGCAAGGGTCCGAGACCTTTCTGTCCCACCTCGTCGAACTGCGTGATCGTCTGTTGCGCGCGATCATCGCTCTGCTGGTGGCATTCCTGTGCCTGGTTCCCTTCGCGAAAAACATCTACGCGTGGTTAGCCAAGCCCATGCTGGCCCAGTTGCCCGCGGGTGCCGCGATGATTGCAACCGAGGTCGCCTCGCCCTTCTTCATTCCCCTCAAGGTGACACTGCTCGCCGCGATCGTCCTCGCGCTGCCCGTGATCCTTTATCAGGTCTGGGCGTTCGTTGCGCCGGGGCTCTATGCGCACGAGAAGAAGCTGGTTGTGCCGCTGGTGATGTCGAGCACGGTGCTGTTCCTGCTCGGTATGGCATTCGCCTATTTCATCGTGTTCCCGACGGTCTTCCACGTGATGAAGACCTTCACCCCGGAGGGAGTGTCGTGGATGCCGGATATCGGCGCCTACTTCAGCTTCGTGGTGGGGATGTTCATCGCCTTCGGGGTGACCTTCGAAGTGCCGGTCGCGGTCGTGCTGGCGGTCAAAGCCGGCATGGTGAGTACCGCGAAGCTGCGCGAGATCCGGCCTTACGTGATCGTCGGCGCTTTCGTCATCGCCGCAGTGGTGACCCCGCCGGACGTCCTGTCCCAGCTACTGCTCGCCGTGCCCCTGATCCTGCTCTACGAGGCAGGGATCATCGTGGCGTCGATCGTGTCGCGCGGCGAAGCGGAACCGGAATCCGAGTACCAGTAGCGAGCGTCAGTCGGGCGCCCGCGACTTGATGGAGGGGCGCCGGCCTACCGTGAGGTCGATGGACAGGCGCTCTCCGCCCCGCACCACGGTCAGCTTGGCGACCTCGCCGGGCCGGGAGGCGGCAACCGTGTTGAGCATCTCGAACGAGTCCGGCACCGGGCGGCCCTGAACTTCGACCAGCACGTCTCCGGGTTTCACCCCAGCCCGCTCGGCGGGCCCGCCTCGCACGACCCCGGCGATCAGCACGCCCTGGGTATCGCCCAGCTTGAAGGACTCGGCGAGCTCGGGCGTGATGTCCTGGACCTCGACGCCGATCCACCCACGGGTGACTGCCCCGGTCTGGATGATCTGCTCCATCACCTGCCGCGCGAGGCTGACCGGGATGGCGAACCCGATGCCGAGCGAGCCGCCGCTTCGCGAGTAGATGGCAGTGTTGATTCCCACGAGGTTGCCTTCGTTATCCACCAGCGCGCCGCCGGAATTGCCCGGATTGATCGCCGCGTCGGTCTGGATGAAATTCTCGAACGTGTTGATCCCGAGGTGGGTGCGGCCGAGCGCACTCACGATGCCCATGGTGACGGTCTGGCCGACGCCGAAGGGATTGCCGATGGCGAGCACGACGTCGCCGACCTCGAGGCCTTCCACGCGGCCGAACGTGATGGCCGGCAACTGCTCCATGTCGATGCGCAGAACGGCGAGATCCGATTCGGGGTCGGTGCCGACCAGCTTGGCCACCGCCTGGCGTCCGTCGTTGAGTGCCACCTCGATCTCGTCCGCTGCCTCGATCACGTGATTGTTGGTGAGAATGAAACCCTCGGCGCCGACGATCACGCCCGACCCCAGGCTGGAACTGCGCTGCGCATCGTCCTCGAGCTGGTCGCCGAAGAAGCGGCGGAAGAGCGGATCGTCCATGAAGGGGTGGCGCGGCATCTTCACCTGTTTGCTCGTGAAGATGTTCACGACCGAGGGCATGGCCTTGTTCGCAGCGGCGCTGAACGACGGGTGCAGCGCCCCGGAGGCGGGTACTGCCTTGGCCTGCGTGCTGTTCGATTCCGTGATGGTAACCACCCCGTTGCTTGCCGGCTGCGTGCGCAGGGGCAGCAGGTCGGGACGCAGGGTCGACACCACCAGTAGCAAGGCCAGCGCGACCGTCGTCGCCTGGGCAAAGACCAACCACAGCTTGCGCATAGTTTGAAGACGCCCGGAACCGGGCAGGGTCGGAAGGACAGAGAGCCCACTGGAATTATCGCAAAAGGCCGGTGACTTAGGAATCAGAGCCTTGCCGGAACCAGACTGACCGCCGCGGGGTTTGACAGCCCTTCCAACTTTCCCTTATGATTCGCGGCTTTCGTTGGCCCGGCCAACGCCCACTCTCAGCCGTTGGGATTCACATGAAGACGTTTTCAGCCAAGCCGCACGAAGTCCGGCGTGACTGGTTTGTAATCGACGCGACCGACAAGGTGCTCGGGCGGCTCGCCGTCGAAGTTGCCCGCCGGCTGCGTGGGAAGCACAAGGCCATCTTCACTCCGCACGTCGACACCGGCGATTACATCGTGGTGGTCAACGCGCAGAAGCTCCGCGTAACCGGCAACAAGGCGGACGACAAGGTCTACTATCGTCACAGCCAGTTCGCCGGCGGCATCAAGAGCACCACGTTCGCGAAGATGCAGGGGCAGTTCCCGACGCGCGCGCTGGAGAAGGCCGTCAAGGGCATGCTGCCCAAGGGCCCGTTGGGCTCGGAAATGCTTCGCAAGCTGAAGGTGTACGCTGGCGCGGAGCACCCGCACAGCGCCCAGCAGCCGCAGGAACTCAAGATCTAGACACTCTCAGGCACCGTCCAACATGGCCATCGCGCAACAGCAATACTACGGGACCGGTCGACGCAAGAGCGCCGTCGCGCGCGTGTTCCTCCGTCCCGGCAAGGGCAATATCCAGGTCAACGGCAAGGCCGTGGACGAGTTCTTTTCGCGCGAGACCGGCCGGATGGTCGTGCGCCAGCCGCTGGAAGCGTCCAATCATCTGAACACGTTCGATATCCTCGTGAACGTCAAGGGCGGCGGCGAGTCGGGTCAGGCTGGTGCAGTGCGACACGGCATCACCCGTGCGCTCATCAGCTATGACGCGGAACTGAAGTCGCTACTCAAGAAGGCGGGACTTGTCACGCGGGATGCGCGGGAAGTCGAGCGAAAGAAGGTCGGTCTGCACAAGGCGCGCAGGCGGAAGCAGTTCTCCAAGCGCTGATCGTCCCCTTCGGACACCGAAAAAGCCGCCTGCACGGGCGGCTTTTTCTTTTTCTGGACCTGAGAAGGAGGTGGTTCCCATGGTCAAGGTAGGGATAGTGGGCGGTACCGGATACACCGGCGTCGAGTTGCTGCGACTCCTCGTCCGCCATCCGCAGGTGCGGCTCGAAGCGATCACCTCGCGCAAGGAAGCCGGGACGGCAGTGGCGGAGATGTTTCCCAGCCTGCGGCACCACGTGGATCTCGCGTTCAGCGACCCGGATTCGGGCGCCCTGGAGAAGTGCGACGCCGTGTTCTTCGCCACACCCAACGGGGTGGCCATGCAGCAGGCGCGGGGGCTGGTGGAAGCCGGAGTACGTATCGTGGATCTGGCTGCAGATTTCCGGATCGAAGACGTTAGCGTGTGGGAGAAGTGGTACGGCATGACGCACGCGTGCCCGGACCTCGTTGCCGAGGCGATATACGGTCTGCCCGAGGTGAATCGCGAACGCATTCGGACGGCGCGCATCGTCGCGAACCCGGGCTGCTATCCGACCGCCGTGCAGCTCGGATTCCTGCCGCTCGTCGAGTCCGGCGGGGTTGAGCTTCAGTCGCTGATCGCCGACGCGAAATCCGGGGTTAGCGGCGCCGGACGAAAGGCCGAGACCCATATTCTTTTCTCGGAAGCTGCCGATAACTTCAAGGCCTATGGGGTGGGTGGCCACCGGCATCTGCCGGAGATCGTTCAGGGCCTGGAGCGGGCGGCAAAGAAGCCCGTGGGCCTGACCTTCGTACCGCATCTGACACCGATGATCCGCGGTATCCACGCGACGCTTTACGTGCGCATGCTCGACACCATCGATCTTCAGCAACTCTACAGCGCGAGGTACGCCGCGGAGCCCTTCGTGGACGTGCTGCCCGCCGGCAGTCATCCGGACACCCGCAGCGTGCGCGGAGCCAACCTGTGTCGGATCGCCGTCCATGCCCCAGGCGGTGGACGGACAGGCGTCATCCTCTCTGTCATCGACAACCTGGTAAAGGGTGCGGCCGGACAGGCTGTACAGAACTTCAACCTCATGTTCGGCTTCGCCGAGACCACGGCTCTGGAAGCTCCCGCACTGCTGCCATGATGCTGCGCCGATCCCTCCATCGACTCACTGCGCCGCGGGTCTGCGTGCACACGCCCCTGCCCTGGTACACGCGTGTGTCGATGGCGGTGCTCGGAGGCGTTGCGCTGCTCGCCGTTGCGCTCGGAATCTACCGGCTCGGGCAAGCCATGGGGGCACTGCCGGGAGAGATGACGAGGGAGTTCGCCGCGCTTGCGAAGGAGGCGGACCATCTGCGGACCGAGAATGCGCACCTGCGCGCGGAACTCACCCAGCAGGAGCACCGCGCTCAGATCGAACAAACCACGCACGGCAGTCTGCAAGGTCAGATGAAGGCGCTGTCAGACGAGAACGCCGATCTGAAAGCCGAACTCGCGTTCTTCCACACCCTGATGAATGCCGGTGGACCGCCTGGTGCGCAGGGCGTCACCGTCGAGCGCTTTCGCGTCAAGCGTGACGTGGTGCCAGGCGAGTATCGCTATCAGCTGCTGGTGGCGCAGGCTCGCACACGCAGCCGGGCGTTCTCCGGAAGGATCGAACTGGTGGTGGATATCGAGCGGGGTGGGCGCAACGAGGTGCTGGTGTTTCCGCAGCCCTCCGAGGCAGGGCAATCGTACGGGCTTCGCTTCAAGTTCTACCAGAGAGTCGACGGGTTGTTCAGGGTGGCGCCAGATGCTCGCGTCAACCGTGTCCAGGTGCGCGTGCTCGAGGATGGTGCGAGCGCGCCCGTGTCGTCGCAAACCGTGAGCGTATCGTGACGGAGGAGTGATGTTTGGAGGCAAGGTGAGCAAGCCGCAGAATCGAATCGACAGTCTCATCGGCGAGGGAACCGTGGTCGCCGGGGACATCACGTTCGCAGGCGGCCTGCGTATCGACGGCCGCGTTTGCGGCAACGTGCGTGCAGCCGACGACCAGCCCACGACTCTGGTGCTCAGTGAGAAGGCCCGGGTGGACGGCGAGATCCGGGTGTCTCACGTGGTGGTCAATGGGACGATCGTGGGACCGCTGTTTGCCAGCGAATATTGCGAACTGCAGGCCAAAGCCAACGTATCCGGCGATATCCACTACCGTACCCTGGAAATCCAACTCGGGGCCGTCATCCAGGGCCGGCTGGTCCATCAGGAGCAGGTGCACGAGGCGCAGGTCATTCCGCTCGCCGCAGTTGAATCCGCGAGCAATTGACCCCAGGTGCGGAGGGCGGGACAATAAAGTCTTGCCCGAGAGGAATCGAATGAACGCAGTCACCGACATACCAGCCCCGCTTGTCTTCACCGACAGCGCAGCCAACAAGGTACGGGAACTGATCGAGGAAGAAGGCAACCCCGGTCTCAAGCTGCGGGTATTCGTCAGCGGCGGCGGATGCTCCGGTTTCCAGTATGGGTTCACCTTCGACGAAGCGTCCAACGATGACGATACGGCGATGGAGAAGAACGGCGTCACCCTGCTCATCGATGCAATGAGCTACCAGTACCTGGTCGGCGCAGAGATCGATTATCAGGAAAGCGCCGAAGGGGCTCAGTTCGTGATCAAGAATCCGAACGCTACCTCGACATGCGGCTGCGGGTCGTCCTTCTCCGCCTGAAGCCGGCTTTCCGAGTTACCCAATTGAAAGGGGCGCCGCGGCGCCCCTTTCTCATTCCGGAGTGTTCCGGCTCAGTTGACCTGCGCGAGATTGGCGTCGCGGATGAGGTCGAGGCGCTCCATGAGGGGTGCGGTTTGCACCTGGAAGGCCATACGCGATTCCCGGGGAATCGGCATGGCAGCGGGAATCGACTCGCTCAGCGGATTTCGGTGAATGCCGTTCACCAGGAACTCATAGTGCAGGTGCGGGCCGCTGGCAAGACCGGTCATGCCGACGTAGCCAATGACGTCTCCCTGATTGACCCGCTGCCCGGCACGGAGACGATCCGCGAAGCCGGACAGGTGGGCGTACAACGTCGAATAGCCGTTTCGGTGCTGGAGCACGACCACCTTGCCGTAGCCCCCCTTTCTGCCCACGAACTGGACCGATCCATCGGCTGTGGCACGTACCCGGGTTCCGACCGGAGCAGCGTAATCCACGCCCTTGTGCGCCCGGATGACGTTCAGGACGGGGTGGAGCCGGGCCGTGGTGAATCCCGACGTGATGCGTGAAAACTCGAGGGGCGAGCGCAGGAACGCACGCCGGACATTCTTTCCCTCCGGCGTGTAGTAGCTGCCCTTGCCGGACTCGTCCTCGAAGTAAACCGCCTGAAAAGTGAGCCCTCGGTTCACGAACTGGGCGGCGACGATTCGTCCGGGTCGCACGTATTCCCCTTCCCGATACACCGCCTCATGGATGACCGAGAAGCGGTCACCCGGGTGGAGATCGCGATGGAAATCGACCTCGCTGGAGAAAATGTCCGCCAGCTGTGTCGCGACGGCGTCGCTGAGGCCCGCAGAATCGGTCGCTGCGAACAGGGAGGTGCGGATCTCGCCGGAGGCCATGACCAGCTGCGTGGTCGTTTCCTGCTGATCCTGCTCGATCACGAACCCGGTCGTGTCGCGGCGCAGCAAGAACTCGCTGCCATCGGCGTTGGTGAAGCGCATGGAAACCAGCTTGCCGTCGCCTGTGGTGACGGCCCGGATGCTGCGTCCGGGGAGCAGTCGCTGCATCGTGCGGCCGGCCGCCCCGCTGAGCAGGAAGGCCCGCGCTTCGGCGTCGTCGATCTCGAGCCGGGCCAGAACCGCCCCGATCGTATCGCCGCGCTGGATACGCTCCTCGCGCCAGTACCGATCCTGCTCGAGGGCAGTTTGGTCCGTTGCGACAGCGACTTGCAGTTGCTGGACGACATCCTGACGCGCCACGTCATCCGTGGCCGTGTCAGGTGCGATGCCGAATGCCGCAACGACACCCAGAAGTGGGAGCGTCGAGAGTCCCAGGAGCATGCGGGCACGCCGACGCCGGGACGCCAATGTCTTTTCGGATAGAATCACTGGCACGATCGATGTCAATATTTGCCGCAGCGTAGCAGAAAACCCCTGGCCTGTCTTTCTCGGGGGCGATTGCGCCGGATCGGCCCTTCCTGATGACGGACATGCACGGGGTAGAAGAGAGCCTTGCCGAGATCAAGCGAGGCAGCGACGAGTTGATCGTCGAGCAGGATCTGATCGAGCGGCTGCAACGCGGCGCGCTGCGAGTCAAAGCAGGTTTCGATCCCACTGCGCCAGACCTGCACCTTGGGCACACGGTGCTCCTCAACAAGATGCGCCAGTTCCAGGCGCTGGGACACCACGTCATCTTCCTGATCGGCGACTTCACCGGGATGATCGGCGATCCGACCGGCAAGAACGCTACCCGACCGCCGCTTTCACCCGAACAGATCCAGGAGAACGCCAGGACCTACAAGGAGCAGGTGTTCAAGATCCTGGATCCGGACAAGACCGAGATCGCCTACAACTCCGCCTGGTTCGGTCCCATGGGCGCGGCCGACCTCATCAAGCTTGCAGCCAGGTATACCGTCGCCCGCATGCTCGAGCGCGACGACTTCGGCAAGCGCTATCGCGGCGGCCTTCCGATCGCCGTGCACGAGTTCCTCTACCCGCTGGTCCAGGGCTACGACTCGGTTGCCTTGAAGGCGGACGTGGAACTGGGCGGTACGGACCAGAAGTTCAATCTGCTGGTGGGCCGGGAACTGCAGAAGGACTACGGGCAGAAGCCCCAGTGCGTGCTCACCATGCCACTGCTGGAGGGCCTGGACGGCGTCAACAAGATGTCCAAGTCGCTCGGCAACTATGTCGGCATCAACGAACCTCCAGGGGAGATCTTCGGCAAGCTCATGTCGGTGTCCGACGAACTGATGTGGCGCTACATCGATCTGCTCTCCTTCGAGCCGCTGTCCGTCGTTCAACGTTGGCGGTCGGAGGTGGCTGCTGGTGCGAATCCCCGGGACGTCAAGGCGACGTTCGCCAAGGAGATCGTCGCCCGCTTCCATGGGCACCAGGCAGCGGAGCGTGCCGAGGCCGATTTTCAGGCGCGCTTCCGACAGGGCCAGGTCCCGGACGAAATGCCCGAGCACGTGCTCACGCTCGAACGGGAGGAACTGGCGTTGACGCAGATCCTCAAGACAACCGGCCTCACCGCGAGTACGTCGGAGGCGATGCGCATGATCGACCAGGGGGGTGTACGCGTGGACGGCGAGCGCGTGAGCGACAGGTCGCTTGCCTTGCGCCGCGGCGGCCCGTTCGTGCTGCAGGTCGGAAAGCGCAAGTTCGCCCGCGTGACGCTCGCCTGAATCACAAGTGGGGAACTCCCGCGCAGGCGGGTTGCCAGATTTCGTAGAGCGTGCGGTACATACATAACGATCCGGGAAGCGCTCGGCGAACCCGGACTTCGGAAGGTCGCTTTTCTCCCCTTACGTGTGGCAGCGGTACCTGTGTCGAGAATTTCCGCACACGGGGTTGACCCAAGAAGTTGGCTCTGTATAATGCGCGGCTCTCGTCGATTCGGTCGACGTCGCTCTTTAAAAACTCACAGCCGATAGGTGTGGGCGCTTGGTCGGTCTGAAGGCGTCTTGGGGGTATTTTGGTCTGGTGTTGAAGCTGGGCTGGGGTACCTTGCAAGAGGTTTTGGATAGAGAAGTGCTCGCACGGTAGATGGTTTTGGTTTTGCCTGGAGTCTTGAGGGATTTCGGGTGGGACCCAAGTCAGACATTCCGTCGAGTTTTAGGATTTAAACTGAAGAGTTTGATCCTGGCTCAGATTGAACGCTGGCGGCATGCTTTACACATGCAAG
>CAYLTE010000125.1:2419-12087 GCA_964386195.1 uncultured Burkholderiales bacterium | reverse complement strand
AACTGTGGCAGGACCTGTCGCAGGATTTCGACCTCAACCTGTTCTACTCCACGCGCGGGCATTTCACGCTGGCACACACCGATTCGGCAGTGCGCACCATGCGCTGGCGTGCCGAGGTGAACAAGCACCTCGGCGTGAAGAGCGAGCTGGTCGGTCCAGAGGACGTGCGCGCCGCCTGCCCGCAGATGGACCTGAGCTGCGGCGGCCACACGCCGGTGATGGGCGCGCTCTACCACGCGCCGGGCGCGATCGCGCGCCACGACGCCGTGGCATGGGGCTACGGGCGCGGCGCCGACATGCGCGGCGTGGAGATTCACCAGCGCACCGAAGTCATCGGCATCGACGTCGTGGACGGTCAGGTCGTGGGTGTGCGCACCAACCGCGGCAGCATCGCCACGCGCAAGGTGCTCTCGGCGGTGGCCGGCTTCACTCCGCGCCTGACGCACATGGTGGGACTGCGCACGCCGCTCGCCATCCACCCGCTGCAGGCGATGGTGACCGAGCCGATGAAGCCGTGGCTCGACCCGATCATCGTCTCGGGCAGTCTGCACGTGTACGTGAGTCAGTCTGCGCGGGGCGAACTGGTGATGGGTGCCTCGCTCGATCCCTACGAACTGCATTCGACGCGCTCGACCTTCGATTTCGCCGAGTCGCTGTCGGCGCACATGCTCGAGCTGTTTCCGTTCCTCGCGAGCGCGAAAGCCAACCGGCAGTGGGCGGGCATGGCCGACATGACCCCCGACTTCGCGCCGATCATGGGTACGACCTCGGTGCGCGGCTTCTACCTGGATGCGGGATGGGGCACCTGGGGTTTCAAGGCCACGCCGGTCTGCGGCAAGACCATGGCCCATACCGTGGCCAACGACCAGGATCACAGCCTGATCCGCGCCTTCAACCTGTCGCGCTTCGCCAATTACAGGCTGACGGGCGAGAAGGGCGCCGCCTCGGTGGGACACTGATGAAGCTCATGCCCTGCCCGATCAACGGCCCGCGGCCAGTCTCCGAGTTCGTCTACGGTGGCGAGGTGCGGGACATGCCGGATCCGCAGACCTGCACCGATACGCAGTGGGCCGACTACGTGTTCAACCGCAGCGGCATCCCCGGTGTGAAGAAGGAGTGGTGGTATCACACCCCCAGCGGCACATGGTTCGTCGCCGAGCGAGACGTCGCGCAGGACCGCGTCCTGCGGACCTATCTCTGGGGTGAGGCATGAGCACTCGTCTGCCGCCGCGCACGGGCGAGTGGATCCGCCGGGACCAGCCTCTGCGCTTCACCTTCGAAGGGCGCAGCTACATTGGCTACGAGGGCGACACGGTCACCAGTGCACTGCTCGCTTCCGGCGTTCGGGTGCTGGGGCGCAGCTTCAAGTACCACCGCCCGCGCGGCGTGCTGACGTTGGCCAACCACGACGTCAACGCCGTCGTGTCCGACGGCGTGTCGCTCAATCTCCGGGCCGACGTGCTGCCGCTGCGCGAGGGGATGGTCCTCGACCCGGTCAACACTTTCGGCACGCTGGCCTCGGATCGCGCCAGCCTCATCGACCGCCTGTCGCGCTTCCTGCCCGTGGGCTTCTACTACAAGGCGTTCTACAAGCCGAAGTGGACCTTCCCGCACTGGGAACGCTTCATCCGTCGAATGAGCGGCTTGGGCGCGCTCAACTTCGATGCGCCGCGCCGGGTCTCGGCAAAGCGGTACGACTTCGCCGACGTGCTGGTGGTCGGCGCCGGGCCGGCAGGCCTGACGGCTGCGTTGACGGCGGCGCGAGCCGGCGCGCGCGTCATTCTCACCGACGAGAACGCGCGGCTGGGCGGAAGCCTCGGCTACGCACGGGCGGGCGCCGCGGAGGAATCGGCGGTGCTGGCCGAACTGCTCGCAGCGGTGCAGGCGCAACCGAATCTCGAGGTGCGCACGAGCACCTTCGCGGCAGGCTGGTACGCCGACAACTGGGTGCCGCTGGTCGACGCGCAGCGCATCACCAAGGTCCGCGCCGGCGCAGTGGTGGTTGCCACCGGCGTGTTCGAACAGCCCGCCGTATTCCGCAACAACGATCTGCCCGGGGTGATGACGGCCGGCGCAGCGCAGCGCCTGTTGCACCGCTATGCGGTACAACCGATGCGCGCGGCGGTGGTGCTCAGCGCCAACGAGGAAGGTTACCTGGCGGCACTGGACCTGCTCGAGGCCGGGGTCCAGGTCAAGGCGGTAATCGATCTCACCCGCGCGGGCGACACGCATCCGGCGGCGCGAAAGCTGAGCGAGCAGGGCGTGCAGATCCTGACCGGGCACTGCATCGTCGAGGCCTACGCGACGGCGGACGGCGCGAGCGTGCACTCGGTGGGCATCGCGCCCTGGGACGGCAGCGCTGCAGATGCGGACGCAATGCAGATGATCCCCTGCGACGGCGTGGTGATGAGCGTGGGATTCGCGCCAGCCGCGGCGCTCCTGTATCAGGCGGGTGCGACGATGGTGTACGACGAACCCCTGGGACAGTTCGTTCCCGCCGCGCTGCCTGCCGGTGTGTTCGCCGCCGGCCGCGTCAATGGCGTGTACACGCTCGCCGATCGACGGCGCGACGGCGAGCGCGCGGGAAGGCTGGCAGTGAAGCACCTGGGTCACGACGTCGAGGAGCCGCCCGCCGTCGCGCGCGAACGGCGTGCCGTGTCGCACCCGTTTCCCTTCGTCGCGCATCCCGCGGGCAAGAACTTCGTGGACTTCGACGAGGACCTGCAGCTGAAGGATTTCTTCAATGCCGCGCAGGAGGGCTTCGACAACATCGAACTGATGAAGCGCTACACCACCGTCGGCATGGGGCCGAGCCAGGGCAAGCACTCGAACATGAATGCCGTACGCCTGCTCGCGCACATCCTGAAGCAGCCCATCGATGCGGTCGGCACCACCACCGCGCGGCCATTCTTCCATCCGGTGCCACTGGGGCATCTGGCCGGCCGCGGCTTTCATCCGGTGCGGCGCTCGGCGCTGCACGCACGACACGAGCGGCTGGGCGCGGTCTTCATGGAGGCGGGCGCATGGCTGCGCCCCGAATACTACGGGCGCCCGGGCGTGGAGAAGGCCGCACTGGTGCGCGAGGAGGTCCGGGCCGTGCGCACCGGCGCCGGGCTCATCGATGTCGGTACGCTGGGCAAGATCGAGCTGTCCGGTCCGGATGCGGCCGAACTGCTGGAGCGGACCTATACCGGCCGCTTCAAGAACATGAAGCCCGGCACGACGCGCTACGGCATCATGCTTGACGAGTCGGGCGTGGTGATCGACGACGGCGTGATTGGCCGCCTAGCCGACGACCGGTTCTATTTCACCACCACGACCACGGGGTCCGCGGTCGTCTACCGGGAGCTTCAGCGCCTCATCGCGATGTGGCGGCTGCAGGTCGGGATCGTGAATGTCACCGGCGCCTTCTGCGGCATGAACCTCGCCGGGCCTGCCGCGCGCGCGATCCTCGCCGGGCTCGCGGAGTTCGATGTCTCGGAGGCCGCCTTTCCCTATCTCGCCCTGCGCGAAGGCAGCGTCGCCGGCATTGCGGTGCGCGCCATGCGCGTGGGCTTCGTCGGCGAACTAGGCTATGAGATCCACGCGCCGTCGGAGCATGCCGCGACGCTGTGGGATCTGCTGATGGAGGCCGGGGCCGCTTTCGGCATTCGCGCATTCGGTGTCGAGGCGCAGCGCGTGCTGAGGCTGGAAAAGGGACACATCATCATCGGCCAGGACACCGACGGTCTGACCACGCCCTTCGAGGCGGGACTCGACTGGGCAGTGAAGTTGGACAAGCCGTTCTTCGTCGGCCAGCGCAGCCTGCGGGTGGTGCAGCAGCAACCGTTGCGGCAGAAGCTGTGCGGTTTCATGCTGGACGAGGGATTCCAGGGCGTCGCGCCGAAGGAGTGCCACCTCGTCATCCGCGACGGACAGATTGCCGGTCGGATCACGAGCATCACCTACAGCGAGACGCTCGCGCGACACCTCGGCCTGGCCTTCCTGACGCCCGATCTCGACAAAGCGGGTACCCGCTTCGAGATCCGCGGCGAGGGCGGCACGCTGGTGCAGGCTCAGGTCGTCGCGATTCCCTTCTACGATCCGGCAGGCGAGCGTCAGAAGTCGCCCGATCCCGCACCGCTTCGCGAGGAGGCGATCTCCGCATGATCCCCTCACGCACCAGTCCGTTGCACGCAGCGCACGCCGGCACGAACGCAACGTGGTGTCAGCTGCACGGCATGCCGGTGCCGCTGCGAATGTCAGACGGCGAACGGTTCGATCCCGCCATCGCTGACGTGAGCGCCCTGCTGCGCTGCGGACTCAAAGGGCCGGCCGCGGCGGAATGGCTCGCGGCGCAGGGACTGCCCGTTCCGGATGCGCCGAACCGCTGGTGCGCGACGGGGCGCGGCGGTCTGGTGGCGCGGCTGGGCCGCAGCGAGTATCTGGTCGAGAGTGCCTGGAACGACACCCAGGCGCTGGAACTCGCGCTCGCGCTCCGCGAACCGGCGCCTGGGGTGTACCCGGTGCCGCGCCAGGACTGCGCACTGCTGCTGCGCGGAGAGAACCTGCGCGAATTGTGGCTGCAGACCTGCAACGTGAACATTCACGACATCCCGGCGCAGAACCGGGAGGTCACGCTTACTAGCATGGTGGGGGTGAGCGTGACGATACTGAAGCAACCCCTGGGCAATGACACCTGCCATCGCATCTGGTGCGACGGCACTTTCGGCGCGTACCTGTGGGAGACGCTGCTGGAAGTGGCCGGCGATCTGGGTGGCGGCGCGGTAGGGATCGCAGATGCGATTCCCGACGCGGCGACACTGCCGTCGATGGCACTGTAGCCGAACGAATCAGAAACGTTGCGGAGGGTCGCATGACTCCATCGGAAGCCAAGCAGTTCCTCGAGAAGCAGGACGTCAAGTACATCCTCGCGCAGTTCGTGGACATCCACGGCGCGGCGAAGGCCAAGGCCGTTCCTGCCAGACACCTGGACATGATCCTCGAGGATGGAGCGGGCTTCGCCGGCTTCGCGCTCTGGGGCTTCGGCATGGGGCCGCACGGCCCCGACTACATGGCGAAAGGGGATCTGTCCACGCTCGACCTCGTGCCCTGGATGCCCGGGTTCGCACGCATCGCATGCGACGGATACGTCAACGGCGCGCCCTATGAGTACTGCTCGCGCGTGGTGCTCAAGCGCCAGCTGGCTGCGCTCGCGGAGCAGGGCTATACGCTTTACACGGGCATCGAGCCGGAGTTCATGCTGTTTCGCAAGAACGCCGACGGCGACATCGTCCCGGCGGACGACACCGACACGCTCGACAAACCCTGTTACGACTACAAGGGCCTGGCGCGCTCCGCGGAATTCCTCGACAAGCTCGTCACCTCGCTGCAGGCGGTAGGCGTGGACGTCTACCAGATCGATCACGAGGACGCGAACGGGCAGTTCGAGGTGAACTTCACCTACGGCGACGCGCTGACCTCGGCCGACCGCCTGATCATGGTGAAGATGGCCGCCTCCGAGATCGCGAAGTCCATGGGGCTGATAGCGAGCTTCATGCCCAAGCCGTTCTCGAATCGCACCGGCACCGGCGCCCACTTCCACATGTCGATGGGCAGCAAGACGGTGAAGAACCTGTTCCACGACGACAACGACAAGAACGGACTGGGCCTGTCGCAGATGGCCTACCACTTCCTCGGCGGCGTGCTCGCGCACGCGCGCGGCTTGGCCGCCATCGTCGCGCCCACCATCAACTCGTACAAGCGCCTCGTGGTCGGCCGCGCCCTGTCTGGCGCCACCTGGGCACCGGCATACATCGCCTACGGCAACAACAACCGCACGGCCTGCGTGCGCATCCCCTACGGCCGGCTCGAGATGCGGCTGCCCGACGGTGCATGCAATCCCTACCTCGCGACCGCGGCGATCCTCGCCGCCGGCATGGACGGCGTCCAGCGCAAGCTCGACCCGGGCAAACCCATCAACGAGAACCTCTACACCTGGTCGCAGGCGCAGCTGGACGAGGCGGGCGTCAAGCTGCTGCCGCAGAACCTGAAGGAGGCGTTGGACGAGTTCGAGCGCGACGACGTCCTGCGGGCAGCGCTCGGCGATGCGCTCTCGCAGGAGTTTCTGTCGGTCAAGCGGATGGAGTGGGTCGAGTACTCCCGCCACGTCTCCGAGTGGGAGCGGCAGCGCTACCTCGAGTTCTTCTGATCAATGCGGCGCTGCGACCTGCGGCGCCCGATATGGATGGTTCGACAACATGTGCGGAATCGTAGGACTGCTCGTGAAGAAGCCGGAGCTGCGCGAGCGGCTCGGAGAATTGATGATGCCGATGCTGATCGGCATGACCGAGCGCGGACCTGACTCGGCCGGTCTCGCCGTGTTCACCGCGCCCGTCGCGGAGGACTGGCTGAAGTTCAGCGTGTACTGCGCGAAACCCGATTTCGACTGGATCGCGTTCGAAGATGCAGTGCGCCATGCGCTGGGAAAGGACGCGCGCCTGAGCGTGCAGGTCAACCATGCCGTCCTGGAGACCACCTCTCCCGCGGAGAAGGTGAAGGACTGGCTTCGGCAGACCTACCCGCAAGTCCACCTGCTCTCGGTCGGTCAGCGCATCGATCTGTACAAGGACACCGGCACGCCGGCAGAGGTGGCCGCCCGTTACGACTTCGCTCACCTCAAGGGCACGCATCTCGTCGGCCACACGCGGATGGCGACGGAATCGGCGGTCACGCCTGCGCACGCGCACCCGTTCACCGCGGGGGAGGACTGGTGCCTGGTGCACAACGGTTCCCTGTCGAACCCCTATTCGATCCGGCGCAAGCTCGAACCGCTCGGCATCGAGTTCGAGACCGACAACGACACCGAGGCGGCGTGCCGCTATTTCGAGTGGCGCATGCGCGAAGGCGACGACCTGCCCACCACCATCCACAAGGGCTTCGAAGAGCTGGACGGCTTCTTCACCTTCCTCATGGGCACCCGCGACGAACTCGCGCTGGTGCGCGATGCCTTCGCCTGCAAGCCGGCGGTGGTCGCGGAGAACGACCAGTACGTGGCGATCGCCTCGGAGTTCCGCTCGCTGGCCAAGCTGCCTGACATCAAGAACGCGAAGATTTTCGAGCCCGCGCCCGAGGAGATCTACATATGGCGAGCGTGATGGAGCACGCACCACAGGTGCAGGAGGGAGAGGTCGTGTTCGATCTCGCCGAGCAGCCGCTGCGCGAGGCGAATCAGTTCCTGCACGGCGATCTCGCGCAGGTCAGACGGGTGCGCGTGCTCAATCCGGATGGCGCGCACAGCATCGCGGTCGGTCTGAACGCGCCCGTGCACGTGGACATCGAGGGCCATGCTGGCTACTACGCAGCCGGCATGAACCAGCTTGCGAGCGTAACCGTGCACGGCAATGCCGGGCCTGGTGTGGCAGAGGGGATGACATCCGGCGAGGTGCGCGTGAAGGGATACGCCTCGGTGTCGGCCGGTGCAGCCGCGCACGGGGGGCTGCTGGTGATCGACGGGGACGCGGGTCTGCGTTGCGGCATCTCGATGAAGGGAATCGACATCGTGGTCGGCGGCAGTGTCGGCGACTTCTCCGCGTTCATGGCCCAGGCAGGAACGCTGGTCGTCTGTGGCGACGCCGGCGACGCACTGGGCGATTCGCTGTACGAGGCGGTGATCTACGTGCGCGGGAGCATCGCCTCGCTGGGCGCCGACGCGAAGATCGAGGAGATGACGCAGGACGATCTCGTGCGGCTCGGCGCGCTGCTGAAGAAGGCCGGCTTCCCGCACGATCCGACGAGCTTCAGGCGCGTGAGCTCCGCGCGCACGCTGTACCACTGGAACGCCGACGCGAACCAGGAGTATTGACCGCGGATTTCAGACCATGACCCATCCCACCGATCTGCCCAAACACCTGTCCCTGGAAGAGAGCTGGAGCTTCGACCGCAGGACGATCGACTACATCCAGCACGCCGCGGCCACCGGGCTGTACGAGATCCGCGGGCTCGGCGCGAAGCGCCACGTGCCGCACTTCGACGACCTGGTGTTCCTCGCTGCCTCGAACTCGCGCTATCCGCTGGAGGGCTACCGCGAGAAGTGCGTGACCAAGACCGTGCTCGGAACCCGCTTCGCGAAGAAGCCGGTCGAACTCGCCATCCCGATCACGATGGCGGGCATGAGCTTCGGCTCGCTGTCGGCGAACGTGAAGGAGGCGCTGGGGCGCGCGGCGACAGAACTCGGCACGTCGACCACAACGGGCGATGGCGGCATGACTCCCGAGGAGCGCCTGTCGTCGAAGACGCTGGTCTACCAATGCCTGCCGTCGCGCTATGGCTTCAAGCCCGACGACGTCCGCAAGGCGGACGCGATCGAGGTGGTGATCGGCCAGGGCGCCAAGCCCGGCGGCGGCGGCATGCTGCTCGGCCAGAAGGTCAGCGCGCGGGTGGCCGGCATGCGCACGCTGCCTGCCGGCATCGACCAGCGCTCGGCCTGCCGGCATCCGGACTGGACCGGACCGGACGACCTCGCGATCAAGATCAAGGAGCTGCGCGAAATCACCGACTGGAAAGTGCCGATCTACGTCAAGGTTGGCGCCACCCGTACGTTCAACGACGTCAAGCTCGCCGTGCATTCGGGCGCTGACGTGGTGGTCGTCGACGGGATGCAGGGAGGCACTGCCGCGACGCAGACCGTGTTCATCGAGCACGTGGGCATCCCCACGCTGGCCGCCGTGCGTCAGGCGGTGGACGCGCTGGAGGACATGAACATGCGTGGCACCGTGCAACTGATCGTCTCCGGCGGCGTGCGCAGCGGCGCCGACGTGGCCAAGGCGCTGGCGATGGGCGCGGACGCGGTCTCGATCGGGCAGGGCGTGTTGTTCGCGCTGGGCTGCAACAGCGAGACCTACATTCAGGACGGCCAGCACAAGCTCGCCATCAACGACTACGAGAAGATCGGTACGCGTCCGGGCTTCTGTCATCACTGCCACACCGGGAAGTGCCCGGTGGGCATCACCACGCAGGACGAGGTGCTGGAGCAGCGGCTGCAACCGGAGGTTGGAGCGAAGCGGCTGCGCAACTACTTCAAGACGCTGAACATGGAGCTGACCACCATCGCGCGTGCGTGCGGCAAGTCGAACGTGCACCACCTCGAGCGCGAGGATCTCGTGGCGCTGACCGTCGAGGCGGCTGCGATGGCACGCGTGCCACTGGCGGGGACGAGCTGGATTCCCGGTTGGCGGGAGGGGTGATGCCGAGGGCGGGGAGACCTGCAATAATTGATGCCGTTTCCAATTGCCGCATGCCCTCCTGCGCGGCGCGCTGAGCGCGGACCGTTCAGGCCTACGCGGGGCATCGGCACGACGACGCGGAGTCTCACCCTTGCCGACCGATATCGAGATCGCACAGCGCGCGAGCACGCAGCGCATTTCCACCCTTGCGTCCGAGCGACTGGGCATTCCCGACGATGCACTGGAACCGTACGGCCACTACAAGGCGAAGATTTCCCTCGACTACCTGGAATCCTTGAAGGATCGTAAGGACGGGAAGCTGATCCTGGTTACGGCCATCAGTCCGACGCCTGCCGGGGAAGGCAAGACCACGACCACGGTCGGTCTGGGCGATGCGCTGAACCGCATCGGCAAGAAGACCATGGTGTGCCTGCGCGAACCCTCGCTCGGCCCCGTGTTCGGCGT
>CAYLTE010000125.1:0-2409 GCA_964386195.1 uncultured Burkholderiales bacterium | reverse complement strand
GCCGGGGGAGGCTACGCGCAAGTTGTCCCGATGGAGGACATCAACCTGCATTTCACCGGCGACTTCAGTGCGATCGCGCTGGCCAACAACCTGCTCGCCGCGATGGTGGACAACCACATCCATCACGGAAACGAACTGGACATCGACGTACGTCGTGTCACATGGAAGCGGGTGGTCGACATGAACGACCGCGCGCTACGCGACATCGTGGTCTCGCTGGGCGGTACCGCGAACGGCTATCCGCGGGAAGACGGCTTCGACATCGTGGTGGCTTCCGAGGTGATGGCGATCTTCTGCCTCGCCACCTCACTGACGGATTTGAAGCAGCGTCTGGGCAACATCGTGGTGGCGTATACACGCGACCAGAAGCCGGTGCGCGCGCGCGACCTCAAGGCCGACGGTGCCATGACGGTTCTGCTCAAGGACGCGATCAAGCCCAACCTCGTGCAGACACTGGAAAACAACCCGGCAATCCTGCACGGCGGACCCTTCGCCAACATCGCGCACGGCTGCAACTCGGTGATCGCCACCAAAGCGAGCCTCAAGCTCGCCGACTACGTGGTCACCGAGGCGGGCTTCGGCGCGGATCTCGGGGCCGAGAAGTTCGTCGACATCAAGTGCCGCAAGAGCGGGCTGCGCCCCGATGCGGTGGTGATCGTCGCAACGATACGGGCGCTCAAGTTCCACGGCGGCGCGGACCTGAAGGAACTCAACCAGGAGAACCTCTCAGCCCTGGAGAAGGGCATCGCCAACCTCGAGCGCCACGTGAACAACGTGCGTAACCACTTCGGTTTGCCCTGTGTGATCTCGATCAACCATTTCACGCACGACACGCAGGCCGAGATCGATCTCTTGAAGCGCAAGATGGCGCACCACGAGGCGCCGGTCGTGCTTGCGCGCCACTGGGCCGAGGGCGGCAAAGGCGCTGAGGAGGTAGCGCGCGCTGTCGTGGAGATCGTCGAGCGCACACCGTCGGACTTCCGCTTCGTCTACGAGGACGACCAGCCGCTGTGGGACAAGATGAAGGCGGTAGCAACCAAGATCTACGGGGCGGCCGACATCAGCGCCGACGGCAAGGTGCGCGCGCAGATCAAGAAGCTGGAGGAGGATGGGTATGGCCGCTACCCGGTGTGCGTGGCGAAGACGCAGTACTCGTTCTCGACCGATCCCTCGCTCAAGGGGGCGCCGTCCGGCCACGTGGTGAACGTGCGCGAAGTGCGGCTCGCAGCCGGCGCCGAGTTCGTGGTGATGATTTGCGGCGACGTGATGACGATGCCCGGGCTGCCGAAGGTGCCGTCGGCGGAGAAGATCGATCTGGCCGAGGACGGGAAGGTGGTGGGGCTGTTTTGACGCCCATGGTTTCGAGCGCGAGGACTGCAATTTCCGAGACCGGTGAAAGCGGCGCTGATGGACGGCTGGAGCGGCATCTGGGGCACACCATCCGCGGCCTGCGCCAGCGCCAGCGGCTGACGATTGCGGACGTCGCGGCGCAGGCGCAGATCAGCCGCGGGATGCTCTCGAAGATCGAGAACGGCCAGGCGACCAGCAGCCTGGACACCCTGGTGCGGCTCGCACGCGTGCTGGGCGTTTCCATTGCGCAGCTGTTCCGCGACTTCGACTCGAGCGGTGGTGGCGCACAGCTCGTGAAGCAGGGGGCAGGCATGGAGGTGGTCAGGCGCGGCACCAGGCGCGGCCACACTTACCACCTGTTGGCCTACGACAAGGGGCCGCGCCGTAGTTTCGAGCCCTTTCTCGTCACCATGGACGATGCCAGCGAGGTCTTTCCGCGCTTCGAGCATCCCGGTACGGAGTTTATCTACCTGCTCGAGGGCAAGATCGAGTACCGGCACGGCAAGGAAACCCACGTGCTAGAGCCGGGAGACGCCTTGACCTTCCGGGGTGATATACCGCACGGGCCGGAGCGGCTGATCGAGGTGCCGATCAGGATGCTTTCGGTCATCGTCTACGGTGACGATTCGGCCGCGCTCTGAGGAGTCGAACACATGGCCCCGAAGAAGTCCTCCTCACGACACGGGCTCGCGCAGCTGGGGCGACGCGTCGCCCAACCGGACTCCCCGGAGACCGCCCTGCTCGAGCGCGTCCCCAATCCCCATCCCGGGGCACGTTATCTGGTTCGCTTCAGCGCACCGGAGTTCACTTCACTCTGCCCGATCACCGGACAGCCAGACTTCGCGCATCTGGTGATCGACTACGTGCCGGCCCGCTGGCTGGTCGAGAGCAAGTCGCTCAAGCTCTACCTTGGCAGCTACCGCAACCATGGCGCGTTCCACGAGGACTGCACGCTCGCCATCGGCAAGCGCCTGGTCGAGCTGCTTACGCCGCGCTGGCTGCGGATCGGCGGCTACTGGTATCCGCGCGGCGGCATGCCGATCGACGTGTTCTGGCAGA
>CAYLTE010000124.1:0-12132 GCA_964386195.1 uncultured Burkholderiales bacterium | reverse complement strand
GCAGGTCCGGCCGGGTGGGCCAGAAATCGATCTGGCGTTGCGAACGCCGCGTGATCAGCGGGCCCACCGCCGGGGTCGACAGGCTTTCCCAGCTCAGCAGCGTGCTCTGCCATTGCGTGCGCAAACCGGCCAGCGGCAACTGGCCCTGGCAGAACCGGGCCGAGCTGGCCACGAGGCGGTCTGCCTCCGTCTGGAAAGCTTGCGCCAGAGGCGGCAGGTGGTGGGTGTAGAGCCCCTGCATGGCCTGTTCGGCCGAGTAGTAGGGCGCGGCGACGACGGGCGCGTTCTGGCCGAAGGCGGAGCCTGCCAGCACCAGGCCCAGCGAGACCATCAGAAGACGGCGTTTCATAAGGACTCCACGAAAAGCACCAGCGCCTCGCGGTCGCGCTGGTTCATCTTGAGCACCTGGTCCTTCGACGCCTGGGCCTCGCCGCCGTGCCAGAGGATGGCTTCGAGCACACCGTTGGCGCGGCCGTCGTGCATCAGCCGCTGGTGGCCATTGACGTCCTTGATGAGGCCGATGCCCCACAGTGGCGGCGTCTTCCACTGCCGCCCGTTTGCGCCGAAATCGGGGCGGCCGTCCGCCAGCGCCTCGCCCATGTCGTGCAGCAACAGATCGGTGTAGGGCCAGATGCGCTGCCCCTCGACCGCCGGGCTGCTCAGATCGGGGAACGGCCGCTTGCCCGTGACGTAGCTCGGCGTGTGACACACATCGCACTGCGCGCGTTCGAACAGCTTCTGACCTTCCATGACCGTCGGGTCCTGCACATTGCGCCGTGCTGCCGGCGCGAGCGTGGCCTGGTAGAAGACGACGTTGCCGAAGGTCTCGTCGTCGATCTCCGGTTTGCCGTCCGCGTCCACGCCTCGCGGCGCCGCGAGGCAGTCCGCCTGCGACGGCATGCACGCCTCGTCCGGAAACAGCGACGAGGTGATGCCCATGTCGCCGACGAAGGCGCCCGCTGTCTGGTGCGCCAGGCTCGCCACGTTGGCCTTCCAACCGAAGCGTCCCACGCGCATCTCCGTCGCCTGCGCATCCCACACGCGGTTCGCCTTGCCCTTGACTGGCCCGGGTGCGGCGGCCTGCCTTGCCTCGTTCGCGAGGATCGCTTCCTCGGGAATCGCTTCGAGAAGACCCACCCCGGCGAGGTGCGGCGCGACACGCGGACTGAGCATCGCGTCCTTCGCCAGCGGTCCGTAGGCCAGATCCGATAACGCGTACTGCGGCTGCTGCATGGTGAACGGCGTGCCGTCGTCGAACTTGCCCTCGATAGCGCGCCATGTCACACCGACGCGGCCTTCCGGCTTCACGTCCTGGATGGCCGACACGTTCAACTGATCGCCGTATACGGGATCGGGGACGACCCCGCCGTGCGCACCGAGTCCCGGCACCGACATCCGGATCAGCAGGCCGACGGGTTGCTCGCCCTTGCTCCAGTCCGGCGGCGCCCCGCGTCCGTCCTGCACGTGACACCCGCCGCAGGAGCGCGCGATGAAGTGCGGGCCGAGGCCGTCGCGCGCCGTAGTCGAGGCGGGCGCCTCGACCCAGTTGCGGCGGAAGAACGAATTGCCGATCGCGAAGCGGGTGCGCTCCGCGTCGGCCAGCGTGGCGAGCGGAAAGGAGAAGGCGTTGCGACCGGTCTCGAACACGGTGCCCGCACCGCCCGTGCGCTCACCGAAGGGATCATCCCCGTCCGATGGAATTGCAAGGGCCGACCCTGCTGCAGCGATCGCTGCCGCGTAGAGGATGAGCCGCTTCGAACTGCCACGACCCATGCGATGCGTCTGCCGAGAGATTCGGTCGATCAAGGGTTGACCAGCGTGAGCCGCGTGATGCCGATCGCGTTCGCTGCGTCCACCAGATCCTTGCTCTGCTGCACCAGGCTGTCGATGGTCTGCTGCACACGCCGGGGTCCCGGCGCGTCGCGCCCGCCCGAGATCTCGCGGTCGAAGGGCGCCTGGATGGCGCGCGTGAGGGCCACCGACTTCTCGATCCGCGCCGTGACCTGCTTCGCCAGCTTCGCGTCGCGCTGCGCGACCAGATCTCGCAGCGAAGGGCCGGTCATCGTGCTGCCGTCACGCCGGACGTAGCGGCCGAGCCAGACGTTCTGGATGCCGAGCGCATTGCTCACGATGTCTCGATGCGTGTTGTCGGAGAAGCAGGAGTGTTCGTCCTCCTGGTCCTGAGTGTTCAGCGCGACCTCCATGCGCTCGCCAGCGAGTTCGCCGCGCGAGAGCGAGCCGATGCCGACGATGATCTTGCGCAGCGACTCGTCGCCGCCCTGCTCGAATTCCCGCCGGTAGTTGTCGGCGCCCGGCTTCCAGGCGTCGACCAGGCTGCGCAGATCGTCGATCAGGAGCTGTGTCGCGACCTGCAGGTACTGGCGGCGACGATCGGCGTTGGGCCGGGCGCCATCCACGAAGTCCTTGAAACTGCGATTGCCCGGCCCGTTGTCATTGAGATCCTGTCCCCACAGCAGGAACTCGATCGCGTGCCATCCGGCGGAGATGTTCTCTTCCCCGCCCCGTTCGTTCATCTCCGCCAGCGTTTCCTTGTCGATCGCGACTTCGCGGTCGTTGATCACGCCGCTGTTGGCCCGCCCTTCCACGTAATCCACATAGGACTCGTCGAGCGGCCAGGCGTTGATGCGCCCCTCCGGACCGTCGTCGTCGTCGATCGGTCCGCCATAGAAGCGATAGGCCTCGGTCTGGCCGTACCACTCGCGCGCGGCGAGCCAGGCCTTGCGTGCAGTCGAAAGAGAGTCCGCGCTCGGCTGGTCGGTGAAGGCGCGGATGGCGGACTGCAACTCGAGCGCAGCGACCAGCGTGTCGGCGTAACCCGCGTGGACCATGTCCGCGTAGTGGCGGGTCACGGCGTCGACGGATGCCGTGTAAGCGAGGCGCGGAAGGCCGACCAGGCTCAACAATGCGGCGAGAGCGGCCAGCAGGCGGATCGGAATCATGAGCAAGACCTTGGAACAGGTTGAGGCGGTTCTCTATGGTGGCGGCGCGATCTGGATCGCCACGCATGGCGTTGATTGTAACTGAGAACCATTCGCGGGGAACAACCGTGCCTTGGTTGCCGATTCACGCGTCCACCACCACCACCCGGCGGCCGTCCTTAGGATGGCGAACGATGGTCGCCTCGATCGCCAGGCATTGGGCGAGGGCGGCGGTCGTCAGCACGTCCTCAGGGGGGCCGTTTTCGAGGACGCGGCCATCCTTGAGCAGGACGATGCGGTCTGCATACTGGGACGCGAGGTTGAGGTCGTGCAGGACCGCGAGCACGCCGAACTTTCGTTCGGCTGCCATCTGTTTCGCCAGCGACAACGCGAGGTGCTGGTGTGCGGGATCCAGGCTGGCCGTCGGTTCGTCGAGCAGCAGATAGCGATTGGCTGCGCCCCCCTCCGGCCAGAGCTGCGCGAGCACGCGCGCGAGTTGGACGCGGGCCTTCTCGCCGCCCGAGAGGGTGGTGACCCGCCGGTGCGCGAGATGGTCGGCCGACACCGCCGCCAGCGCCTCGCGGGCGATCTCGAGGTCTCGTGCGCCGGGTGTGCCGCCGCAGTGCGGGTAGCGGCCCATCGACGCCACCTCCAGTCCGGTGAAGCCGAAGGCCAGCGTTCCCTGCTGGGGCAGCACGGCGCGCATGCGGGCGCGCTCACGCGTGCTCCACTGCGAGAGCGGGCGATCTTCCATGTGAACCTCGCCGCTCGTGGGTGCGAGATCGCCGGAAAGGGCACGCATCAGGGTGGACTTGCCGGCGCCGTTCTTGCCGAGCAGCGCCACGAATTCGCCGGCGGCCACGTGCATGCTGACGCGCCTCAGGAGCACCGCAGCCCCGATCTCGACTGTCACGTCCCGTGCGCACAGCACTCAGGCCTCCCAGGCGCGGCGCTCGCGCAGCAGCAACGCGATGAAGAAGGGCGCGCCGATCAGCGCCGTGAATACGCCGAGCGGCAGTTCCGCCGGTGCCACCATGGTACGCGCGATGGTGTCGGCGGCGAGAATCAAGGTCGCACCCAGCAGCATCGAGCCCGGCAGCACGATGTGATGATTCGGGCCGCACGCCAGCCGCACCATGTGCGGCGCGAGCAGGCCGATGAAGAAGATCAGACCGCTGGCCGCCACCGCGCTGCCCACCACGAGCGCGCTGAACACGAGCGCCGCGATCTTCAATCGCTGCACGTCGACGCCCAGATGACTCGCCTCGGACTCGCCCAGTGCGAGCGCGTTGAACGGCGCGGCCAGCCGCCACAGGACGAAGGCGCCGAGCGCGATGGCGGGTCCGACGAAGGTGAGCGTCGACCAGTTGGCGCCGCCGATGCTGCCCAGGCGCCACATCGCCAGGTTGCGCAGCTGCTCGTCGTTGGCCAGATAGGTGTAGAAGCCGATGCCGGCTTCCACCAGGGCGTTGATGGCGATGCCGGCGAGCAGCAGGATCGCGATCGACGTGCGGCCGCCGTGCGTGGCCAGGGTGTAGACCAGCGTGGCGGCGCCGAGCCCGCCGAGAAAGGCCGCGAGCGGGAGCGTGGCCGGGCCCAGGCTGCGCGTAATGCCCGGAAACCATACCACGCCCATCACGATGACGGTGGCCGCCGCGAGAGCGCCGCCCGCTGAAACGCCGATCAGCGTGGGATCCGCGAGCGGGTTGCGGAACAGTGCCTGCATCGACGTCCCGGCGACGGCCAGTCCCGCTCCCACCAGGATGCCTAGCACCACGCGTGGCATCCGGATGGACATCAAGACGGCTTCCTGCTCGGGCGCGATCGCAGTGGGATCGCCCAGACCGAACTGGTGCGCGAGGATGCGCAGCGCATCGCCGGCGCCGATCGGGAACGCGCCGGAGCTGACCGCGATCAGCACTGCGAGTGCCAGCGTACAGGCGAGGAAGGCCAGCGCCCACGCCGCCGGCACGCGGTCGAATGTGCGCGCTGCCGGCCCGAGGGCGCGGTCGCGCGCGCGCACTGCGACGTCGCTCATCGCGTCAGCCGCCGTGCAGCGCCGCGGCGAGTTCACCCACCGCCTGCGGCAGGCGCGGGCCGAAGCCGAGCAGGTAGAGGGCATCGAGGTCGACCACACGGCCTGCCTTGCCGGCTGGTGTGAGTGACAGTCCCGGCCGCTTCAGCAGGCCCTCGCGGCCGCCCATGTTCTCCAGGCCCTCGGTGGTGATCAGGATGACGTCCGGCGCGGCGGTCAACGCCGCCTCGGCGGTCAACGGCTTGTAGCCTTCGAAACCGGTGATTGCATTCTGGGCGCCGGCGTAACGGATCATCGCCTCGGCAGCCGTGCCGCTGCCTGCCACCATCGCCGTGTTGCCCGTGTGCGCGAGGAGGAACAGCACCTTGGGACGACCGCCCAATCGCGCGACATGCTCGCGCGTCGCCTGCCATTGCGCGACCAGTTCCTGCTCTAGCTTCGCTCCACGCGTTTCCAGTCCGAGTGCCTTGGCCACGGTGCGCACGCGCGTGCGCAGCGTCTCGATGCTGTGATCGGAAGGCACGGTGATGAGCGGTGCGCCCGCGGTGCGCAGCTGCGCCAGCACCGCAGCCGGGCCCGCCTCGCTCGTGGCGAGGATCAGGTCCGGCCGCATGCCGAGCACGCCCTCGGCGGAGAGGCTGCGCATGTAGCCTACCTGCGGCAGAGTGCGCGCGTCCGCCGGATGCACGCTGGTCGAATCGACCGCCACCAGGCGCTCGCCCGCACCCAGGGCGTACACGATCTCGGTCACGGCGCCACCCACGGCGACGACGCGCTGCGGGCCCTGCGCCGCGAGGGCCGCGACTGCTGCGACTGCCGCGGGAATAACCATCAGGACGAGACTGGCGAGCCGCATCGATGCTTTCACTGCATTGCCTCCCGCAGCGGGAACAGCCGTTCGATGGTGCCGCGCCATTCCGCCATTTCGGGAATGCCTGGCTTGCGCTTGCCGAACAGCATCGCGATCGTCTCGCCCTGCGCGTCGAACAACTCCAGCGAGGTAACCACACCGTCGACGGTGGGTTTGCGTACGATCCAAGCGGAATGGATGCCGTCCTCGCGCAGGTGCAGATTGAAGCCGGGGTCCATCACGTTGAGCCAGTTGTCCATCACGCGCACGTTGTGCACCGGCCCCGTGTGGATCTGGATGCAGCCCGGATTGCCGACGAACACCATGATCGGCAGGCCGCTCCTGGCCACATCCTCGAGAAGGCGGCGGGCGCCGTCGAGCGACGCCGGATGCGCGAGGTCGGGCCCTGCCAGCTGCATGGCCTGGATGCGCGTGACCTTGAACTTGCGCAGCATCCCGAAGAACTCGTGCGTGTCGCGCAGGTTCGACCAGGCGGCGCGCAGTCCCTGTCCGTCGATCTGCTCGAGCGGCAGCGGTGCCGCCTTGGGCGTCGCCGGTTCGACCGCCAGGCGAGGGGTCTGCGCGGCGGCCGCGAAGCGCGCCACCACTCTGCGATAGGCGTCCACGTCCGCGCCGTCCTTGAGGAAGATCTTGTGGACCGCGTTCCCGTTCGCGTCGTAGAACTGCAGGCTCTGCAGGATGCCGCCCGGCCCGACGTCGGTGACCGCGAAGGCGTGCTTCCAGTGCGAGAAGAACAGGCGCAGGTCGATGTCCTCCCCCAGCGCCAGCCCCACCATCGCGTCCACCGCGAGGTTCTCGTACACGCCGATCTTCTCGTGCACGCACCAGGGGTTGCGCGTCAGCGCCATCACCCGGCCGATGGACTGCACGGCATCGAGCATGGCGCGCGCATCGCCCTCGAGCCGGGTGACGCCGTCGCCGGTGTCGCTCGCCACGAGTTCGGCCTCCGACACGCCCAGCAATTCGGCCGCGTCGCGTTGACGGACCTTGCGCTGCGCGCGCAGTTCGCGCCACGCGGTGCGCAGCCGTTCGGGTTGTCCGGTGTCGACGTGCTGATGGCTCATGCCTGCCTCCGTGCGGATCAGTGGGTGGTTTGCGGTGTGGGTGCGTAGTCGGCGGCCGCCTGCCACTGGGCACGCATGCCCGCGCAGACCTTGCGGATCGCAGCATCAGCAGCGGGGTGCTTCGCCAGGCACTCGAGGTGCGACGCGATCGAGACTGCCACGCACGGGCACTTGGTGCGCTGGTAGGCGGTCATCAAGAAGAGCGTCGCGGCAATCACGACGTCGATGGGACTGTTGCCGTTCAATGCGGGATTCACGAATGACCTCCTAGAACTCGACCTTCACCGAGACGCTCGCGTTGCGTCCCGGCTGGGTGTAGCGATCGATCGATGCGAAAGGCGGGCTGCCGGGCGGCGTGGTGTTGGGACCGATGCCGCTGAGATAGACGTCCGACCACAGCCAGTACTTCGTGTCGAAGACGTTGAACACGCCGGCGCGGATCGTCACGGCGTTCACCGGACGCCAGTACGCGGTGAAGTCGACGATGGCGAATCCCGGGGTCTCGAAGTGCGGCGGCTGTGACATCTGGGAGCTGTCGATGCGGGTCTTGCGCGCCACCGCAGTCAGCGTGGCGGCCGCGCCCCAGCGGTCGATGTCGTGGTCGTAGCGCAATCCCACCACGGCCTTGAGCGGATCGACGGTGTTGAGGGGCTGGTCCGTGTCGAGATCGTCGCCGCGTGCGAAGGCGATGGCACCGTCGACGTTCCATCCTTGCGCGAAGTTGTACGCGCCGCGCGCCTCCGCACCCCAGATGCGCACGCGGGCACGGTTGACCGACTGGAAGGTGAAGGCGAAGCCCGGGACGCAGGAGGGATCGGACGGGCAGTTCAGCCGTGCCGACGAGTCGATGAAATCCTTGTAGCGGTTGTAGAACCCGACGACCGAGAAGCTCGACCGTGCGTAGCGTCCGCGAACGCCGAGTTCCGTCCCCACGCTCTTCTCGGACTTCAGGTCGGGATTGGGAATGATCGCGTACTGCTGGATCGGATTGCGGAACGAGGAATTGACGTCGTCGTAGGGCGGGGCGCGGAATCCGGTCGCCACGTTCGCGTACACCGCGGTGGCGGGCGTGAGATGCCACAGCGCACCCACCTTCGGCGACACCGCGGAGTCCTCGAAGTCCGAGGCCTGGATACCGGGCGGCGTGTTCGACAGGTAGATGTCGTCCGGCCGGACGTCGAGTTCGTAGCGGTCGTAGCGCACGCCCAGCGTGGTCTCCAGCCGCCCGTCCAGCCAGGCGATCTCGTCCTGCACGAACAGGCCGAGGCGCTGCGTCTTGCTGCGCGGGAAGTCTCGCACCGGGAACGTGTCGCCGGCCAGGCTCTTGCTCACCGTCGAGGTGGTGAGGTTGTAGATGGTGGCGTCGCGCAATTCCTCGGTCTCGGTGCGACTCACGTCGACGCCATAGACGAAGCGGTGCGCGCTGCTGCCCAGCGTGGCGCGGCTCTCCGCCTGCGCCGTCGCGCCGATCACGCTCTGCTCGAAGGTGAACAGGCGGTCGATGTTGCAGGTGTTGATGCCGGTGAACGATCCCGAGCAGCCCGCGGTGGTGGCCGCGCGCGTTTCGAAGGACTGCTCGTCGGAGTCGCTGTTCTGCCAGTACAAGCGCAGTCGTGCCGAGGCCAGCAGGTTGCTCTCGCCGGTGTACTCGTAGTCGATGCTCGCGCGCTGGCGGTCGAACTCGTCGTCGCCGGTGAGGACTGTGGTCTTGGGCGTGGCGTAGTTCAGGCTGAGAACGTCGGTCTCCACCTCGCTCGCATAGCGCTCGTAGGTCAGGCGCACGAGCTGACCGGCCGCGGGCTTCACGACGAACTTGAGCAGGGCGTTTCGGATCGCGTTGTCCTGTGGATTCGCCTCGGTGCGGTTCGGTCCGATCGAATCGTCGCTGCCGTGGGTTTCCTGCTCGTGACCGTCTCGGAACGTCACGACCGCGAGCGCCTGGATTGTGTCGTTGCCCAGCGCGCCGGTGAAGGTATTGGTCCAACTCTCGTCGGCTGTCGCGTAGCCCGCCTTGTAGGACGCGTACCAGGGCCGGTCGCGTCCTGCCAGGTAGTCGTCGGGATCCTTGGTGATGTAGGTGACCACGCCGCCCAGTGCATCCGAGCCGTACAGGCTGGAGGCCGGTCCGCGCAACACTTCCACGCGCTCCAGGGAATCGACGTCGATGAAGGTGCGCGGCACGGTATTGAATGGCCCGATGCTGAAACGGAAGTAGTCGGGCATGGGAATGCCGTCCACCTGCACTTGCACGCGATTCTCGGTGAGGCCGCGGATGTTGATGCCGGTGCCGCCGAAGCGTTCCGGATCGCTGGGCACGCTCACGCCCGGCTCGTAGCGGAACAGATCGCCCGTGTCCTGCACGATAGCGCTCTCGATCTCCTCCCGGGTGATGATGTCCACCGTCGCCGGTACCTCCTCGACGTTACGCTCGGTGCGTGTTGCCGACACCGTGACTTCGGGTGCGCTGACGACATCGCGCGCCGCGACCAGTTCGCCTTCGGCGGCGGCTGCCGCCGCCGCGTGCATTGTCATCGCGACAATGGCCGTCCTCTTGGAAATCGCCATCGCATGCTCCTCGCCGGGGTGGAGATCGGGCTGGCTGGCTGAGGACGCATCCCTGGCTGGCTGGCAGGCACTGCCACTCACTACGCTGCCGGTCGACTGATGGAAACCTCGCACCCGGCATGCAGCAAGTTTGTAAACGATAATGATTCTTATTTGTTCCGTCAAGCAAACGTTGTTGCCGCCCAACGCCACCGCTCTTCGCGTCCCCTGGCGGTGGCTTCGCGACAGGCATGGGCGTTAAGATTCGCGTGCATTGATGGTCGGCATCGAATCAACCCGGCCTCATGCATCCGCCCTACGACGAGAGAAGGAGATCGACGGTGCGTCTACGTTCCGCCAAGCCAGCCCTGCCGCTCGCGCTTTCCCTGTTGATGCTGTCCGGATGCGGGTCGATGGGTTCGGGCCAGTCCGGCCCAAGTACCGCCGAGCAGGCGTTGTCGACCGCGCAGAGCGCGCTTGCCGAAGCCAAGGCTGCACGCGCGGCGGCGGAAGCTGCGAATGCGAAGGCCGATCAGATCCTGGCCACGGTCCGCGCCGCACCCCCCGATGCGGATCTCGCACAGGAGGCGCTCGAATCTGCGCGTGCTGCCCGCGAGGCAGCGGAGCAGGCACAACGCATCGCGCGCGACGCCCAGGACGCGATCATGCGCGTCGACGAGAAGACCGACCGGATGTTCGAGAAGTCCATGCGGAAATGACCGATGCTTCGCTTCGCGAAGCGTGGTCATCCCGAGTGCAGCGAGGGATCTCGGGCCCCGCGACGGTGTCATTCCGAGCATCGCGAGGGATCCTCGCTTTGTAATGTCCACGGCGAGGATTTCTCCCTTCGGTCGAAATGACACCGAGGGGAGAACGACACCGAGGGAAGAATGACGCCAGCCGCCTCACCTCGGTTCCACCCGCTCGATCAGCATCTCCAGTGACGGTGACTTCGGCGATACCGGCAGCGGCACGCCGAGCCGATCCTCCGTCGCCTTCATCACCCTGTCCCAGTCCACACCACCGCGCGCAACGCGCTCGCTCAGCGCGCGCACCAGCGGCGTGTGGTCGAGCAGACTGTCGGGCCAGTCGACGCCGGCCTCGAGGCGCGGCCGCGAGAACACCTGAACGTAGGGGATGCCGCGTTCGCTTCCCACTGCCCACGGGCGATCGACGATCCGCACCGGCGAGCCCACCGGCACGCGTGGAAACAGCGCAATGATGCTCTCCGGGTACATCCGGATGCATCCGCTGCTCACGCGCATGCCGATCCCCCACGGTCGGTTGGTGCCGTGGATCAGATATTCGGCGAAACCGAGATACAGCGCGTGCGTGCCGAGCGGGTTCGAAGGTCCCGGCGGCACCTTCTCGGGGAGGATCACGCCGTCCGCCGCGCGGCGCTCGCGCACGCCCTTGGGCGGATACCACGTGGGATCGGCCGCCTTGCGCACGATCCTGGTTTCGCCGAGCGGGGTGGCGCCGTACTCGACTCCCACACCGATCGGATGCGTGATGACCACCGGCGTCTCACCGTTGCGCGGTTCCGGGAAGTAGAACAGCCGCATCTGCGCGAGGTTGACGACGATGCCTCTGCGCTCGCCCTCGGGCAGGATGAAGCGCGTGGGCAGCAGCACGTGGCTGCCAACGCCCGGAACCCAGGGATCCAGGGTGGGATTGGCGGAGACGATCTCGGTGTAGCCGAGCCCGTTGCGCCGGGCGATGTCGAGCAGCGTGTCCTTGCCCTTGACGGTGACGGTGCGTAAGGCGCCAACGAGGTTGTCGTCGGGATGCTCGGGCAGGGGGAGCGTGGTGGCGTGGCCGAGGTGCGTCGCCAGCAGGAGCAGGCAGGCGCTACGCGCGAGCAGGGTGACGAATGGGCCCCGGCCTTCGCCGGGGCGACGAGGCGGGCTTGCGCCGGGGCGACGAGGCGGGCTTGCGTCGGGGCGACGGGAAGGATGAGGCGGCATCGCGCAATGGTAGCGGCGTCGTACGCCGGACGTGAGGGCCGGGTTCGGATTTCGTGCGATCATCGGCATCGACCGCTCCCGAAGAAGGATCCCCCGCGGAGCACGACCAAACCGAACGCGAGACGACGATGCAGAAAGCAGCCTTTCGATGGGACGATCCCTTCCTTCTCGACGATCAGCTGACCGAAGACGAGCGCATGGTGCGCGACAGCGCCCGCGCCTACTGCCAGGACAAGCTGATGCCCCGCGTGCTGGAGGCCACGCGCAAGGAGAAATTCGACCGCGAGATCATGAACGAGATGGGCGCACTCGGCTTCCTCGGCTCGACCATCGAGGGCTACGGCTGCGCGGGCGTCAACCACGTCTGCTACGGACTGATCGCGCGCGAGGTGGAACGGGTCGATTCCGGCTATCGCTCGGCGATGAGCGTGCAGAGCTCGCTCGTCATGCATCCGATCCATGCCTACGGCACCGAGGCGCAGCGTGCCAAGTACCTGCCGAAGCTCGCCACCGGGGAGTGGGTGGGCTGCTTCGGCCTGACCGAGCCGAACCACGGCTCCGATCCCGGCTCGATGCAGACGCGCGCGCGGAGCGTGAGCGGCGGCTACGTGCTCAAGGGCGCGAAGATGTGGATCAGCAATTCGCCCATCGCCGACGTGTTCGTGGTGTGGGCCAAGGATGACGCCGGCGACATTCGCGGCTTCGTGCTGGA
>CAYLTE010000123.1:0-12148 GCA_964386195.1 uncultured Burkholderiales bacterium | reverse complement strand
TGCCACTCCGACTCGTTGGAGTGCGCCAGGATGATGCCGTTGAACGGAATCGCGGAGAAGCCCTCCGTCCCCTTGAAGTTGCCCTCCTGGGTCGCTGTGAGCAGAGGGTGCAGCATCTTGATCGGCGCCTTGAACATCTCCACGAACTCGAGCAATCCCTGATTGGCCTGACACAGCCCGCCCGAATAGCTGTAGGCGTCGGGGTCGTCCTGCGAAAAGCGGTCGAGCTTGCGGATGTCGACTTTCCCGACCAGCGTGGAGATGTCCTGGTTGTTCTCGTCCCCCGGCTCGGTCTTGGCCACCGCCACCTGCTTGAGCACCGAAGGCTGGACGCGCACCACGCGGAACTGGGAGATGTCGCCGCCGAACTCCTTCAGGCGCTTGATCGCCCAGGGCGACATGATCCCCGTGAGATAGCGGCGCGGCACGTTGTACTCTCGCTCGAGCATCTCGCCGTACTCGTCGGGGGCGAACAGCCCCAGTGGCGATTCGTTGACCGGCGAACCCTTGAGGGCATAGATGGGCTGGCGCTCCATCAGCTGCTTGAGCCGCTCGGCGATCGAGGACTTGCCGCCGCCCACCGGACCGAGAAGATAGAGGATCTGCTTGCGCTCCTCCAGCCCCTGCGCGGCATGTTTGAAGAAGGACACGATCTGCGCGATTGCGTCCTCCATGCCGTAGAACTCGGCGAACGCGGGATAGCGCTTGATGAGACGGTTGGCGAAGATCCGCGACAGGCGTGGATCGTGGCGAGTGTCGACCAGTTCAGGTTCGCCGATGGCGGCGAGCATGCGTTCGGCGGCGCTGGCATAAGCCCCCGGATCGCGTTTGCACAGATCGAGATACTGCTCGAGGGTCATCTCCTCGTCCTGCGTCGAGGTGTAGCGCGATTTGTACCCCTCGATGAGCGTCGTCATAGTTCCACTCCTGTCTGACTCAAATCATGGCCCTTGTCATCCCTTGTTCTTGTTGTTGCCCTGTTGCATCCGTCTTCGGTCTGCCCTGATTCAGCACGCCGCGTGCCGCAGAAGCGACACACGCAATATTGAGTTACGGTAGCCCACGCTGCAACTGAATGGTTGCGAGCAGGCTACGACGCAGAGTGCCAATGCAACGCTTCGTGCCACCCTATGGTGCTATCAACGCACGGCGCTCCCTTCGGCTGACTCGCGCATCTGGTCGCAGACGTCAGCACTGTCATGCCGGTGGCTTCCGATACTCGGGAAGCACGCATGACCTCGGTTAGCAGCTTCCCTGCCACGACTGCGCAGGGCGAGACATGCAGGGAATCTGATGGGCGCGGCCGCACTGCCCCATCACCCCCCGCCCACGTTGCAAGGGGCATCACCGGCAGTTGCATCTGCGCCGCGAGCACCTCCAGGTGAACGTAAGCGCCGACTGCATCAATTGCGCTGAAGAGCGCTGAATCATCTTAGGCGATCCGCGACGGTGCACGCCGCCTCGTAGCGGTGCGGCGGACGACACGACTTTAGGCCCAAGCGGGCGACGCGAGTTCAAGCCCCGACCGCCGCGTTCCGATAACACCCGGATAACCGGCAACTTTCCAAGACCATGCACCCGCTCCTTTTCTCCGCCTGCAGCCTCGCGATCGTGCTGATCGCTGCTCCCGCCCACGGTTACCGTATCGTCGAGGGCAAGTACCGGGTCGAGGTCGCACCCGATGTATTCCAGGACCAACTCGTGGTTCGCTGCGACGACGGGCGTCAGCTGACGCTGCCATGGGAAACCGACCTGCGCAGGGCGTGTGGCGAGAACCTGCTGGGCAGCTCGGAACCCCCGGACGCAAAACCCGAGCGTGACCGCAGCGAGAGCGCAAAGCCCCGAATGGCTTCTTCGGTGACCGACTTCACTTCGAGCTTCGAGATCCAGAAGCGCATGCACCTGACCCGCCTGCGCGTCCAGTTCGGCGAGGTGCCCGAGGAACTGGTTTCCTTCCATCAGGGTCCGGAAGGCATATCGCCACGCTACGCGCCGGCCCTGGCCGAGGTGCTGGACGAGTTCGAGGCATGCCGCAGCACGCGCGGAACCGACTGCGTTGCAGTGCGCAACGCGTCCTACGCCCGACTGCGCGCGCGCGCATCGTCCCCGGCTGGCGGTGGCGCACCCCGTCCGGTGGCCGGCAAGGACGCAATGCCCGGCGCGGATCCGCTGCGCCAGGTCAGGCGCTCGGTGGAGCCCAGAATCGTGCAATCCGCGCCGGCGCCGCAACCCATCCGGCAAGCCGCCGCCACCCACCAGGTCCGTCCGACGCTGTCCGGCGCATCGACACCATTGGACAGGCCGCAGAACGCACTCGCGCCCAGCACTACCGTCCCGCATTCGGGCGGCTCGACCCTGTCCGCTGCGCAGCAGCGCACGACCGCAGAGCGCGCCATCGCAAAGCGGTATCGGCAGTGCATGCGCGAGAAGCCGAAGTACGAGTGCGAACAGGCACGCGCGCGTGCACTCGCAGAGTTGAAGAAGACCGACGACAACGGCCGGAAGACCAAAACCAGGCCAGTCCGGACCGCGCGCCCGCCGCAGGCGTGAAACCGGCGCGCCCCGCGCAGCGCGCGCTTCGGGTTCCGAGGCCGCGCGCGATTTGCCCCCGCAGCGCAAGCATGGCAAGGTAGCCGCCGCGGACCGTGCGCGAGCGTCGCCGGTCAGGGCGCAGCGCGGTTCGCGACCAAGCCGACGGAAAGGATGACGGGAGCGTGACCATCGAACAGACCACCATCGAAGCACTGATCGATCGTCACGACCTGCTGCTGTTCGACGCCTATGGCGTGCTGGTGCACTCCGGCGGTGCGCTGCCCGGCGCCGCGGCGGCGCTCGATCTGCTGTATCGGGCCGGGCGGGCGTTCTTCGTCGTCACCAACGACGCATCCAAGCTGCCCGAGACGGCGGCCGCGCGCTACCGGCGCTTCGGGCTGCCGCTCGAATCCGCGCACATCGTCAGTTCGGGACAGCTCATCGCCGACCACTTCGCCGCCGAAGGGCTGTCCGGCGCACGCTGCGCGGTGCTCGGCACGGCCGACAGCGAACAGTACGTGCGCCGCGCGGGCGGCGAGGTCGTGCCCGCGTCGGTCGCATTCGACGTGCTGATCATCGGCGACGAAACCGGATACGACTTCGTCGAAGGCGTCGACGCCGCGCTCACGTCGCTCTTCCGGCGCCTGGATGCCGGCGAGCGTGTGCACCTCGTGCTGCCCAATCCGGATCTCATCTACCCACGCGGCGCGCGCAGCTTCGGCATTGCGTCGGGCAGCATCGCGCTGATGCTCGAAGCGGCTCTCGCCCGCCGCTATGGCGGCGAGCGCGCGCCGGTCTTCGTGCGTCTGGGCAAACCTGAGCCGCACCTGTACCGCGAAGCGCTGTCACGCACCCAGGCCCGGGCACCGGTGATGATCGGCGACCAGATCGAAACCGACATCCGCGGCGCGATCGCGGCCGGCATCGATTCGGTGCTGGTCACCACCGGGGTGAGCTTGGATGCCGCGGCGCGCGACGACGACGTGCGCCCAACCTGGTGGATGCGCTCGGTGGCGCCGGCCGGCTTTGCAGCCGAGGCCGACGAGGACGCACCGCCGCTGTCCAGCGATGGCGTGTCGAAGTAGGCGCACCGGCTAGACGTTGCGGCCCATCGCGCGGTGCGCGGTGAGGGCGAGGACACCGCAGATCGCGATGGCGAGCGCCATCGGTACCGCGCTCGCTTCGTGCAGCAGTCCCAGAACCGCGCTCGCCACCGCTGCCAGAGCGAACTGCAGCGTCCCCAGCAGAGCGGCCGCACTCCCCGCGCGCTGTCCCTGCTCCTTCATCGCCAGCGCGGTCGCGTTCGGTCCGATGAAACCCAGACTGGCGACGAATCCGAACAACGGCACCAGCAGGCCGATGAACCCGCCGGCCCCCGAGAGCGCTGCCGCCAGCAGCAGCACCCCGAATGCGGCGTTGACCTGATTGGCGCGCCACAGCACGCGCTGGGCGGAATGCGTCACGAGCAGCCGGCGGTTGACCTGCGACGCGGCGATCAGGCCGAAGGCATTGCTGCCGAACAGCCAGCCGTAGTGCTGGGGCGGCACGCCGTTCTGTTCGATGAACACCGAGGGTGAGCCGGTGATGTAGGCGAACATGCCTGCCTGCGCGAGGCCGCCGGCGAGCGCGTATCCGAGGAAGCGGCGATCGGCCAGCATGTGCGCGTAACCGCGCAGCGTCTGCGACACGCTCAGCGCTTCGCCCCGCCCGCGCCTGGTCTCCGGCATCCACGCCGCGCTGGCGGCGAGCACGAGCAATCCGAACAGGGCCAGTGCCCAGAAGATTGACCGCCAGCCGAAGCCGACGAGAAGCACTCCGCCGGCGAGCGGGGCGAGGATGGGGGCCGCGCCCATCACCAGCATGATCAGGGAGAACATGCGCGCCGATTCCTGGGCATCGAACAGGTCTCGCACCAGCGCCCGCGAGATCACCAGCCCCGCGCACCCGCCCAGCGCCTGCACGAAGCGCAGTGCGATCAGAGCCGGCAGGCTCGAGGCCAGCGCGCAGCCCACGCTCGCCAGCACGTAGACCACGATGCCCAGCGCCAGGGGCCGGCGTCTGCCGAAGCGATCGGAGAGCGGGCCATAGACGACCTGCCCGCACACCAGCCCGGCGAAGAATGCAGAAAGCGTGAGTTCCACGGCGCCGGCATCGGCGTGGAAGGCGTCCGCCAGCGCCGGCAGGCCCGGCAGGTACATGTCGATGGACATCGGCGCGAACGCCGCCAGCGCGCCGAGAACCAGGGTCAGGCGCAGGGCGGAAGGCTTCATGTCAGCGCAGCAGCGTTCGCGGCAGCCAGGTGGCGAGCCCGGGAACGAGCATCACCAGCACGAGCATGAGCAGTCCGAGCAGAACATAGGGAACGACCGCGCGGTAGATCTGCATCATCGTGATCTCCTTCGGCGCGACGCTGCGCATGGTGAACAGCAGCAAGCCGAATGGAGGCGTGAGCAGCCCCAGCTGCATGCAGATGAGGTACATGACGCCGAACCACAGCGGATCGAAGGCGTAGTACTGCACCAACGGCATGTAGAACGGCAGGGTGATCAGCATCATGCTCACCTGGTCGACGAAGCAGCCGAGCAGGAGCAGGATCGCCAGCATGCCCAGCAGCACGGTCCACGGCGCGAGATCGGCATCGCGCACCAGCGAGACCAGGCCGTCGGTCGCCCCGGAGAAGGCCAGCACCTGTGCGAAGGTGGTTGCCCCCACGATGATGAACAGGATCGCGCCGGAGATCGCGGCCGTGCCGAGCAACGATCTGGCCAGATTGCCGGGGGTCAGCGCACGATAGGCGAGCGCCACGATCACGGTGGCGAGCGCACCGACGGCTGCGGATTCGGTCGGCGTCGCCCAGCCGGCCGACATGGCGGCGATCACCGCCGCGAAGATCAGCACGAGCGGGGTGACGTGCAGCAGCAGGGGTCGCCAGCGCGCCCAGCCGCGCACCGGCGCGTGGTCGAAACGGGGCGCGAGGCTCGGGTCGAGGCTCGCGCGCAGCACGACGTAGGCGACGAACAACGTGGCCAGCAAGGCCCCGGGCACGACCCCGGCGACGAGCAGCCCGGTGATGGAAAGTCCCGCAAGACTGCCGAGCAGCACCGTCAGGGCCGAAGGCGGAATCAGCATGTCCACACCGCCGATCGCGACGATGGGCCCGGTCGCCATACCGGGGTGATAGCCGCGCCGAAGCATCTCCGGCAACAGCAGGCTGCCGAGCAGCGCCGTGGTGGCAACGGTCGACCCGGAGATCGCCGAGAACACCGTGCCCGCCACGATCGCGATGACCGCAAGCCGGCCCGGCACCCGCCAGATGAGGTTGTCGAAGGCGTCGATCGCCTTCATCGCGATGCCGGTGTGGAACAGCACCTCGCCCATCAGCACGAAGAACGGGATCGGCGTGAGCGAGAAGTTGGTCACCGCGCCCAGGCCGTTGCGCACGACCTGCATCAGCCCCGCCTCGCCGCCGAGGAACATCACCGCGCCGACCAGGTTCACGCCGATGAAGGCAAACGCCGCGGGCAGTCCCAGCAGCAGGAGCAGCGACAGCAGGCTGAACAGGACAAGGAGCGTCTCCCACCACGACATCAGTGGCGCTCTTCCTCGAGGCCGGCGATCGCCGGCGCGTCGTGCGATCCCGGCCGCCGCAACCGCCGCAGGCATTCGATGCACAGCAGCGCGAAGCACACCGGCATCGGTATCAGCAGCCACCACTCCGGAAACACCAGGCTCTTGATCACCTGCGCCCCCGCCGCGCGCGAATCGAGCAGCGCCGCGAGCCCATACCAGGCGACGATGGCGCTGACGAGGGCGCCGATGGCGGCGCCCACGCGATCGACGCGGCGCAGCCTGGAGGGGGCAAGGAGGTTTCCGAGCACGTCCAGGCGGATGTGCTCGTTGCGGTACATCAGCCAGGGCGCCGCGAGGAAGGTCGCCAGCGGCAATGCGTACTCCGTGATCTCGACGATCCAGGGGAGGCTCAGCGCACCGACGTTGCGCGCGATCACGTCGAAGCTGACCAGCAGGACGACGAGCCCGACCAGCGCCGCTGCCAGGGCGCCGCAACTCTGCATGAGGAGTCGGTAGAGCATGGCTGGGGGCTGGGGGCTGGGGGCTGGGGGCTGGGGGCTGGGGGCTGGGGGCTGGGCAACGAGTGAAACTCGGGCGACCGACCCGCGCACTACTATTTCCTTACGCCGAAGCTCTTTCCCCTACCGCAATCTCCCCAGTCCCTAGTCCCCAGTCCCTAGCCCCTTCTTTTCCCCAGTCCCTAGTCCCTGCTCTTGCTCATCATCTGCCGCAGCTTCGGCCCGTGACCGGGACTGGCCTTGATCACCCCCGCCCAGCCTTGCTCATATGCGGTATCGAGCAGCAGCTTCGCCTGGGCGCCTTCCAGCCTGATCACCTCGATGCCCGCGGCGCGCTGACGCTTGTCCTCCGCGACGCCGTCGGCGGGGTAGGCGGCGTTGAGTCCTTCCAGCCACTCGCGTTGCTTCTCGAGGAACTGCCGCTGCGGCGCGGAGAGCTTCTGCCAGGATCTGTAGTTGAAGATCACCGACAGCTCGATGTTGTAGAAGCCCGGGTCGAGCCGATACTTGGTGCGCTCCTGCCAGCCCAGGTCGAAGATGCCGGTCAGCGGCCAGCCGTAGCCGTCCACCACGCCGCGGTCCAGTGCGGTGTAGACCTCGCCAGGCGCCACCTGCACCACGCTGGCGCCGAGCTTCTGGAAGAAGTCCCGATAGATCGGGGCGATGCGCAGCTTCAATCCGCTGAGGTCTGCCCGCTCGATCCGGCGGTTGGAGTAGATGTGGTAGGGCACGCCCTCGCCGGTACGCGCGAACAGATGCAGCCCCTTCGCGTGGAACAACGTGTTCAGGTAGTCGAGCGCACCGTTGCGGCGCAGTTCCGCCATGCCCATGTCGCTGTAGGTGAGCGCCATCCCCTCGGGCACCACCGACGCAGTGTACCCGCCGGTCGTGTTGGCGAGATCGACGACTCCATTGCGCAGCGCGTTGGCCAGTTCGAAGGTCGGGATGCTCTTCGGTCCGCCGACATACTGGATCTTCACGAGCCCCTTGCCTTCGGCGTTGACCTTCTCGATGAAGCGCTCGAAGTTCTTTGCGTAGTAGGTGCCTTCCTGAAACGCGTTCGCGGCGCGCAGCGTCACCTCCTGGGCGAGGACGGGACGGATGGCCGGCAGCGAGCAACACAGCGCCAGGACGGCGCTGCACAGGGCGAATCTCATCGACGGACTCCTGCAGCGATGTGCGTGTCGTTTTGGAATCCGGCATTTTAGCCGCTCAGGTCTCCTGCGGCCGTGGACAGGCGAGCAATCGGGCACTGCATCCCGAGCGCATCGCCGGCGTGCCGGTCACGCCGGTGTCATCCCGAGGCGAAGCCGAGGGGTCCTCGGTGTGCCGCCTTCATGGCGAGGATGTCTCACTGCGTTCGACGTAATACCGGCGCTCCGGTCGACACGACATCGACGCTCTGCACAACTTGGCGCCAGAGATTCAGTACTGGTAGATCAGCGTCACCCAGAACTTGCGCACGTCCACCTTGTTCGCGAGCGAATCGCCCACGACCGCATCGCCTGCCCGGTAGTCCGCGTACTCGAGCTTGCCCGTCAGGCCCTTCACCAGGGGCACGGTCACCCCGAGATCGAACTCGTGGCCGAAGTCGATGCTGCCCCGGTCGGAGTCGAACTTGTGCAGTTCGGCGTGCACACCCACCCTGCCGATCTTGCCGCCCACCACCACGTACCGGTCACGCATGCCCTGCGCGGGCGTGGTCAGGAACTGGTCCGCCCAGCCCTGGAACAGGTGGTTGGTGCCCAACGGCGTCTGGAAGCCGTAGGCCGCATCGTTGCTCGACAGCAGTTCGTAGTCGACCCGCAGGTACCAATCGCCGATCTGCGGGCCGGCGCCCAGATGCAGGTAGTGCGCGTCGATGCGCCCATCGCCGCCGGCGTAGTCGTCCTGCTTCGCGTACTCGGCGGTGTAGAGCAGCTTGAGCTTATCGCTCGTCGCGTAGGCGCCGTTCGCGCGCACGCCGAGGATGCGGTTGGAGTTGTCGGTGAACGCCGGCGTGGCCGTGGTGTTGCGCAGCGCCTGCCCGGTGATGTCCTGGTCCTGCAGATAGGCGTAGGCGGTCAGGTCGTTGCCCGGTCGCCAGGTGTAACGCGCGTTGACCAGCGGCATGTCGAGGTCGTGTTCGTCACCGAGGATGTTCTTCTGGCGCCACAGGTAGCCGGCGATGAGGCGGGTGTTGGCCAGACTGGTGTTCTCCACCATGGCGGCGTTGAACACCTGCATCACCTGACGGAACTCGACGTTCCCGACAAAGCGCACGTTGTCGAGCTTGATCGACTGACGTCCCACCCGCAGGCGTGTGTCGGGCAAACCAGTGTAATCCAGATAGAGTTGATTGACGTCGGTGTCGTCCGGATCGGCCACGATCGGATACTCGGCGAAGCGCGGGTCGGTGCGTGTGGTGGCGAACTCCTGCTCGCCCAGGTGGCGCACGTCGATGCCTTCGAGCGTGAGGCTCAGTCCGTGCCACGGCCTGGTACGCCAGCCCAGGAGGGTGCGCAGGGTCAGCGCCTCGGCGTGCTCCGGCTTGCCCTCCTGCGACACGCTCTCGAAGCGCGGCCGCAGATTGAGGAGCAGATTGCCCCCGGCGATCGCTTCCAGCGGCGTCGCCGCGTCTGCGTCGCCGCTGGCAGTTGCCTGCTGCGCCAGGGCGCCGCCACCGCTCAGCACTGCGGCCACGGCGGCCACGCCCAGGCAGCGGCCCATCCGGCCCAGTCGGTTCGTCGTCATGTTCTTCTCCTGCGAAAATCGGCAGCGATCCTGCCCGTGCAGAGAATCGGCCAACGAAGACGGTGCGCCCATCCCACCGAAGGACATCCTGGCGGTGCGCAAAGGCGTAGTTCGTCGCGTGGCCCCGGTGCGCGCGCGCGTTCGTTGCTACTCCTTATTGACTAGTCCACGCTGCGGAGGCGGTCCCAGCGGACGCTCTGCTATAGTGGGCTGCCCTGTCCCACCGTCCGATCACATGGCGAAACTCAGCCGCCGCCTGGGGCCGAAGCTCACCGCCATCCTGGTGATCTACCTGCTCGTTGCGCTCGTGGCCGTCGGCCTGACGCTGCTCATGTCCTGGCAGCTGGAAGGCGGCGCAGCCGCGGTCAACGAGCTGGGCAGCCAGCGCATGCGCTCCTACCGCATCGCCCTCGGTCTCACCCAGACCACGCTTCCCGGTGCCGACCAGACCGCCACGGCGGAGCGAGTACGAGGCGAGGTCGCGGAGTTCGACCGCGTGCTCGAAGACCTGGAGCGTGGCGATTCCTCGCGACCCATGGTGCTGCCGCGCGCGCCGGCCATCCAGTCGGGCTTCGCGGCACTGCGGGCGCAGTGGCAGGAGCAGATGAAGCCACACGTAGAGGCGGCGCTCGAGGCACCGTCGGTTGAGACGCGCCGGGGACTGCTCAGCGCCTACGTTCCGCGGGCCGATGCGTTCGTGCGCCAGATCGACGGCACCGTGCGCGCCATCGAGCAGGCGATGTCGGACACCACGCACCTGCTGCGCACGCTCCAGTTCGGGCTGATCGGACTCAGCCTGGTCGGCACGGTGGCGCTCATCTATCTGATGTTCCTTCTCATCGTGCGACCCGTCACCAATCTCGAGGAGGGCATGAAGCGCATGGCTGGCGGCGACTTCGGCGTGCGTCTGCCGGTCGAGTCGCGCGACGAGTTCGGCGAGCTCGCCGCGGGCTTCAACAGCATGGCCGGGCACCTGCAGGACCTGTACGCGAGCCTGGAGCAGCGGGTGGCGGAGAAGACGCGTACGCTCGCCGACAAGAACGAGGAACTGGGCACCCTGTACGAAGTGGCCGCCCTGCTCGGCCAGCCCGGCTCGATCGAGGCACTGTGCAACGACTTCCTGCGCAAGATCATGTCGCGCGTGGACGCACAGGGTGGCGCGGTGCGGCTGGTCGAGGCCGACAGCGGCAAGATCCACCTGTTCGTGCAGCAGGGCCTGTCCGGCGACTTTGCCGAGTCGGAGCGCTGCCTGCGACGCGACGAATGCCTGTGCGGGGAAGGTTCGCAGCGGGCCCAGCCGAGCGTCCATATCCTCGTGCGCGGAGCGCTGCGCAACGAGCCGTTGCGCTGCCGGGAGGAAGGATTCGCCACTGTCGGCGTGTTCCCCATTCGCCTGCGCGAACAGAATCTCGGGCTGTTCAACCTGTACTTCCGTGAAGCACGCGAGTTCAGCGGACAAGAGCGTTTCATGCTCGAGACCCTCGGCCGGCACCTGGCGATCGCGATCGAGAACCAGCGGCTGGTCGCGAGGGCAAAGGAGATGGCCATCTCCGAGGAGCGCAACCTGCTCGCGCAGGAGTTGCACGACAGCATCGCGCAGTCGCTCGCCTTCCTGAACATGCAGGCGCAGCTGCTGCAGGATTCGCTCGAGCACGACAAGCTCGACAGTGCACGCGAGGAGCTCGCGCGCATCCGCGAAGGCATCCAGGAGAGTTACGACGACGTGCGCGAGCTGCTGGTGCATTTCCGCACGCGCATGGCCGAGACCGACATCGAGGCGGCGATTGCCTCGGCCCTGGTGCGATTCGAGAGCCAGACCCGGGTGCAGACGCGCTTCCTGCAATCCGGGGTCGGACTGCCGCTGTCGCCCGAGATGCAGCTGCAGGTCATGCACATCGTGCAGGAGAGCCTGTCGAATGCGCGCAAGCACGCGCGGGCGAGCAGCGTCGAAGTGGAGATGCAGCGCGGCGCCGTCTACCGCTTCTCGGTGCGCGACGACGGCCGCGGCTTCGACCCCGACTCCGTTCCGTCCGATCTGCACGTGGGTCTGCGCATCATGCGCGAGCGCGCGCACCGGATCGGCGGCGAACTGCAGGTCACTTCGACGCAGGGAAAAGGCACCGAGGTGCTGCTCACCCTGCCGGTCCTGGAGGCCGGTCAACCCGCGCCGGCGCGTCCCGGCACCGTCATTCTCGAAGGCTGAACCTCCATGACCGTACGCGTCCTGATCGTGGACGACCACACCCTGTTCCGAAGCGGCGTGAAGGCGCTCATCGCCCGCCAGGACGACTTCGAGGTCGTCGGGGAGGCCTCCGACGGCCTCGACGGGATCAAGCGCGCGAAGGAACTTCACCCGGACGTGATCCTGCTCGACCTGCACATGCCCGGTGTGTCGGGACGCGAGGCGGTGAAGATCCTGGCGCAGGAGTGCCCCGAGTCGAAGGTGGTGATGCTCACCGTGTCGGAAGATGCGGAGGATCTGATCGAGACGCTGCGCAACGGGGCCAGCGGCTACCTGCTCAAGAACATCGACACGCAGACGCTGATCGATTCGATCCGCCGCGCGGCAGACGGCGACTCGGTGGTCTCGCCGCAGATGACGAGCAAGCTGGTGCGCAACATCCAGTCGGGCCCGGCGGCGGCGCCCGCACCGGCCGAGCGCGACAAGCTCAGCCCGCGCGAGCGCGAGATCCTCGGCTTCCTCGCACGCGGCGCGAGCAACAAGGAGATCGCGCGTGCGCTCGATGTCGCGGAGAGCACCGTGAAGATCCACGTCCAGCACATCCTGCGCAAGC
>CAYLTE010000122.1:0-12419 GCA_964386195.1 uncultured Burkholderiales bacterium | reverse complement strand
CCTCGGCAAAGATCGCGGTTTCGGCTCCCGGGACCTGCGACGCGGTCTCGTACATCTCCTTGGAGTCGTACATGATCCCGTGCGTGCTGTACTCGGGGAAGATGACCAGATCCATGCCGGGAAGGCCGACCTTCATCCCCTCGATCATCTCCGCGATCTTGCGGGCGTTGTCGAGCACTTCCTTCTTGGTGTGCAGACGCGGCATCTTGTAGTTGACGACTGCGACACCGACGGTGTCGTTACTGCTCGAAATGTCTCCGTGTAGCATCAAGGTTCTCCTTAAGACTGGTTTGTGACGTGCGCTCGCCCTTGAGCTGCCCTCTCGTCGGCGCCGCGGCCAGGACCGCGCGCCTCTAAGATTTCTTCCCGATCCCCGCCTACACGGTCAGGTAGCCGTGGATCTTCGCCGTGTCCGCCGTGGCACGGTTCTCCTCGTGTACGAACTCGCCCTTCTCCATGATGAGGAAGCGATCGGCGATCTCCATCGCGAAGCTGAGCACCTGCTCCGAGACGACCAGCGAGAACTTTCGCTCCGCTTTGAGCTTGTTCAGCGCGCGGGCGATGTCCTTGATGATCGACGGCTGGATCCCCTCGGTCGGCTCGTCCAGGATTAGGACCTTGGGGTTGCTCACCAGCGCCCGCGCAATGGCGAGTTGCTGCTGCTGGCCGCCGGACAGGTTGCCGCCGCGACGCCGCTTCATCTCGTCGAGCACCGGGAACACGTCGTAGACGTACCCGGGCACCGACTTCTCGGTCGCGTTCTCCATTCCGGTGAGGATGTTCTCCTCCACCGTCAGGTAGGGAAAGATCATCCTGCCCTGCGGCACGAAGCCCATCCCTGCCGCCACGCGCTCGTGGCTCCTGGCGTGCGTGAGCTCGCGATCGTTCAGGCTCACCTTGCCGCTGCGCACCGGGAGCAGGCCGATGAGCGATTTCAGCAAGGTCGTCTTGCCCATGCCGTTGCGACCCATGATGGCGATGGTCTCCTGCGCACCCAGGCGGAAGGCGACGTTGCGGATGACGTGACTGTCCCCGTAGAAGACATTGATGTTCTCGACTGACAGCATGCGGCTCGCCTCAGTGACCGAGATAGACTTCGATGACTTTCGGATCGCTCTGCACCTGATCCATGCTGCCCTCGGCGAGAAGCTTGCCCTGATGCAGAACAGTCACCTTGTGCGCGATCATGCGCACGAAAGCCATGTCGTGTTCGATGACGACAATCGAGCGCCCCTTTGAGATGCGGTTGAGCAGTTCCGCCGTCTGCTCGCGCTCCTTCGGGCTCATGCCCGCGACGGGCTCGTCGAGCAGCAGCAGTTCAGGATCCTGCATGAGCAGCATGCCGATCTCGAGCCACTGCTTCTGCCCGTGACTGAGCTGGCCGGCCTTGTGGCGCAGCACCTCGTGCAGGAATATGTCCTCGGCCACCTTGTCGATCTTGTCCAGCAGCGCCTTGTCGCGACGGAAGAACAACGAGCCGAAGATGCCGCGTCGTTTCGGGTAGGAGATCTCCAGGTTCTCGAACACCGTGAGATCCTCGTACACCGACGGATTCTGGAACTTGCGACCGACGCCCAGCCGCGTGATCTGGTACTCGATCATGTCCTGCAGCTGGTGGCGCTTGAACTTGATCGTTCCCGCAGTCGGCTTGGTCTTGCCGCAGATCATGTCGAGCAGCGTGGTCTTGCCCGCGCCGTTCGGGCCGATCACGCAGCGCAGCTCGTTCTCCTCGACGTAGAAATTGAGGTTGTCGACCGCCTTGAAACCGTCGAAGGAAACGGTCAGGTCCTCGACCGAGAGGATCAGCTGCTCGCTCATGCTTTCGCTCTGCCCTTTCCTGTCACGCGGCTCAACAGGCCCGCCAGGCCGTCGGGCAGGAACACGACGATGACGATGAACAGCCCGCCGATGAAGTAGAGCCAGTACTCGAGGAAGTTTTCGGAGAAGAAGGTCTTCGCCGCCCCCACCAGCACGGCTCCGTAGACGGCCCCGATCAGCGAGAGGCGGCCGCCGACCGCCGCGTAGATCACCATCTCGATCGAGGGGACGATGCCCACCAGGGAGGGCGAGGCGAGACCGACCTGGATGGTGAACAAAGCCCCGCCGATCGCTGCGAACACGGCGGCAACCGCGAAGATGAAGGCCTTGAACAGCGCCGGGTCGTAGCCCGAGAAGCGCACGCGATCCTCGCGGTCGCGGATGGCCACGAGCACCTTACCCAGCCGGCTGCGCACGATGAAGGCGCCCACGAGCACCGCGACCAGCAGCAGGATCACGGTGACGAAATAGAACTTGGTGCGGATGCCCTCCTCCTCGAGGCTGATGCCGAGGAAGGTCTTGAAGTCGGTGATGCCGTTCACACCGCCCGTGACGCCCTGCTGACCGATGATGACGATGGCCATGATCGCTGACAGCGACAGCGTGATGATGGAGAAGTACACGCCGCCGACACGCTTGCGGAAGTTGGCGTAGGCCAGGATGAAGGCAAGGACCGCCGGCAGCAGCACGATCGCGGGGAGCGTGAACCAGAAGTGGTGGAACGGCTCCCACCACCAGGGCAGCTTCTCGACGCTGTTCCACACCATGAAGTCGGGCAGGTTCGAGCCGAAGAACTCAGCCAGCGCCTGCGCCGAACTGCCGCTCTCGGTCGACTCCAGCTTCATGAACATCGCCATCATGTAGCTGCCGAGCCCGAAAAAGATGCCCTGGCCGAGACTGAGGATGCCGCCGTATCCCCAGATCAGCACGATGCCGATGGCAGGAAAGGCGAAGCACAGATACTTGGCAGCGAGGCTGAGCCGGAACTCGCTGAGCGAGAACGGCAGCACGACGAGCAGCAGCAACGCGAGGATCGGAAAGCCCAGCTTCCCCAGCCGTTCACCCGCGGTGGTTTCAGCCGGCTTCGAGGTGGTGTGCCCGCCGGCCGTGATGACTCCGTTACCCATTTACCTTCTCACCTTCGAAGCGAACAGACCGTTGGGTCGGAAGTAGAGCGCGACGATCACCAGCAGCAGTATCGACGCCTTCGCCATCGATCCGGTCATCATGAACTCGAAGGTCGACTGCAACTGCCCGATCAGGAAGGCCGACAGGAAGGTGCCCAGAAGGCTCTCGACGCCGCCGAACACCACGACGATGAAGGTGTCGACGATGTACTGCTGCCCGGTCACCGGTCCGGTGGAGGCGAGCATGGTGAAGGAACTGCCCGCGATGCCGGCCAGGCCGCAGCCCAATGCGAAGGTGAGCGCGTCGACCCGCTCGGTGTTGATTCCCGCCGCACCGCTCATCGCACGGTTCTGTGTGACGGCGCGGATGCGCAGACCCCAGCGCGTCTTGAACAGGAGGTACCAGACCGCCGCGCCGACCGCGAGCGCCAGCACGATGATGAAGATCCGGCTCAGGGGGAACGACGCACCGGGAAAGAAGGACGGCTGCCAGGCGCCCTGCAGCCAGGACACCGTGGGCACGCCCACTTCCTTCGGCCCGAACACGTGCCGGAACACCTGCTGCAGGATGAGGCTCAAGCCCCAGGTGGCGAGCATGGTGTCCAGCGGGCGCTTGTAGAGGAAGCGGATGAAGCCGCGTTCGAGCGCGAAGCCGAACGCGAAAGTCACACAGAACGCGACGACGATACCGAACAGGAAGTACACGTCCGCGAACCCGGGCGCAAAGCGCTCGAAGAACAGCGAAGTCGCATAAGTCATGTAGGCGCCCAGAGCCATCAGCTCTCCGTGCGCCATGTTTATCACGCCCATCAGGCCGAACACGATGGCCAGGCCGAGCGCCATCAGCACCAGGATGGTGAACAGGCTCAGGCCGTTGAAGGCCTGCATTGCAAGAATTTCTGCGGTCATGCCGTGATGACTCGTGGTTCGTGATGCGCACCGACCCGCTGCTCAGCCTTCCGTCATCCCGGCGCAAGCCGGGATCCAGTCGTATGGCAAGCCCGAGCGTTCCTGCTGTGCCCCGGCTTGCGCCGGGGCGACGACCAGGTTGCAAAAGGCCGCCGCAAGGCGGCCCTTATTGCCTAGAACTTCGGGAACGGATTCGGCTCGATCAGCGGCGACTCGTAGATCATGTCGATCTGACCGTCCTTGCGGAAGGTCCCGATACGCGCGTGCTTCCACAGGTGGTGATTGCTCTTGTGGAACTTGATCTTGCCTTCCGGCGCATCGAAGCCGAGGTCGGACGACGCCGCCACCACCTTCGGTACGTCCAGGCTCTTGGCCTTCTCGACCGCGAGCTTCCACAGGTACACCGAGGTGTAGCCGCACGCCATGGTGTCGCCCACCACGCGATTCGCACCGTACTTCGCTTTGAACGCCTTGACGAACTTGTCGTTGGACGGGTTCTTCAGGCTCTGGAAGTAGCCCATGCACGACATGAAGCCCTCGAGGTTCTCGGGGCCGATGCCGGAGGCTTCCTCCTCGGACACCGCCATCGCGCACAGCGCCTGGTTCTTGCCACTGATACCGGCTGCCTGAAGCTGCTTGTAGAACGCGACATTGCTGCCGCCCACCACCGTGCTCCAGATCACGTCGGGCTTGGCGGCCTTGATCTTGTTGATCTCGGATGCGAACTCGATGGAGCCGAGGGGATAGTAGCTTTCGCCGACGATCTTTCCGCCGATCTTCTTGACGTGCAGGTTGGCGATCTTGTTCATCGTGCGCGGCCAGATGTAGTCCGAGCCGATGAGATAGAACGACTTGCCCTTGTTCTTGTACAGCCAGTCGAGGGAGGCGATGGCCGACTGCGTGCCCTCCTGCGCGGTGTACATGATGTTGGGCGACTGCTCCAGGCCTTCGTAGTAGGTCGGGTAGTAGAGCAGGCCCTTGTAACGCTCCATCACCGGCAGCACAGCCTTGCGCGAGGCCGAGGTGTAGCAGCCGAAGATGGCCGAGACCTTGTCGCGCTCCAGCAGCTTGCGCGCCTTCTCGGCGAAGGTCGGCCAGTCGCTGGCGCCGTCCTCGACGATCACCTCCAGCGGACGGCCCATGACGCCGCCGGCCTTGTTGATCTCCTCGATCGCCATCTTCTCCGCGTCGACCACCGAGGCCTCGGCGATGGCGATGGTGCCGGTCAACGAATGCAGGATGCCGACTTTGATGGGATCCGCAGCCTGTGCGCCCTTCGGCCAGATGAAGGGCGCGGAAACAGTGGCCGCTGCCGCCGCGACGGTCCCGGCCTTGATGAACTCTCTTCTAGTGACCTTGCTCATTAGGACTCCTTTCCCCGTGTGTGACGTGGTTGACGGCTCCTGACCGCAACAAACAAAAAAGCCCACCAGCGGAGCTACGCTCCACTGCGTGGGCTTCATCGCCTGTCTCGTCTCGCGAACGACCTTGTTCGGGATCGAGCTCTATCCGTTCCGCAGTTCGCGCACTCGTCGTGCGCGCGACGCTTACTTAGGGCCGCGGGCTCCCATATCGCAAATTGGGGGCCTGCAACCAGACTGCGTGGCTGGATGTCGTTGCGGTGGCTAAATCTAGGCGCCAAGTCTTTAATGCGTCAAGGGAAAAGCCGGTTCATCGGGAGAAAAATTTGTTCGCGCAGCGCAACATCGTTTTGCGGGCTGCGCACTGATATAGTGCGTTCCGGATGCTTTTCGCATTGCTTTGGTGCGCTCCGATTCGCCGCGACGTCGTCGTCAGACGCCAACGGACGCGCTAGCGGGTCCCGAAACTGGTCATGTGCAGCCAAGTGCTTGTACAGTCTGACAAGGCGTCACGGTTACGCCGGATCGTCCGATGCCCGCAGTCGACGGCAGATCACGATGCCGTGCTCCCCGACTCGACACCCATCCCGAACATCCCGCGCCGCGGTGCAAAATGCGGTGCTGAAGAAGAACGAGCCGACTCCATGACCACAACCACGGAACCCATCCGCATCGGCGTCCTGTTCTCCGAGACAGGCGTGACCTCAGTCATCGAACGGTCCGAACGAATGGGAACCCTCCTCGCCGCCGAGGAGATCAACGAGCAGGGCGGCATTCTCGGCCGCCCCATCGAACTGGTGAGCCGCGATCCGGCCTCCGATCCGTCGCGCTTCGCCCAACTCGCCGAGCGTCTGATCCTGGAGGACGGCGTGCGCATCATCCTCGGCTGCTACATGTCGAGCACGCGCAAGGCCGTCATCCCGGTAGTCGAGAAATGGCACGCGCTCCTGATGTACCCGACCCTGTACGAAGGGTTCGAGTATTCGCGCAACGCGATCTATACCGGCGCCGCACCGAACCAGAACAGCGTCCCGCTCGCGGAATTCATGATGCGGCGCTTCGGTTCGCGCGTGTTCCTGGTGGGCTCGGACTACCTCTATCCGTACGAGTCCAATCGCATCATGAGCGACCTCATCGCCGAGCACGGCGGCGAGAAGGTCGGCGAGTACTATCTGCCTCTCGCTGCACGCGCCGAGGACTACGCTGCGATCGTCAAGCGCATCAGGCAGTCCTCTCCCGACTTCGTGTTCTCGACGGTCGTGGGCGACGGCACGGCCCTGCTCCACCAGTCGTTCGCCAAGGCGGGGCTGGATCCGGCGCGCACGCCCATCGCCAGCCTGACCACTTGCGAAGCCGAGGTACAGCAGATGGGCCCCGAGCTCGCCGAGGGTCACATCACCTCCGCCGTTTACTTCCAGTCGCTTTCCAACGAAGTGAACGCCGCGTGCGTTGCCAAGTGCAAGCAGCGGTTCGGTCCGGACGTGGTCACCAACATGTGCTGGGAGGCGGCGTACTTCCAGACCCACCTGCTGGCCAACGCCTTGCGCCGCGCCGGGACCGACAACGTGCGGGAGGTGCTGCGCGTGCTGCCCGGGTCCGAGTTCGACGCGCCGCAAGGCCCGGTGCGTGTGGACGAGGACAACCACCACACTTATCTGCGTCCACGCATCGGGCGTGCGAATGCGCGGGGACAGTTCGATATCCTCGAGGAAGCCACGAGCTGGGTGCGACCCGATCCCTACCTCGTCGAGCACAGCCTCAAGGACTGGTCGGCAACCGTGAGGCTGCAGCCGCAATGAGCACCACGCCGAGCCGGCATCGGCAGGGCGGCACGCCGCGCATGCTGCGCGAGTTGCGCTCGCTGCGCGTGCTGCTAATCCACCCCGACGACGCCGATGGGCAGGAACTGAGCGCGCAGCTGCAGCGCATCGGCTGTCAGCTGCGGGCGTCCTGGCCGCCGCGCGAACAGCTCCCGGACGAGGTGGACATCGTGTTCTTCGCGATGCGGCCGGAGGTCATGTCGATGGACCTGCCATGGCTCAAGCGCGAGGACCTGCCGCCGATCATCGCCGTGGTCAACTACGAGAATCCGACCATCATCGAAGCCGTGCTGCGCCTCAAGGCAACCGCGGTGGTCGCCTCGCCGGTGAAATCGTTCGGCTTGCTCACCTCCGTGGTGCTGGCGCGGCATCTGGCGGAGGAGCGCCAGGCGCAGCAGAAATACATCGGCAAGCTCGAGCAGCGGCTCAACGGCCTGCGCAAGATCGCCAAGGCCAAGCAGATCCTGATGACCACGCGCGGATTGTCCGAGGAGGACGCGTACAAGGTGATCCGCGACCAGGCGATGGTCAAGCGCGTGACGACCGAGGAGATCGCCGACGCAGTGATCAATGCCAACGAGATCCTCGGTATGGCCGCTAAGATTTGAGAGTCTCGACGAGTCCCCGTGCCACCGTGACGACGCTCGGCTCTTGACCCGCAAGGCCCTCTCATCATTCTTCGAACCCCGACTCAGACAGCCACGATGGGTCTAAAACGCGCCACTCGCGTAGTCCTTTTGAGCTTGTCGATCGGCGCAGCCGCGCATGCCGACGAACTGCGCACGACAGGCGGCGAGGTGCTGATCGGCAGGGTCGTGGAGGAACAAGCCGAGTTCGTGATCTTCGAGTCGGCGACCTTCGGGCAACTCACCGTGCCGCGCAGCGAGATCTCCACCTTGACGATCGCGACGACCGCACCTTCGCCGCCGGCGGCGCCGGCGGAAGCCGCCAAACCCAGCGCAGAACAGGTGGAGGAGGCAGCGACCGCTGAGCGGCGCGAAGCCCTGGACAAGGACGCCATAGGACGCTTCCTCGCTCGGATCAACCCGCTCAAGGGCTGGAAGACGACGCTCAACTTCGGGCTGATTGCCCGGCGGGGCAACGAGGACAACGACAACGACCTCACTTTCGGACTGAAGAGCACGCGCAAGACGGACGCCGGGAACGAACACTCTCTGGAGGCCCGCTACTACTATGCCGAGGACGTGTTCGACAAGGGCGAAACCCTCGCCACCGACGAGTTGCTGACCGGCGCGTACCGCTACCGCCACCCGCTCAAGGCGCCACTCTTTCTCCAGGCGCAGACCAGCTACTACCGGGATGCGATCAAGCAGCTCGACCATCGCGTGACCCAGACCCTGGGTGTGGGACTGCGAGCCGAGCGCGACCGCTGGAGGATCAGCTTCACGCCGGCGGGCGGCGTACAGTGGCGCCAGGTCGATGGCGAAGAGGACCTGAATGTCGTCGCCGGCTTCTATCTCGATGCGGGTGTGGACATCACTTCCACGCTTCGCTTCACGCCCACCCTCGACTACCTCGTCGCGGTCGACGACAAGGACGATTACTCGACGCGCCTCGTCATGGACCTCACCCAGAAGCTGGGAGCAGCCTGGCTGCTCAGCATGCGCTACGAGTACACCTACGACTCCGTGGTGGGCAAGGATGCCTCCGAAGAGCAGCAGCGCTGGACGCTGAACATCGGGCTGGAGTTCTAGGGAAGCGCTGACGCCGCTCGCGTGTGGCGCAAGCGGATCGGTGCTTCCCCAGGCCGCAGCCTTCCGACTGCGTCGCCGCTACAGATCGATCCGGTCGATACGCCAGTCGATGCCTTCGACCTCCGGCATCTCACGTCCGTCGTCCACCCCGATCTCAGCCTTGATCGCCGCCTCCAGCTTGGCGCTCATCGCGGCCACCAGCTCCGCGTTCTCGCCCTGCTTCGCCGCAAGGTTCGTCATCTCCTTCGGATCGGACTGGAGATCGAACAGCTCGACGTCGTTCGCCGCGTACAGCGCGTCCAGCGTCTTGGGGCTGTTGCGCTCCAGCGGCGAGAAGTAGCGGGTGAACTTGTGGCGGCCGTCGAACACCATGCGCAGGCTGCCGCGCTTCTTCAGGTTCGGGCGATAGCCTGCGGCTTTCACTGCCTCCTTCGGATCCTTTCCCGCCGCCCGGGCCTCGGACACGAGACGGATCAGCTCGCTGTCGTTGGTCGCCAGCCCGCTATAGGTGAACAGCACGCTGTCGCGCACGGTGTGGAGGTGGCTGGTGCGGTAATCGGCCACGGCGAGGCTGAAATCCTTGCCGGGCAGTTCGCGCCCGGCGAGCTCCGCCGCCTTCGTCGCGTTCACCCCTGCCATCGAGAGCAGCGATGGCACGAGGTCGATGTGGCTGGTGAGCGCCTGCGTCTCCGCCCCGCCCTGCACGTCGGGATGTACCACCTGCAGCGGCAGGTGCGTTATCTCCTCGTAGGCGAACGGCCCCTTGCCGCGCAGCCCGTGCGCCCCGCCCATCTCGCCGTGGTCGGAGGTGAAGACCACGATGGTGTCCTCGGCCAAGCCAAGTGAATCGAGTTCGGTCAGCATCGCGTGGATCTGTTGGTCGACCGCGCGGATGCAGTTGAAGTAGTAGTCGGTGAACCGGCTCCACCGCTCCGCTTCCGGCGGGATGTTGCCCAGCGTGTAACCCCAGGCGCGCAGGAACTCGCCATGCGCCTTCGGCCGCCCGGGTTCGTCCATCGGCTGCGTGAGGTTGCCCGGCAGCGGCTGATCCCAGGTCCGCCGGTAACTCGCGTGCTCCGGCGCGCGCGCCGCTTGCATCAGCAGCCGGCCGTTGTCCTGCACCTGCTCGCCCGCTGCATCGGTGTTGAAGTACATGATGTCGTGGGGGTTCACCAGGCTCACGAACAACGCCCACGGCTTGCCCTCGTCGCTCAACGTGCGGCCGTTCCTGCGCAGCCAGGACACCGCGCTGCCACCGATCATGTTGTCGTAGACGTGGCCGCCCAGCGTATGGCCCACGACGTCGCCCGGCCACAGGTAGTCCGAGAAGCCGTAGGCATCCATCTCCTTGGTGAAGAGATGGTCCATCTGCTCGCGGTCGAACTCGGGATTGAGGTGCCACTTGCCCTTGTAGGCGGTGTAGTAACCCGCCTTGCGCAGCATGTGCCCGATGGTCGGCGTCTGCGTCGACAGCGGCGGCACGTAGGACATGTCCGCGTTCTCGAACATGCCGTTGTCCGGCGTCTGCAGACCGGTCAGCATCACCGCGCGGGAGCTGGTGCACATTACAGCCGGGCAGTAGTGGTTGCGAAAGGTGACGCCGGTGCGCAGCAGGCGCTCGTGCCCGGGCAAGGACATGTGTTCCGGCCACTGCGGGATGTAGCGCTCCTGGTCGGTGAAGACGAACAGAATGTTGTGCTTGCGCTTCCAGCCGGACAAGGAGGTCGCAGAGGTCGGCGCGGACGAGTCGGCTGCGCTGGCGAGCTTCAGGCCGGAGAGCGATACGGCGGCGACCCCGGCTGTAGCGGTGAGGAACTGACGGCGGGAGATGCCAGCGAGGGGGATCTTTGGGTCGCTCATCTTGCTTCCTTGATTTTTTGGGTGACTGTTTGGACGGCGTTGCCGCGGAGCGGCCTACTCAAGCCCAGGCGATGCAGTTCTCCGATCAGGAACGGAAGATACACTGAGGAAGACCATCGCTGGCGGAGGTCATCCGTTCCTTGACCAGTTCGTGTCCACGCGGCCGGTCGACCACCCGGAGTCACGACCGAAACACTCGGGCGTCCCGCGGCTCGTGCAAGCAGCTTGCGATCGCAAGCGCCGGCGTGAAGTTGCTCGTCTCCTCGATTTCGAAGTGCGACGAAGTAGACTTCAATCTCGTCAAGAGCCCACTCACACGCCGCAGTATTCGCTGCGCCCCCACGTGACCGAGACGAACGGCCTTCATGGCGCCGTTGACCTGATTCTCCGACCAGGCGAACAGGTATGCCGATACAGCGGCAGCACGGCATATCTCCCACCGCGCCGCCGCAAACGCGAAAGCGGTGGGGAAGGCCACGGTTTGCATCCGATGGAGGGCATCAACGTCCTGCGGCGCAAACTCCCCCGTCCCATCGAACAACTGTCTCAACGCATACCCCATCTGCGCTGTCTCGGCTCTGAACTCCGCCGTCTCCCGCGCGGCCAGGAACCAGTCGTTCTGCCGCCGCACTTCCTCCAGGTCGTTCGCCGACCACGCGAGCATCAGCCGATGCAGCACCGGCGCTTCGAAGCGCGCGAGATTGAATTCGAGGACATCGCAGATCCAGTCTCCGATGGAGCTCTCGTCATGGACCCAGCCTTCGCCGATGGCGGTTTCGAGGCCTTGGGAATAAGCGAAGGCGCCTACCGGTAGTGCGGGGCTGGCGAGGCGGAGGAGGCGGACGAGGGAGAGAGTGTTGTTGGGTTGCGGCTGCTCGATGCCGCCAGATAGACGGACGATGTCTGCTGTCATGGTGTGCTTCCTCGCTGCCTCGTCACCCCTGCCCTCTCCCCTACCGGGGGAGAGGGAGTTCGTCGAGTTTGGATGTCCCTCTCCTTTCAGGAAAAAAGCGAAGATTCCTCACTTTGTTCGGAATGACACCGTTGGGATCTAAAACAAGAAATACCGCTGCGCCATCGGCAGCACCCTGGCCGGTTCGCACGTGAGCAACTCGCCATCTGCCCGTACCTGATACGTCTCCGGATCGACATCAATTCTCGGCGTGAGATCGTTGTGTGGCAGATCTTTCTTGGTGATCCGGCGGGTGCCGCGCACGGCAACGAGGCGCTTGCGCAGGCCAAGGTTCTGGCCGACGGAGTGTTCGAGGCCGGCGGCGGAGACGAACGTCACCGAGGTCGCGTGGCAGGCGCTGCCGAACGAGCCGAACATGCTGCGGTAGTGCACGGGCTGCGGCGTGGGGATCGAGGCGTTGGGATCTCCCATCGCCGCGGCGGCGATCATGCCGCCCTTGAGGATGAGCGAGGGCTTCACGCCGAAGAAGGCCGGGCGCCACAGGACGATGTCGGCGAGCTTGCCAGTCTGCAACGAGCCGACCTCGTGGGCGACGCCGTGCGTCAGTGCGGGGTTGATGGTGTACTTGGCGACGTAGCGCTTGACGCGGAAGTTGTCGTTCTCGGCTGTGTCCTGCGGCAGCGCGCCGCGCTGCACCTTCATCTTGTGCGCGGTCTGCCAGGTGCGCATGATCACCTCGCCCACGCGGCCCATCGCCTGCGAGTCGGACGACATCATGCTGAAGGCCCCCAGATCGTGCAGGATGTCCTCGGCAGCGATGGTCTCGCGGCGGATTCGCGACTCGGCGAAGGCCACGTCCTCGGCGATGCTCGGATCGAGGTGGTGGCACACCATCA
>CAYLTE010000121.1:0-12435 GCA_964386195.1 uncultured Burkholderiales bacterium | reverse complement strand
GCGTCCCTACTGCGATCTCCCCCAGCCCCTAGTCCCCAGCCCCCAGCCCCTGTTTTTCCCCAACCCCCAGTCCCCAGCCCCCAGCCCCTGCTTTCCTCCAGCCCGCCGCCTCCGCTTCCTCCAGCATGACCCTCGCATCCATCGAAGACCTCCGCCAGCGCGCACGGCGCACGCTGCCGGGCGCGCTGTTCGACTTCATCGACGGCGGCGCGCAGGACGAGGTCACGGTCCGGCGCAACCGCGAGGACTTCTCCCGCTGGGCGCTGGTGCCGCGCGTGCTCACCGATGTCTCGCAGCGCGACCAGTCGGTCGAGGTGTTCGGGCAGGTGTTCCGTTCGCCGCTCATCCTCGCGCCCACCGGCCTGCCGGGGGTGCTCTGGCCGAACGGCGCAACCGAGGCCGCGCGTGCTGCCGACGAGGCGGGCGTCGGCTTCTGCCTGAGCACGATGTCGACGTCCAGCATCGAGGACGTCGCGGCGCAATCGCGCCAGCGCACGTGGTTCCAGGTCTACGTCATGCGCGACCGGGCAATCACCGCGCGCATGATCCAGCGCGCGAAGGATGCGAGCTGCTCGGCGCTGGTGATCACGGTCGATCTGCAGATGCAGGGCCAGCGCGACCGCGACGTGCGCAACGGCCTGACCATGCCGCCGCGCCTGCGCCTGTCCAGCCTGCTCGAATTCGGGCTGCATCCCGGGTGGCTGTGGCGCTACCTCACCGGTCCCAAGCCGACGATGGCCAACTTCGTCGAGGCGGGCAAGCAGTCCGACATGGTCACCATCGCCGGCTTCGTCAATTCGCAGTTCGATCAGTCCGTGACCTGGAAGGACATCGACTGGGTGCGTTCCCTCTGGGACGGTCCGCTCGCGCTCAAGGGCATCACGGCGCCGGAGGATGCCGCGATCGCCGTGGAGCACGGCGTTGACGGTATCATCGTGGGCAACCACGGCGGCCGGCAGCTCGACGGCGCACCCTCGGCGATCTCCGTGCTGCCCGAGATCGTCGACGCAGTGCAGGGCCGTGCGCAGATCATCCTCGATGGCGGCGTGCGCCGCGGCAGCGACGTGCTGAAAGCGCTGTCGCTCGGGGCGAACGCATGCATGATCGGCAGGCCGTTCCTCTACGGCCTGGCGTCGATGGGTGGCGCCGGCGTGAGCAAGGCTCTCGAACTGTTTCGCAACGAGATCGACGTCAATCTGGCGCTGCTCGGCCGGGCGGGCGTGAAGGAGCTGGACCGCAGCGCGGTGAGCTGGATCGCAGCCTGACCGCTTCGCAACGTAGATGCAGCCCCGGATCGCCGCGACGGCGGCGACCAGGCGGCTGTCGGGAGGAGAGATGGACGCGTCCCACAGGCGGGTGATTCTGGCGTCAGCAGTCGGTTCGGCGCTCGAGTGGTACGACTTCTTCATCTACGGGATGGCCGCCGCGCTGGTATTCGGCGAGCTGTTCTTCCCGCAGTCCGATCCGGCCGTCGGCACGTTGCTCGCCTTCGCCACGTTCGGCGTGGGATTCTTCGCGCGGCCCTTCGGAGGCCTGATCTTCGGCCGCCTCGGCGACCGCATCGGTCGCAAGCCGGTGCTGGTCATCACACTGATGCTCGTGGGCGGCGGCACCTTCCTCATCGGCCTGCTGCCGACCTACGACTCGATCGGCGTGTGGGCGCCCATCCTGCTGGTGCTGTTGCGCCTGATCCAGGGACTGGGCGCAGGCGCGGAGTACGGCGGCGCAGTGATCATGGCAGTGGAGCACGCGCCACCCGGCAAACGCGGCCTGTTCGGCAGCTGGGCGCCGATCGGGGTGACGGTGGGCAATCTGCTGGCCGCCGGCGTGTTCGCCGTCTTCTCCTCGCTGCCGCGCGAGGAGTTCCTCGCCTGGGGCTGGCGCATACCGTTCCTGCTGAGCGTCGTGCTCATCGCCTTCGGCTTCTACATCCGGGCGAAGGTGTCGGAGACGCCGGTGTTCAGCGAGATCGCCGCAAACAACAAGGCCGCGCGCTCTCCCGTGCGCGAGGCGCTGCGCAAGCATCCGCGGGAGTTCTTCGTGGTGGTCGGCGCCCGCCTCGCGGAGAACGGACTGGGCTATCTGTTTCCGGTGTTCACGCTGAGCTACATGACGCAGACGCTGGGCATGGACAAGAGCATGGTGCTCACCGGCATCATGAGCGCGCACGCGCTGTCGCTGATCACCATCCCGGTGTTCTCGGCGCTGTCCGACCGCATCGGACGAAGACCGGTCTACATGGGCGCAGCCCTGTTCTCGGCCGTATGGGCCGTGCCGTTCTTCATGCTGGTGAACACCGGCACGCCGATCCTGGTGTGGACCGCGCTGATCGTGGCAATTGCCGTGGGCGTGGCCGGCATGTTCGGTCCGCAGGCTGCTTACTTCGCGGAACTGTTCGGTGCACGCCTGCGCTACACCGGCTTTGCGCTCGCGCGCGAACTCGGTTCGATTCTCGCGGGCGGACCAGCGCCCTTCCTTGCGGCGTTGCTGCTGACCTGGTGGGGCGGGGCGCCGTGGGGGGTTGCCGGCTACATCATCCTGCTCTCCGTCATCACGGCCGTCGCCGTATACCTGGGTCCCGAGACGCATCGAGCCAACATCGATGCCGATCACACCGGCTAGAGCCTGCACACGATGGGACAGGAGGCGGTTGCGCACGATCGAGGCGTGTAATAAATTCCAACGGCTCGATCGAACTCCCGACTCGGGCACTTCGACGCACATCCATCGCCCGGCCACCCCCGGCGGCGGACACGACAACTACATTTGCAGGAAAGTCGCCGTGTTCACGATGCCCGACCTTCCGGACGGGACGGCGCTGCTGGCCGCCCTCCGCGATCCATTGCGCGCGAGTGCCGCTGCGCGCTTCGTCCAGACCGATGACAGCCTGCGCCGGGAACTTGCGTCCGTCGGCCGGGTGGCGCGGCACGTCATGAACGCGCCCGTCGCCGCCATCTGCGCGGTCGAATCCGATCGAGTGGTCCTGCTCGCGGCCCAGGGCAGCGAGCATCTGGTTGCCGGTCAGGAGTTGCCAATCGGCGACAGCTTCTGCGCATACACGGTTGTCCCTGGCAAGCCGTTGCTGATCGCCAACGCGCTGAGCGACTTCAAGTGGCGCAACTTCACCGCGGTCCGAGCGCTCGATCTCATCGCCTATGCCGGCGTGCCGATCCTGTCCATCGAGGGTCAGCCCGTCGGTACGGTGTCCGTGTTCGACCGGGTACCGCGTGCCTGGGACGACGCGGCCGCACGCTGCCTCGAGGATCTCGCCGCCGTGATCGGCGCACTGGTCGAGGCAAACACCAGGGACAGAACGCCGGCGATCCGCAATTGACGCCCTGCCTCCGCGCAGCGCGTTACGCCCGGGTGCGGGCGGGCCGCGCCTGCGCGAATGTGAAGGAAGTGTGCCGCCATTTCGATTTCGATCAGCGGCGCAGAAGCTGGCGCTTCCTGAGGTGTCCCCCGTACACGGCGGCGGGAACGGTGAGCAGCGTACCGATCACGCGGTAGCCGAAAGGATAGCTGCCGGTCGACTGCGCCATCATCATCTCGCCGAACAGCAGAACCGCCACCCCGGCGAGCAACGCGTGCAGATACTCGCGCTCCCCGGCGGTGCGGGCCGCGACGTATCCGCCGAGCACCGTGCAGGCCAGTCCGGCCAACAGTGCGAGCGCTGTGTAGCCCTCCGAGGCGAGAAGCGCCTGCTCCAGTTCCTCCACCGAGGCGTCATCGCCGACGAGCCGCCGGCCGACGATGGCGGTGAGAACCACGCTGATCGCCACCGTCGCGGCAATGTCGCTGATCAATCCCAGTCCCACCGCCTTGATGGTCCCGGCAAGACTGGGCGCGCGCCCGGTTCCGCCGTCTGTTTCGCGTCGATCTCCGTTCATGCCTTGCGGTGCGCACTCGCGTCGGTAAAGCGCGGATTATCTCGCGCTTCGTGCGCCTCGACACCGGTGCCGCCTCAAGTTGCCCGACGCGGCGGCCGTTAGTCGCCTCATCGCCCGCTACCTTCGTGCGGGCACCGCCTCCCGGAGCATCACCATGAAGCGCAACTGTTCTCCCGTCACCGCGGCGCTCGGTGCGGCGCTGTTGGCCGCCTGCGCGGGCGAACCCGGACCGCAGGCCGAGATTGCCGTGGGCAGCGTGCAGGCCATCTATCTCGAACGCGCGCCCGGGGTGTACGTGGACCATCGCGTGTCGCCCGACGGCAGCGACGCACGACGCTGGGCGGCAGTTGTGCTGCGCACCCCGCTCGCCAACGGCCTGTCCTTCACCACCGCTGCCGTCGATGGAGACGTCCCGGTCGAAGTCGGGGATCTGGTCGAACTGGAGGTCGGGATCGATGCCCCGGATGCGCACGTGCAGGCACGCGTGAGCGGCATCGTCAGTCCGCGCGCAGAACGCGCGGCACGCCTCAACATCAAGGGACCGCGCTGGGCAAGTTGATGCGCGCCGGCGATATAGCCGATACCGGGCACTGCATCGGGATGGCGCGGGCCTTGCTCGCGCGCCCTCTGGCAATCCTGCAGCCAACCCGATCGATCGGCATTCCATCGTGTTCCTCCCGAGAATCATGAAGAGCGGCCTTCCCCTGCTTGCCCTCCTGTTCGCCGTCCTGCTGATCCAGGCCTACGCCCGCAGCGACCGCCTCGGCGATGCCATTCACGTGGGACGGGTGGAAGCGATCTTCGACGAGGTGAGTACCGGGATCTTTACCCCGCGCACGCCGGCGAGTGCCGCACAAAGCCTGTCCGCCTGGGTGCACGTGCGCTTCTCGGTTCCGCTCGAGGACGGACGTGTCTACGCGGTGGCGAAGCTGCCGCAGGGTCTCGACGTGCATCTGGACGACGACGTCTCGGTACGGTTCGGCGACAACAGCGTGCCCGATGCGCTCGGATCCGGCCTGACCACGATTACCAGCGTGCTCGGCCGCGGACGGCCGCTCGCCCTGAACTAGCCGTTCTCCCCGCGCATCGCGCGCAGGCGCTCTGACAACGCGGCCTGCATCAGGCCGGCGTCGGTGCCGAAGCAGATCATCCGGAACCCCCGATCGAAGTACTCGCGCGCGAACTCGACGCTCGGCGCCAGCGTGCCGAGCACCCTCCGGTTCGCCGATGCGGCCGCCGCGATGCGGTCCACCGCCGCGAGGTAGCGCGGATCGCGCAGCTCCCCCGGCACCCCCAGAAAGTTCGACAGGTCGAGGAAGCCGATGTAGAGCGAATCGACACCGTCGACCGCAGCGATCTCCTCGACGTTCTCCACACCGATCTCGGTCTCGACCTGGAGCATCACGAAGCAGCGCTCGTTCGCCGCAGCCAGCTTCGCGCGGGGCTCCCCGCTACCGTAGTCGTCGTGCGCACCGCCCAGCACGGCGCCGCGTCTGCCCAGCGGCGGATAGCGCGTCCACCGCACGATCTCGCGCGCCTGCGCCGCGGATTCGACCATCGGCACCATCACGCCCATCGCGCCCATGTCGAGCACGCGCGCCACGAAGTGGTACTGGTTCGACGGCACCCGCACCAGAGGCACGATGTCCAGGCCGCGACAGTACGAGAGCTGCTCCTTGATGGTGTCGATGCCCGCGCCGGAGTGCTCCATGTCGAGCAGGAGGAACTCGGCACCGGCTGCCTGGGCGATCTGCGCCAGCCCCGGCGTGAAGAACTCGAAGGCGAACAGGCCGAAGCTGGTACCGCCGTCGAGGAGCCTGTGCTTGAGCGGATTCGATCGCACCGTACCAATCCCTAGGACTGTACGGCCAGTTCCTGCAGCGGCCGGATACCCTGGCGGATGGCGCCCTGGAGCAGCATGGCATCCACGCCCACGGCGAACATGCGAAAGCCCTTCTGCCAGTAGGCGCGGCTCCACTTCTCGTCCGCGGTCATGCATGCGAGCACCTTGCCGTGCTTCTGCGCCGCCGCAACCAACTTGTCGATCGCCTCGACGTAGCGGGGATGGTCGAACTGTGCGGGAATGCCGAGGAAGTTGGTGAGATCGAAGTGCCCGAGCCACAGCACGTCGACGCCCGGCACCGCCGCGATCGCATCGATGTTGCGGATGCCTTCCTCCGTCTCGATCAGCGCCATTACCAGCGTGCGCTCGTGCGCGATGCGGATCTTGTCGGCCACGCTGCCGCCTTCGTAGTCGTCGTGTGCGAACCCGAACGCCGCACCGCGACGACCCTGCGGCGGATAACGCGTGCACGAGACGATGAACTTCGCCTCCTCGGCCGAGCCGACCATCGGCGCCATGATGCCCATGCAACCGATGTCGAGCGCGCGCGAGATGTACTGGTACTGATTGGCCGGCACCCGCGCCATGGGCACGATGCCGGTGCCGCGCGCCATCTCGCACTGCGCCTTGACCGCCTCGTAACCGCTGCCGCTGTGCTCCATGTCCATGAGCAGGAATTCCGCGCCCGCGGCCTTGACGATCTGCGGCAGGCCGGGAACCAGGAACTCCCATCCGAACGTGCCGAAGACCGGCTGGCCGGCGAGGAGCTTCGATTTAATTGGATTGGGTCGCATGGTGATCTCTCGTGGGGGCTGGGGGCTGGGGGCTGGGGGCTGGGGGCTGGGGGCTGGGGGCTGGGGGCTGGCAACGACTGAAGATCGCTTCAATCGCTCGCGCAAGTGATTTCACGATGCGACATGCTTCCCAGCCGCGATCTCCCCCAGCCCCTAGTCCCCAGTCCCTAATCCCTGCTTTTCACTTGTGCCACTTCCCGCCCCAGGACGCGTGTCCCAGCGCTTCGACGTTGACGATGTGCGCAGGTCGCCGGCCGTTGGCAAGCTCGATCGCCGACTTGAACGCGCTCTCGCCCAGCAGGCGCATGCACTCGTCCGTGTGGCATACCGCGTGCGGCGCGACGATCACGTTGTCCAGCGCGAGGATGGGGTTGTCCGCCGGCGTAGGCTCCTGCTCGAAAACATCGATGGCCGCTGCGCGGATGCGCTTCTCGCGCAGCGCCTGCGTCAGCGCCGCCTCGTCGACGACGGGTCCGCGCGCGGTGTTGATGAAGAACGCAGTCGGCTTCATCAGCCCGAACTCCCGCGCGCCGACGAGATGATGCGTGTCGTCGTTGAGCAGGCAGTTGACCGACACCACGTCCGCTTCGCGCAGCAGCGTGTCGAGATCCACCATCTTCACGCCGAGATCGTTCACCGCCGCCTGCGGCACATTGGGGTCGCAGCCCAGGTGCTGCATGTTCCACGGCGCCGCCAGCCGGAACACCTCCTTGCCGATGTTACCCACGCCGATCACGCCGAGCGTCTTCCCCGCCACCCCGTATCCGAGGTAATCGCCCTTTTCCTTCCAGCGGCCGTCGCGGACCAGCGCGTCCTTCTCCTCCAGCCGATGCGCCATTGCGAGCATGAACGCCATCACGCTGCTGGCCACGGGCCGCCGCACGCCATCGGGCGCGATCGTGAGCAGCACGCCGCGCTGGTTGAGCGCAGCAACATCGACCGAGTCGTAGCCCACGCCGAAGCGCGCGATCAGCCTGAGCCGGCAGTCCGGCGCCGACACCGACTTGGCGGTGACCTTCGCGCCCAGCACGCAGATCGCGTCGTAGCGCGCAGCGTGCTCGGGCGTGAGTTCCGGCACCGCCTCCGGCAGGAACTCCCATTCGATGCCCGGCGCCTCCAGGATGCGCAGCGCGTCGCGCCCGCAGATCGGCTCGCCGCTGGGCGTGATCGCATCGCGCGTGATGCCGACGCGGAACGTCTGCTGTGTCATGTCTCCTCCAACTTGCTCTCGATCATCGGGTGAAAGATCTCACCGCAAAGGCCGCAAAGAGCGCAAAGAACTTCCGATCGCCGAAGTCTCGTTCCTTCGCGGCCTTTGCGGCCTTTGCGGTCTTGGCGTTTTGAGCCTTGTCGCACTACATCGCCGCGCTGAACGCCCCGTCCACCGTCAGCACGTGGCCGTTGACGTAGGACGCTTCATCCGAGGCCAGGAACACGGCGACGGGGCCGATCTCCTCCAGCTGTCCCCAGCGCGCAGCGGGCGTGCGGCGGCACACCCAGTCGTTGAAATCCTTGTTCTGGATGAGCGCGGCGTTCATCTCGGTGGCGAAATAGCCCGGCGCGATCGCGTTCACGGTGATGCCGTGCTGCGCGAGTTCGACGGCCAGTTCGCGCGTGAGCGCATGGATGGCGCCCTTGCTCGCGATGTAGGCGGAGATCGTGGGACGCGCCAGGAACGCGCTGATCGAACCAGTCATCACGATGCGCCCGCTCCTGCGCGGGATCATCACCCGTGCCGCCTCCTTGGCCAGCGCCCAGACCGCCGTGAGATTGGTGTCGAGCACACGCTGGAAGTCGCTCCTGGCGAACTCGGTTATGGGTGCGCGATGCTGGATGCCGGCGTTTGCGACGAGGATGTCGAAGCGGCCGTGGCGCTCGACCGCCTTCTGCACGCAGTTGATGCCGGCGGCCTCGTCGGTGACGTCGAACGCCGCGGCCTCTGCACTGCCTCCCTGCGCAGTGAGCTGATCCGCCCGCTCCTGAAGCGCGAACGCATCGCGCGCGTTGAGAATGACGTGCGCGCCGGCCTGAGCGAGCGATTGCGCCATGGCCCAGCCCAGGCCTCGCGAGGCGCCGGTGACGAGCGCGACCTTTCCTTTGAGCGAAAACATGTCTTCCTCCCCCCGTCTTGTCGCTTTCCAGGGATGATAAGCCAAGGGCCGGCCGGAACGCGCGGCGAGGCGCCCTCCGCGGCGCCGATTCGGCTCAGGCGCCGAGCGCTGCGCGAAACACGCCAGCGAGCTCCGAGCCGCTGCGTCGATTCCAGGTTTCGTTGACCTGTACGCCGAAGGTTGCCTCACCCGCGGCGCCGACGCTCGGCGGTGCAACCGCCACGCCGCGTGCGCGCAGCCGCTCGCGCAACCCCTGCGCCTGCTTGGCAGGAACGCGCAGCCGAAAGACATTCGTTCCGTGGGCGACGCGGTCGACGTGCACGGACGCCGGCAGCGCCGCGATGAACGCTTCCGAGACGCCGATCGCCTTGGTCAGGCGCTGGATGAATCCCTCGGCGTGATGCCGTGCGAGCAGCGCGAAGGGCCAGGCATTGAACAGCGCCCCGCCGAACATGCGCCGCGTGTGGACCATCGGATCGAGGATGTCACGGGGTCCGGCGAGGATCGCGCCATTGAGCGAGTTGAAGCACTTCCACAGGGATACGTAGACGGTGTCGAAGGGGGCGGCATACTCGGCCAGCGGGATGCCGGTGTAGGCGCTGGCGATGTACAGCCGCGCACCGTCGAGATGTGTGCGGATGCCGCGTTCGCGGGCGCGCGCACAGATGCGCATCATCTCGCTACGGTCGAACAACTCGCCGGCGCGCCGGCGCACGGGCGATTCGATCGATATCGCTCCGACCTCTGTCGCGACGCGTCCGGACTCCGTCCGCTGCAGGGCGCGCTCGACGTCGTCCCAGCTGAACGTCGCTGCGTCGGGCGCCAGGGGCAGGAGGATCAGTCCACTGAGCGTCTGCGAGGCATCGCCCGTATCGTTGTAGACGTGGCTCACGTCCTGCACCACGACGCGGCGCCGCTCGCCCGCGAGGGCGCGCAGCGCCAGTTGGTTCGCGAGCGTGCCGGTGGGCATGAACAGCGCGCGCTCCTTGCCCAGCTCCCGCGCGAACCACGCCTCGACCTCCTCGACCGCGCCGCCCAGGCCGTACGTGTCCGCGACGATTTCGCGGCCGTCGGTGAGCCGCGCGAGTTCGGCGGCAGCCTCGGCTGGCGTCAGGCCGAGGCCGTCGCCCTCCATGATGACCACAGATGCAGTCGACACGTGCTTCTCCGATTCGCGAGCAATGGCATGCCGGGGAAGTCCCAGCGCGGCCGCGAACAGCCCCGTCTGCCACATGAACTGGCGGCGATGCGGATTCTGCATGCCTCCTCCGGCGGTGGGCGATTGGAGCACGCGCATACATCACACAGCCCACGAGACGACCGGATGGACGGAAGCTCGTCCGCCCGGCCTTCCCTGCGCTCCTTTGCGTCCTTTGCGACCTTCGCGTTGAATGCCGTGGCTACGGCAGCAACACCGTCGAGCCGGTGGTCTTGCGCGCCTCCGCGTCGCGGTGCGCCTTGGCCGCGTCCTTCAGCGCATAGGTCTGGTTGACCTCGATCTTGACCTTGCCCGACTGCACGACTTCGAACAGCTCGCTCGCGCCCGCCTCGAGATCGGCACGACGGGCGCAGTAGGTGTTGAGCGTGGGACGGGTGACGTAGAGCGAGCCCTTGGCTGCGAGCATGTTGAGATCGAACGCCGGCACCGGACCCGAACCATTGCCGAACACCGCCAGCAGACCGCGCGGCTGCAGGCAGTCGAGCGAGCCCATGAAGGTGTCCTTGCCGACCGAGTCGTACACCACCGGCACCTTGCGTCCGTTGGTGATCTCGAGCACGCGCTCGGCGAAGTTCTCGCGCGTGTAGACGATGGTGTGCGCGCAGCCGTGGGCCTTGGCGATCTTTGCCTTCTCGTTGTTGCCCACGGTACCGATGACCGTCACGCCGAGCGCCTTGAGCCACTGGCAGGCGATCAGCCCCACGCCGCCGGCGGCCGCGTGGAACAGCACGGTCTCGCCCTTCTCGACGCGATAGGTGCGGCGAATGAGATACCAGACCGTCAGGCCCTTGAGCATCATCGCCGCCACGCTCTTGTCCGCGATACCGTCGGGCACCTTCACCAGCCGGTCGCCCTTGATGATGCGCACTTCCGAGTAGGCGCCCGGTGTGCCGCCGGCATATCCGACGCGGTCGCCCGGCTTGACCCAGGTGACCTCCTTGCCGCAGGCCTCGACGACCGCGCACGCTTCCACGCCGATTCCACTGGGCAGCGGCAGCGGATACAGCCCGCTGCGATGGTAGGTGTCGATGAAGTTGAAGCCGATCGCGGAATTGCGCACGCGGACTTCGTCCGGTCCCGGCTCACCGACCTGCACGTCCTCGTAGGCGAGCACGTCCGGACCGCCGGTCTTGTGGAAACGGATTGCTTTGGTCATGTGTGTGGTTCCCTTTGTTTGATTGTGAGGGGCTGGGGCTACCGAACGAACTGATCCACGTACTCCGCGCCCAGACCGTTCTTGGCATAGTGGGCACGGCACATGTCGATCTTGCTGTGGACGTCCTCGTAGCCCACCGTCTTGCCATGCTCGTCCACGTAGATCATGGCGCCGTTGACGTTGAAGAAGGTGATCATCTCCTTGGTCGGTTCGTCCACCACCAGCGTGTGCACCTCGCCCGGCGGCTCGTAGACGAAACCGCCCTCCTCGGCCACCCAGTCGTGCTCGAGGTAGCGCCAGCGCCCGCGCAGCACCAGACCGCACACCATCGACGGATGACGGTGGCGGCTGACCACGCCGGTTTTCGTCACGCGCAGCAGGTTCCACCACTGGCCGGTCACGGTGTTGAGCATCAGGGGACGAAAGTACACGCCGGGCGCCTGCGGCACCCACACGCGCTCATCGGCCGGGATGGCCATCTCCACGATCTCGGGGACCATCCCCGGCGCGGACAGCTTGCTCACTTTCTCGGGTGCATTCATCGTTCAAGACTCCATCAGGTAATGAGATAACCACCGTCCACCGGCAACACGATGCCGGTGACAAAAGCTGCCGCGCGCGAGCACAGGAACACCGCCGCGCCGGCCACGTCCTCGGGACTGCCCCAGCGCTTCATGGGCGTGCGATCGAGGATGGCCCGGTTGCGCGCCTCGTCCTCCTGCAGCGTCCGGGTCAGCGGCGTGGCGATCCAGCCGGGCGCCAGCGCGTTCACGCGGATGCCCTCGGCGGCGTAGGCGATCGCCAGCGACCTGGTCAGTTGCGCGATGCCACCCTTGCTCGCGCTGTACCCGGGCACGAGGCCGCCACCGAAGAAGCTCAGCATCGAGGCGATGTTCACGATGCTGCCGCCCTGCCTGCCCAGCAGCGGACGCGCCGCCGCGCAGCAACGCATCGTGCCGACCAGGTTGATGTCCACCACCTGTTCGAACACCTCGATCTCGTGCTCGGCGCCGCGGCGGATGATGCCGGCACAATTGACGAGGATGTCCAGGCGGTCGATGCCCTTGATCAGGTCGCGCACCTGTACGTCCTGTGACACGTCGAGACGCCGCGCCTGCCTGGTGCCCGCTTCGGAACGCGCCTGCTCGACCTCGGCGTCCGTAGCGCCGGTCACGGTGACGAATGCCCCGGCCGCCTCCAGAGCGCGGCCGATGGCAGCGCCGATCCCGCTGGTCCCGCCCACCACGAGCGCGTGCTGGCCGGTCAGGCTCCGGGCGAAGACCTCTTCCATGGTGTCCCTGAATCGGTTGGCGGCAAGCCGCAAAAAGGGCCCATAGCTTACCGCAGAGCGCTTCGCGGTCAGGCCGGGAAGCCTTCGCGGCCGTCGCGGCCTTGCCGGCCGCGCGCGCAAACCAGACAATG
>CAYLTE010000120.1:0-12441 GCA_964386195.1 uncultured Burkholderiales bacterium | reverse complement strand
CCGGCACCCTTACTGCTGCGCATCGCCCTCAACCCGGGCCGGCGCGTGCCGTTGAGTGCCTTGCTTATAGTTAGCTAGGCAACTAATATGGCGAGATGTTTCGAGTAGAAGTGTCTCGTAATTCCGGAATGTTCCGAGAAGACCTGTCTCGTAATTTTGGCTTCATCCTCAACGACGTAGCCAGGCTGATGCGGACCACGTTCGACCGGCGGGTGAAGTCGCTGGGACTGACCCGCGCGCAGTGGTGGGTGCTCAACCACTTGTTTCGTAACGATGGTGCGACGCAGTCCGAGCTGGCAGTCATGCTCGAACTGGAGAAGCCCAGCCTGGGACGCCTGCTCGACCGCCTGGAGGCCAAGGGCTGGGTGCGCCGGGAGAACGACGCCGGCGACCGGAGGGTGCGGCGCGTGTTCCTCACCGAGGAGGTGCAGCCGGCGATCAAGGCCATGCGTGCCGCGGCGGCCGACGTGCGGCGCGAGGCGCTGGCCGGCCTGGCGGCGGAAGACCAGGAGCGCTTCGTAGACATTCTTCTGGCGATCAAGGGCAACCTCGCTCGCGGAGAGAACGGCGGCAACGGCAACGGCGCGCGCCGAGGCAAGGCATGATGACGGTGGTGACAAGGGAAGCGATGGCGGCGGTGTCGAGGCGGATCCTGCGTGTGGTGCTCCTGCTGGTGGTGCCCCTCGTCGCGGTGGCGGCCGGCTTGTATTTCTATGCAAGCGGCGGGCGCATGGAGGAGACGGAGAACGCCTACGTCAAGGCCAACATCGTGGCCATCAGCGCCACGGTCAACGGCAAGGTGATCGAGGTCTTCGCGCAGGACAACGTGCCGGTGAAGGGCGGCGCCCTGCTGTTCCGGCTGGACCCGCAGCCCTATCAGATCACCGCCGAGGGCGCGCGTGCGCAGATGGAGGTGGTGCGCACCGACGTGCAGTCCCTGCGTGCCCAGTACCGCGCAACGCTCGCCGAGCGCACCGAGGTGGAGGAGCAGATCGCCTTCCTGGCGCGGCAGCTCGAACGGCAGGAGATGCTCAAGGAACGCGGCATGAGCCGCGCCGATGTCTACGACGAGGCCAAGTTCAAGCTCACCCAGGCGCGGCGGCGGCTCGAGAGCGTGCAGGAGGATTCCAATCGCGTGATCGCCAGCCTCGGCGGCGATCCGAACCTGGTCGCCGAGCGCCACCCACGCTTCCTCGAGGCCAAGGCGGTGTACGACGCGGCCATGCTCGACATCGCGCGCACCAAGGTGTACGCGCCGGTGGACGGGGTGGTCAGCAACATGAAGCTGCAGGTCGGCGAATACGTCGAGAAGGGCAAGCCGATGTTCAGCCTCATCGAGAGCGGGCCGCTGTGGGTGGAGGCGAACTTCAAGGAGACGCAACTCACCCACATGCGCGAGGGGCAGACCGCGGAGGTCGTCGCCGATGCCTACCCGGACATCCGCTGGCCGGCAAAGGTCGAGGCGATCGCCCCGGCCACCGGCGCGGAGTTCGCCGTGCTGCCGCCGCAGAATGCCACCGGCAACTGGGTCAAGGTCGTGCAGCGCATCCCGGTGCGCATCGAGGTGGAGCAGCCCGTCGGCCTGCCCCCGCTGCGCGCCGGCATGACCGTCACCGTCTCGGTGGACACCGAACGCCAGCGCGGCATGCCGCGCGTGGTGCAGCGCCTGATCGACAGCGGCTACCTGCCGCGCCTGATGGATCCGCGTCCCGCGCTCGCGCATCAACCCTGATCCGTGGCGCCGCACCGCCAGGGGCATCCCTTCCTCATCACCGCCTCGGTGATGCTGGCCTCGCTGCTCTACTCGATCGACTGGACGATCGCGGTGGTGGCGCTGCCGCACATGCAGGGCCACTTCACCGCCACCCAGGACCAGATCTCCTGGGTCATCACGTCCTACATCGTCGCCAGCGCCATCATGATTCCTACCGGCGGCTGGCTGAGTGCGCGCTTTGGGCGCAAGCGCGTGTTCGTCGCAGCGCTCGGGGGATTCACCTTCGCCTCGGTGCTGTGCGGCGCGGCCGACTCGCTCACCTTCGAGGTCATTGCGCGCATCCTGCAGGGGGCTTCGGGGGCGTTCCTCATTCCGCTGTCGCACTCGATCATCCTCGACACCTATCCGCCGGAGGAACACGGCAAGGCGATGGCGCTGTGGGGCACGGGCTCGGTGCTGGGCAGCGTGATCGGTCCGACCATCGGCGGGTTCGTCACGGAGTATCTGTCGTGGCGCTACATCTTCTACATCAACGTGCCGTTCGGCCTGCTGGCGCTGGCCGGTGCCATCGCCTTCCTCCCCGAGACGCCGCGCGACCCGCAGCGCCGGCTCGACTGGTTCGGCTTCCTCACCCTGGCGCTGGGCGTGGGATCGCTGCAGATGATGCTCGACCGCGGCGAGCGTTTGGACTGGTTCGAGTCGCCGGAGATCATGATCGAGGCCGGGCTTGCCGTGCTCGGCCTGTACTTGTTCAACGCGCACTGCGCCACCGCGCGCGATCCGTTTCTCGATCCGCGCCTGTTCGTGCAGCGCCGCTTCTTCCTGAGTCTGGTGTTCATCTCCTTCTACGGCTTTCTCACCGTGCCGATCATGGTGCTGATGCCGACCTTTCTGGAGAATCTGCAGGGCTACCCGATCGATACCATCGGCATGCTGCAGTCGCCCCGCGGGGTCGGGCTGCTCTCCGCGCTGATCGTCAGCGCGCGCATCACCGGCAAGGTCGATCCGCGCATCCTGCTCGCGTCCGGTTTCGTGATGCTCGGCGTCGCGAGCGCGGAGATGTCGACCTGGACCGCGGAGGTGAGTGCCTGGCCGATCATCTGGACCGGCTACCTGCAGGGATGGGGAGCGGGGATCATGCTGGTGCCGATCCAGATGATCTCCTTTCCATTCCTGCGGCCGGAACAGCGTAACGAGGGCACCTCGGTGTTCAACCTGGTGCGCAGCCTGTGCAGCAGCGTGGGTGTGTCCATCACCCTCGCGCTGTTCGTCAACGCGACGGCGACCACGCGCGCCCGACTGGTCGAGCACGTCACCCCGTATAGCGATGCGCTGCAGACGACCGAGGCCAACGGTACGTGGAGCATGCAGGGCACCGAGCAGATGGCACTGCTGGCGCGCGAGCTCGACCGGCAGGCCACGGTAGCAGGCTACAACCAGGCCTTCCTGTTCATGGCGATTGCGGCGATGTGCGCGATCCCGCTGCTTCTGTTCGTCGGGCGCGCGCCCGAGACGAGTCCGAAGGGTACGGCGAGCGCGGTGGTGGCGGAGTAGCGAATTCGGCCCCAAGCATGTCGCTGCGTCGGAGGGTTATATACCCGTCATCGGTAAGTGATTGGTAAGCGTCTGGCTCCTAAACTCGCAGTGGGTCGTGATTGCGGCCTGGATTGCGTTAATGACGAGGAGACGGACTGATGATGCGGAAATCGACTGTGCTACGTGCTGCTACAGTGGCGGCAGGATTGGCGTGGGTTGCCGTTTCCGGCCACGTTCAGGCGCAAGACTGGAAGGTGAGCGGGGAGTTTGGCTGGTTCGGGGTGGGCAAGGCCTTCGAGGTCGAGAAGGGACACTTCTACTGGGTGGGCGAGTTCAGCGGCACGTTCTTCAACGACAAGGGGGAGGGCAGCCTTTTCCATCGCGCCGGGGTGAAGTGCCCGGCGTACAACGATCTGAATTTCAACACTGGTAAGAGCAGCGCCGGCGGATACTGCATCATCACTGACAAGGATGGCGACCAGGTGTTGTGCAAGTGGTCGAATGCCGGTAGCACCGCCAATGGCAGTCGCAACACGGGAACCTTCGAGTTCGTCAGCGGCACTGGCAAGTACAAAGGCATCAGCGGCAGCAACACGTTCGCTGGCATTACCCAGGTTAACTGGGCAGATGGGTCCGCGAGCGGCTATGCCACTTGGAATCGCTGAGAGTTTGCGCGTTCTGTCAGTAGCATCCGTGCGTGCTTCGACACTCCGCCTCGACTGAGGCGGAGTGTCCGATGCCGCCGGCAATTTTCGGAGAGTGCTCGGGCCACTACGCCCTCAAGAGCGGAGCGCCAAGCTCCGGTAGGATTGAGGCTTTCGGATACGAATCGCCCATGATCCCCCTCGAACGCCCCATCCGCCCCCGTCGCAGCCTGCTGTTCGTCCCCGGACTGCGCCCCGACCGCTTCCACAAGGCCCTCGACTCGGGCGCCGATATCGTCTGCGTGGATATGGAGGATGCCGTCGCGCTGCCGCGCAAAGACGAAGGCCGCGCGCTGACGCTGCCGCTGTTTGCCGCGCACAGCCATCCGCACGTGGAGAAGATGGCGCGCATCAATAGCATCTCGACCGTGCACGGGCTGAAGGACCTGCAGGCACTCGCGGAGTGCGAGGCGCCGCCGCCTGCGATCATGATCCCGAAGGTGAAGTCCGCCGACGAAGTGCAGCTGATCGACACGCTGCTGTCCACCGGTGCAGCGCGCGCCATCCGGTTCTGCGTGATCATCGAGACCAACCAGGGGCTGGAGCGCGCGATCGAGATCGCCAAGGCAAGCCCGCGCATCGATTCCATGATCCTGGGCGCGGTCGACATGTCGGCCGAGCTGCGCTGCCAGAAGGCCTGGGAGCCGCTGCTGTACACGCGCTCGCGCCTGGTGCATGCGGCAGCGAGCGCAGGCATCGATCTGCTCGACGTGCCCTACCTGAACCTGGACGATCCGGCGGGCCTCAAGGCCGAGGCCGAGGGGGTGCAGCGGCTGGGCTTCACCGGCAAGGCGTCGATCCATCCCAACCAGATTCCGATCATCAACGCCGCCTTTACACCGGACGAGAAATCGATCGAGAAGGCGCGCAAGGTGTGCGCCGCCTTCGAGCAGGACGAGACCGGACTGGTCGTCGTCGACAACGAACTGATCGAGCTGCCGGTGGTGCGCTCTTACTATCGCATGCTGGCGATCGCGGAGCGACTGCACAAGGGCGCGTAGCGGGCGCTTGGTGCTCTGCCGCGGTCCGGCGGTCCCGGTCCGCGGCACGCGCGCCGGTCAGGGCGTGATTGCCACCTTGAGCACGCCGTCTCGCTGATGCCCGAACAACTCGTAGGCCTGCTCGATCTGCTCGAGCTTGAAGCGATGGGTGACCATCGGGCGCAGATCGATGCGCCCGGATGCGATCACCGACATCAACCGGCGCATGCGTTCCTTCCCGCCCGGGCACAACGTCGTCACGATCTTGTGATCGCCCAGTCCGGCGGCGAACGGCCCCAGCGGGATCTTCAGGTCCGTGGAGTAGACACCCAGGCTCGACAGCGTGCCACCGGGACGCAGCACGCGCAGGCACGCCTCGAACGTTGCCTGTGTGCCGAGGGCCTCGATGGCCACGTCCACACCGCGCCCCTCGGTCAGACGCAGGATCTCTTCCACTGGGTCGGCACGTGAGGCGTCGACCACGTGATCGGCGCCCATCTTGCGGGACACCGCCAGGCGGGCGTCGAGCCTGTCCACGGCAATGATCGTGGTCGCGCCGCACAACCTGGCACCTGCCGTGGCCGACAGACCGATCGGTCCCTGCGCGAAGATCGCCACCGTATCGCCGATGCGGATCGAGCCGCTCTCCGCGCCGCCGAATCCCGTCGACATGATGTCCGGGCACATCAGCACCTGCTCGTCGGTCAGTTCGTCGGGGACGGGTGCCAGGTTCACCATCGCATCGGGCACCAACACGTACTCCGCCTGGCAACCGTCGATGGTGTTGCCGAAGCGCCACCCGCCCATGGGCTTCCAGCCGTGTGCGCTACCGGCTCCATCCTGCGCGAAATCGCCGCACAGGCACGCGTTCGAATAGCCGCCCGGCGTGATCGCACCGGCGATCACGCGCTGCCCTTCACGATAGCCCTTCACCGCGGTGCCGAGCTTCTCGATCACGCCGACGGGCTCGTGTCCGACGGTCAAGCCAGGGGCCACCGGGTACTCGCCCTTGAGGATGTGGATGTCGGTGCCGCAGATCGTGGTGGTGGTGATCCGGATCAGGGCGTCGAGCGGGCCGACGTCGGGAATGGGTTTCTCGTCGAGGACGATGCGTCCGGGCTCGACGAACACTGCCGCTTTCATCATCGCTGCCATGAGTCGCGCTCTCGCAAAGTGGTGAACAGGGTGCGTGTACGCACGGCGATGTGCCGGCGCACCTGCACGTTGCGAAGGCTTCAGCCTAGCGGTGTACGAAGAGCGAGGCGTTGACTGAGATCAAGTCACCGGTCGGCGGCCGGGCATGTCGATCTATGCAGCGGATGCGCGAAGAACGTGCCGCTGTAACGAAATCGTCACGCACTGGGTTCCGAATGGCGCACGATGCCCGCGCCACGCGCCGAGATCAGCGAGAACATCCGTGGGGCCGGCGTGCCGAGCTGCTGTCTCGACTGCCGCGCGCAGGCGCTGACGGCGTCGAGGTCATCGCCTTCGATGAGCACGAAGGGCGCGGGCACGACATCGGGACTGCTGCGCAGAGACTGTTCAGGAGTGGCACCGCCGGTGAGCGAGGTGTCGGGGATCGCAACGCGCACGCGCACGTCGTCGAAGTGTCCCAGCGCCTGCGCCGGCGCATCGCCGAGTGTGAGGATGGCCAGATGGCGCACCGCGCTCATGGCAGGGTTGCTGTCGAACGGTACGCGGCAGGCCGCTCGGTTCATGTCCAGGAAGTGCGGCATGACCGCGCGCGTGCGCGCCGTGGGGTGCGCGAGCAACCGAAGGTAGTCGGCGCTTTGCAGCACCTCCGGTGTGTCGAGCTCGTACAGCGCGGCATAGGCATAGGTTTCACCGACCGCGCGGTAGCGGCGTGCGCTGCGGAACCCCGGTACGGCGAGCCGCTCGTCGAGGTGTTCCTCGTCGTACCACGCATTGAACTGCGCTTCGTGCTCGGGCGCGATGCGGTTCCAGACGGAGAGGAGGCCGGTAGGGTTCATGTGGGGATGATACCGCCAGGGCACATCCTGTTCCGCCCGGTGCCGTCTGCTTCCCCGGTGTCATCCCGAGCCAACGGCGAGGGATCCTCGCGCTGCAGCGTCCACGGCGAGGATGTCTCGCTGCGCTCGACATGACACCGTGGGCGGTATGCGCCGTGGGCAGTGACGCCGTTGGGAGCCGTGAGAACCTTCCAGGGAGGCCACAACGACTTCGGGTAGTATCGGCGGCGCGTCGTGTCTTGCGGATCCGGGCATGACGGCGGACTGACCGATACAACACAGGAGGAGAAAAGATGGCCGATTCACCGGGTTCGAAGGAAATGCATCGTCGACGCTTCCTGCGCGGCGGTGCGACGATGCTGGGCGCGGCGGCGCTGGGCATGCCGGCGCTGAGGGCGGCGGCCGAGTGCAAGCTGACCGAGCCCGAAATCCTGGGGCCGATGTACAACTACGGCGCGCCGCTGTTCCAGATGAAGCTCGCGGCCGACGACGAGCCCGGCCAGCGCCTGCTGCTGCGTGGCGCCGTTCTCAGCGCGGACTGTCGCACGCCCTTGCCCGGAACGCTGATCGAGATCTGGCACGCCGACGACCGCGGGTTCTACGACAAGAAGCAGCCGGGCAACTTCCTCGAGGAGGTGAAGCCCAACCTGCGCGGCATCATCCGTACCGATGCCAAGGGACGCTACGAGATCGAGACGATCGTCCCCGGCGCGTATCCGATCCCGCCCGGCGCGCCCGGCCTGGAACGCTTCGGCGGCCTGACGCGTGCACGGCACATCCACATCAAGGTGCTTCCCTTCCTCAACATGGAGCTGACCACCCAGCTCTACTTCAATGGCGACGAGAATCTGGCGGGCGATCCCTGGGGCGGTCACAAGCCCTCGCTCGCGCTCGACCTGAAGCAGGACGGCCGGTTCATGAAGGCGGATTTCGACTTCGTGCTGGGCACCGGATTGTCCTGATCCCGGTTTCGCATGCTGCCGGACGCGGATGCGTCCGGCCTCCTTTCTCCTACGACTCAATCCACCGATGGAACTGGACTTCCTCGCGCTCGAGCCACTCCAGCGCTACAAGATCCTCGCCAGTCTGGTCGTCCCGCGGCCGATCGCACTGATCTCCACCCTGGGGAAGGACGGCGTGCTCAACGCAGCGCCGTTCAGCTTCTTCAATGCACTGGGCGAGGATCCGCCGATCGTCATCTTCGCCGCGGACGCGCGCGCCAGCGGCGGCGCCAAGGACACCGTGCGCAACGTGCTGGAGACGAAGGAGTACGTGGTCAACCTGGTGGACGAAACCATCGCTGCGCAGATGCACGGCTGCGCGGTCGATACCCCTCCGGAGACGAGCGAGTTCGACCTGGTCGGGTTCACGCCGGTCGCCTCGAAGGTGGTGAAGCCGCCGCGCATCGCGCAGTCGCCGGTCTCGTTCGAGTGCCGGCTGCACACGCACCTGGACTTCAATACCCGTCATCTGTGCATCGGCGAGGTGGTGTGGCTGCACGCGCACGAGGGCGTGCTCGATCCGAAGACGCTGCGGCGGCTGCCCGACGCCTTCCATCCGGTCGGACGGCTGTACGCGACGCGCTACTGCCGCACGCGCGACGAGTTCGAGCTGGACAACAGCGAGTACGCTGCGAAGGCGAATGCACGCAGTGCGATCAGGAAGTTCTGATTTCTCTGCGGTGTCGTCCTGGCGTGGCGGCCAGTAGATTCCACCTAACCACGGTGTCGTCCCGAGCGTAGAGAGGGACCTTCGCTTTGATGCGTCCAAGGCGAGGATTCCTCGCCTTCGGCTCGGAATGACACCGGGTGGGGCATCGTCGCCTTCGGCTCGGAATGACACCGGTGGGCATCGTCGCCTTCGGCTCGGAATGACACCGGTGGGGCATCGTCGCCTTCGGCTCGGAATGACACCCGGGTGGGGCGGTAGGACATTCAGGCTCGGAACGACACCGGGGTGGCGCATCCTCGCCGTAGATTGTCGCTACACCTCTAGCGCTCGCGCGCTGCTCTCGCGCAAGACGCTCTTCTCGATTCCCTGGCGGGCCGGGTCCCCCGCCTGAACCGGATACGGAAACAGCGTCGCCAGCGCCACGGATTCGTAGGCGTTGCGCACCACCCGTACGTGATCCCGGCGGAATTCGCGTGCGTGCCGCAATCCGCAGGAGTGCGCGATCATGTCGATCTCCGCATTGATGTTGCGGCAGTAGTTGGCCACGCGCTGAAATTTCTCCTCCACCACCAGTCCGCGCTGAAGACGACGATTGTGCGTGGTCACCCCGGTGGGGCAGGTGTTGGTGTGGCAGCGCAGCGCCTGGATGCAGCCCAGCGCGAACATGAAGCCGCGCGCGGTATTGACGAAGTCCGCGCCCGCGCACAGCGCCCACGCTGCCTTTGCCGAGGTCACCAGCTTGCCGCTTGCCACCACGGCGATCCGATCGCGCAGCCCGGTCTCGATCAGCGCGTCCACCACGCGCGGCAGCGCCTCCGCGATCGGCAGGGCCATGTGATCCATGAGCGCCTGGGGCGCGGCACCGGTACCGCCCTCGCCGCCGTCGATCACGAGGAAGTCGGGAGCCAGCTCGATTCCGCGGCGCTGGACCGCATCGCCGAGCTGGTGCATGAACGCCCACCCGCCGATCGCGGTCTTGACGCCTACCGGCTTGCCGGTGACGTCGCGGATGTGGGCAAGCATGTCGAGCAGTTCGTCGACGTTGCCGACGTCCGGGTGACGATTCGGGCTGATGGACGCCTTGTTGACCGGAATGCCGCGGATGCGGGCGATCTCCTCGCTCACCTTCGCCGCCGGCAGCACACCCCCCTTTCCGGGCTTGGCCCCCTGCGACAGCTTGAGCTCGAAGGCACGCACGCGAGACGCCAGTTCCCGCAGCCGGGCATCGCTGAGCCTGCCCTGCGCATCGCGCACGCCGTACTTCGCGGTGCCGATCTGCATGATCACGTCGGCACCCCCTTCGGTGTGATGGTCCGACAGGCCGCCTTCCCCGGTGTCGATCCAGCAGCCGGCAGCCGCCGCACCGCGAGCGAGAGCCTGGACGGCGGGCGCAGACAGTGCGCCATAGCTCATGCCGCTGATGTTCACCACCGAGTGCGCGACGAACGGCTCCCGGCACCAGCCCTCGCCGACGATCTTCGGCGGCGTGGGCATGCGCTCTTCCTCGAGCACGGGGAAGGGCGCATTCACGAAGATCAGGTTGCCCGCCTCACTGAGGTTATTGGTCGACCCGAAACCGATCGCGCCGCCTTCGTCCTTGGCCAGGCGGTACACCCAGGAGCGAATAGCACGGTTGAACGGCATCTCCTCCCGGTCGTTGGCGAAGAAGTACTGCCGGAAGTACTCGCCCTGGCGCTCGAACAGATAGCGCAGGCGCCCGATGACGGGGAAGTTGCGCAGGATGGTGTGCTTCTTCTGGGTCACATCCTGTACGAACCACAGCAGGACGAGCCCGAGCGCCAGGAGCGCGAGCAGGGTGCCGGCGCCCTGCATGAGAAGGTCGGTCATGCCGATTCCTTGTTGCAGTGCATTGATCGGGGATGGGTAATTCCCTGACATCGGCGCGATACCGGCATGGCTGAAGCGCTCTCGTGCCTGGCTGGACGGACGTGGGCATGGCGGGGGTCCGGCCGTCTGCGCCTCAGCCGGCTGGGAACGGGGGTTGCGTCCCGTTCCCCATGGAAACCATGAACTTCGTACTTCTCCTCTTTCTGGTCACCGCGATTCTGGTCGTCGCCTACGCCGTCTACTCACTGGTCCGTACCCGACGTGCCCAGCGCCGACACGAACATTCCGGGATGGGCAGCGACATGGCTCGACGGGTCGAGGCGGCCCATGGGGACGGCAACGCGCGCGATAGGCGCGCCGCGCCACCGGAGCGGCGCAACTAGGCGCGGCCCCGGCCTGAAGGCACGCCAAACGAAAAGGCCGGGCGCACGGCCCGGCCTTTCGGCGCTTTCCCCGGGGTCCGCTGCTAGGCTTCCATTGCCTTCATACCCAGCTTGGCCAACAGCGCCCGGTCGCTGTCGACGTCCGGGTTACCGGTGGTGAGCAGCTTCTCGCCGCAGAAGATCGAGTTCGCGCCGGCCATGAAGCACAGCGCCTGCTCGGCCTCCGACATCTTCGAGCGTCCTGCGGACAGGCGCACGTAGGACCGGGGCATCGTGATGCGTGCCACGGCGATTGTGCGCACGAACTCGAGCGGATCGAGCGCGTCGGTGCCGTGAAGCGGCGTGCCTTCCACCTGCACGAGGTTGTTGATGGGCACCGATTCGGGATGCGGATCGAGGCTTGCCAGTTGCGCGATCAGTCCCGCGCGCTGGCGACGCGATTCGCCCATGCCCACGATGCCGCCGCAGCACACGTTGATGCCCGCGCCGCGCACCTGCTGCAGGGTGTCGAGACGATCGTCGTACTCGCGCGTGCTGATGATGTCGCCGTAGAAGTCGGGTGCCGTGTCGAGATTGTGGTTGTAGTAGTCGAGTCCCGCTGCCTTCAGCTTGTCGGCCTGGCCCGCGCGCAGCATGCCCAGCGTCGCGCAGGTTTCCATGCCCAGCGCCTTCACCGCACGCACCATCTCGAGCACCGGCTCGAGGTCGCGATCCTTCGGTCCGCGCCACGCTGCGCCCATACAGAATCGCGTCGCGCCGCCTTCCTTCGCCTTCTTCGCCGCATCGAGCACCTCCCGCAGCGGCAGCAGCGCCTGGTTCTGCACGCCGGTCTGATAGCGCGCCGACTGCGGGCAATACGCACAGTCCTCCGGACAACCACCGGTCTTGATCGAGAGCAACTGCGACAGTTGCACGCGATCGGGTGCGAAGTGCGCGCGATGCACGCTCTGCGCGCGATACAGCAGTTCGGGGAAAGGCAGGTCGAACAGCGCGAGGATCGCATCCATCGGCCACGTGGGGGCGGTGGCGGCGGAGCGAGGCGAGTCGAGAGTCGAGCTGGTGTGCGTCATCGGCCGATGGAGCGAGTGATCGAGTGTGCGGGAGTATGCCCGAAGTGCACGGATCGATGCGGCACATGCGCGGGCGCGGGGAGGCTCAGGGTTGTCAAGGACCGCAGTATCGCGGTACCCTTCGGCCTCTATGCAGGCAGTATTCAGCGCCCGTTCTTCTTCTCGCCGCGCGTCCCCTGCCGGACTCGGGCGAAACGTGCATACCCGCACAGCTTGCACGGCGCGTCGCCCGATGGCGGGCAATGCCCGCATCGTCGGAACTATCCTCGCGCCGCAGCACGTTTGCGGCGGCCGTTCCACACCTTCTTAGCCGAGTGTTCGGCGCGCGATGCGCCGGGCCGTGTTCAACCGCCGGTGGTGCAGTGCCACGCCGGCAGCTCGCCATCGCGCGAGTCGACTAATCGAAGGCGCCAAATGATCAGAACAGAGCAGTACAACATCAAGTTTCCCATCACCCCTCCGCACGAGCTGGCGCAGGACGAGGCCTTCTGCCATCTGGTCGAGGGAGGCGAGGAACGCAAAATCCGCTTCCACGAGTATGGCG
>CAYLTE010000119.1:0-12445 GCA_964386195.1 uncultured Burkholderiales bacterium | reverse complement strand
ACACCTCGGCCACCTGGTCGCGGCTGACGCCATTGAGCTTGGCCATCACCTGCCCGAGCGTCTGCACCTCCTTGGGCCCGAGATGCTTGAAGACTTCGACCGCCTCCTCCTCGCCGATCGACATGAGCAGGATGGCGCTGCGCGTCAGGCCATCGTCACTCACCGCGCCCCACCCACTCCTTCACGACATTCGCGACCAGCCGCGGCTCCTGCTTGGCGAGATCCTTGACCGCCTTGAGGTCTGCCTCGAAGCGCAAGGCAGCATCGTCCTCGAGGGCGATCATCTCGCCACCGGGCGCCGCGCCGGCAAGTTGCGGCTGCATGCCTGGCGGAGCCGGGAGGCCCTCGACGCTCGGCTCGACACGCACGCTGCGTCCCAGGTCGCGCAAGGTGGAGCGCACCATGCGGAAGACGATCAGGACAACCAATGCTGCCCCCAGATACTTGAGGATCTGGATCACGCCGGCGGGGGTGGTGAGATCCTGCACGAACGTGTCCCACGGCGAGGGGGACGCCTCACCTCCAGGCATCACTTCCGCGCTGAACGGGGCATTCACCACGTTCACGGTGTCGCCCCGCTCCTGGTTGAATCCCATCGCCTGCCGCACCAGGGCGTTGACCTGCTGGAGTTCAGGGTCGGAGAGCGGCGTGTAGCTCACGGTGCCATCGGCCGCCACCTCGCGCTTGTAGTTGACGACCACCGCAGCCGACAGGCGCCTGATCGCGCCGAGCTCGCCCTGACTGTGGCGGATCACCTTGTCGACCTCGAAGTTCGTGATGGTCTCGCGCTGACTGCTGGTGGGCTGCGGCGGGGCGGGCGTGGCTGCGTTGGGCTGGCCCGGCGCGTTGAGCGGCGCAGTCGCGGCACCTGGCGGCTGATTGCTCAGGGCGCCCGGAACCCCCTGGGCGGCCTGCGCCTGGGTGCTGCTGCTCTCCATGGTCTGCTGGCTGCGCACCGAGGACTCCGCCGGGGTCGGATTGGGCTTGAAGCTCTCGGAGGTTTCCTCCACGCGGGTGAAATCGAGCGCTGCGGTGACCTGCGCCCGCACGTTCTCGGGCCCCATCAGCGGCTTGAGTATGTTTTCGATGCGCTGGGCGTAGCTCGATTCGACCGAATGCACGTACTTGAGCTGGCTGGCGTCGAGCGGATTGGGCATGTCCGCCCCACCCGCGGCGCTGAGCAGGTTGCCCGCCTGGTCGACGACGGTGACGTTGCGCACGCCGAGTTCCGGCACGCTGCTGGCGATCAGATGCTGGATCGCACTGACCTGCGCCGCATCGAGCATGCGCCCCGGGAACATGGAAACGAACACCGATGCGCTGGGCTTCTGCTGCTCCCGCACGAACACGGTTGGCCGGGGAATGGCCAGATGCACCCGTGCTGCCTGCACGGCGCCGACGGACTGGATGCTGCGGGCAAGCTCGCCGGCCAGGGCACGCTGGTAGTTGACCTGCTCGGCGAACTGGCTGATGCCGAACTTCTGCGTGTCCATCAGCTCGAATCCGACTGCCCCGCCCCGGGGCAGTCCCTGCGAGGCGAGCTGCAGGCGCAGGTCGTAGACCTGATTGGCCGGCACCATGAGCACCGTGCCGCCTTCGGCCACGCGGTAGGGAACATTCATCTGCGCGAGCGCGGCAATCACCTCGCCGCCGTCGCGATCCGACAGGTTGGAATAGAGCACCCGGTACTCGGGAACCCTGGCCCACATCACCGCCACCACGGCGACCGCGACGAGCGCAGCCACGGCTGCGAGGGCACCGAGTTTCTGGGGGATGCTGAGTCGCGCGAAGCCGGCGGCTGCGCTGCGGATGCCTTGTGCTGGGGACTGGGCCATCAACCCCTGCCTTGCTGCGGGCAGGTCGGGCCGCGAGGCCCGGGCGGAGGACTGCTACGGCGCATGGGCCGCGAACTGGCTGGGACGCCGATCGCCGCCACCACGCTCAGACCTGCATGTTCATGATTTCCTGATACGCCGAGACCAGCCGGTTGCGCACTTGCACCATGGTCTGGAACGACAGGCTGGCCTTCTGCAGCGACGCCATCACCTCGTGCAGGTTCACGTTGGGGGCGTTCATGTCGAACTCCTGCTGCAACTTGGCCGCTTCGTTCTGCGCAGCGTTGACCTGCTCGAGCGCCGACTTGAGCGCCTCGCCGAACTCGGCACCGCCCGCACCCTCGGCCGGTGCGTTCTCGCCGCCGGCCTGTGCGGCCATGCGATTCAACTCCTGCAGGAGTTGATCGATGCCTTGCGAATTGATGCTGTTCATTGGATAGCGATCACGGTTGAATGCGGGCGTCCCCGTCGTACCGAACGCATTACCCGGGCGCGCGGCTGCAACTCCCATGCCACGCGACGCTCAGTGTCCATCTTCACGCTGATCTTCCCGCTGGGTCGCATCCTCCAGCCGGTACTGCGCGAGCTTATAGCGCAGCGTTCTCTCACTCATTCCCAGCCGCTCCGCAGCCACTTTCCGCACCCCGCCCACCGCCGCCAGGGTCTCGAGGATGTGCGTTCGCTCCAGGGACTTCAGATCGGTGGGCAGCACCCTCGACTCGGACGGGGCGGCAAAATCTGCCGCCGCATTCGTCGTCGGCCGCGAGGGTGACTCCTGCGGCGCGCCGCTCGGCAGGCAGAGGTGGTCCGCCTCGATCGTCGTACCGGGTGCGAGAATCATCGCCCGCTGCATGACGTTTTCCAACTCCCTGATGTTACCTTTCCAACTATAGGCAGTCAAACGACTTTCTGCCTCCGCCGAGAGCGAAAACCGGCGCCCCGCACGAGCGGACGCGGCCCGCGTCAGGACCGCCCTGGCCAGGGGCAGGATGTCCCCGCGGCGTTCGCGCAACGCCGGCACGCGCAGCGGGAACACGTTGAGCCGGTAGTACAGGTCTTCGCGGAAGCGGCCCGCCTGAACTTCGGCTTCCAGGTCCCGGTTCGAGGTGGCGAGCACCCGCACGTCCAGCGGGATGGGGCGCTTGCCTCCCACGCGCTCCACCTCGCGCTCCTGCAGCACCCGCAGCAGCTTCGCCTGCAGCCCCAGCGGCATCTCGGTGATCTCGTCGAGCAGCAGCGTGCCCGACTGCGCCTGCTCGAACTTGCCGGCGTGCGGTTGCGTCGCGCCGGTGAACGCGCCACGCTCGTACCCGAACAGGGTCGCCTCGAGCAGGTTGTCCGGAATCGCCGCGCAGTTGATCGCCACGAAGGCGTTGTGCGCGCGGGCGGAACCGCGGTGGATGGTGCGCGCCACCACCTCCTTGCCGACTCCGCTCTCCCCCGTGAGCAGCACCGTCGCCTCCGATGCGGCCACGCGCTGCGCCAGTTCCAGCATCTGCCTCGTCGCCGGATCCTCGGCGATCACCTCGGCGCCCTCGCCGGAGACTGCAGGCAACATCCAGCGCGCGACCTCCGCGACCAGGGCCTCGGGCTCGAACGGCTTGGGCAGGTAGTTGCACGCCCCCTGGCGCATGGCCTCGACGGCACGCTCGATCATCCCGTAGGCGGTCATCAGCAGCACCGGCGTGGCGGGCCAGCGCGCCTTGACCTCGCGCAGGAGCGTCTCGCCGTCCATCGGCTTCATCTGGACATCGCTCACGATGATGCCCACGCGCCGATTCTCCAGCAGGCGCAGCGCCGATTCCCCGTCCGCTGCCTCGAGGGTCTCGTAGCCGGACAGTTCCAGCGTGTCCTTGAGCGCTTCACGAAGGTCGGTGTCGTCCTCGACGACGAGCACGGGCAATGGCTTCACGGCAACTCCGCTTCGATGATCATTCGGCAAGTGGCACGGTCAGTGTGAACACCGCGCCGCGCCCCGGCGAGGACTCGACCTCGATCTCGCCGCCGTGCGCCTGCGCCACGGTGCGCACGATGGCCAGGCCAAGGCCCGTGCCCTCCTGCCGCGTGGTGAAGAAGGGCTCGAACAGCCGCGCCTGCGTGGCGGCGTCCATCCCGGGGCCGCTGTCACGCACGCGCACGCGCAGCCGCGCCTGCGTCACGTCCGCTTCCATGCCCACGGAGCCACCGCGCGCACACGCTTGCAGCGCGTTCTCCAGCAGGTTCACCAGCGCGCCCTGCAGCGCCTTGCGGTTACCGCGCACGTGCGCGTCCTGCGCGCGCACCTGCGCGTCGAACTCGATGCCCGCTGCGTACATTTGCGGTTCGATGGTCTGCGTGACCTCGTGGAGGAGCTCCGGCGCGGCAATGAGTTCCTGGGCCGCGGGCGCACCGCGCACGAAGGTGAGCATGTCCTGGATCATGCGCTCGAGGTCGCGCAGGCGGGCCTGCGCGCGCTCGGCGAAGCGCAGGCGGTCGCCGTCGGCGAGCGCCGGGCGCGCGAGATTGCCGGCGTATAGAAGCGCAGTCGCGAGCGGGGTGCGCAACTGATGGGCGAGCCCGGCCGCCATCTCTCCCATCGACGAGAGGCGGCGATGGTGCTCGAGCTGCTCGGCGAGCCGGCGCGCCTCGGTGATTTCGGTGAGCAGCAGGATGCGCCCTCCCGCGGAGTCGAGCGGGCTCATCGACAGCGTAACCCACCGCTGCACCGCGGCACCCTGCTTTGCACGCAGCGACCACTCCTGCCCCCCGGGCGAGGGATGCAGGGACGCGCTCGCAACGTCCTCCCACTCGCGCCCGATCGGGTCGCCGCCGAGCATCTCCTGCGCTGCCGGATTGCACTGCGCGACACGCCCCTGCACGTCGAGGACCACCACGCCGCCGGGCAGGGCGGCCAGCAGGTGCGACAGCCGCTGCGACAACGCCTCCTTCTCCTCGTACTGACGGCGCAGTTCGCCGTTGGCAACGGCCAGTTCCTCGCTCAGCCGCGACACCTGCTGCTCGAGTTCGTTGTAGGCGTTGGCAAGCTGGGCAGATGCCTCGTTGAACAGGGAGAAAGCCTGTTCCAGGTCGCGCGGCGAAGGGGCGTTCGGTGAGTCGGCCAAGGGAGATACGGGCGGAACGGTTGGCGCGAGCATACCAATGCCGGCATCCGGGCGAAAGGCCGGACGCTGCCGGCGTGACGGTTTGACACCCGTTCGTGGCCGGTGCTAAAACGGATCGCGTCGACGATTGCCGCAGCGGCGTGCGTCATGCACGCCAAGGCACACGCATCCCCGGGAGATTCGATGAAAGCCAGTCTTGTCGTGTCCGTGTCCGCGTGCGCATTCCTGCTGGCGGGCTGCTCGGGTGTGACCCTGCGCTCGCCCACGGCGGTGGCGAAGCTCGCGCCGACGCGCGACAGCCAGGTCAGCGGGACGGTGACCTTCACCCAGGACGGAGAAATGGTCCTGGTGGAAGCCCGCATCGCCGGGCTGTCGCCCGGTCTTCACGGCTTTCACGTGCACGAACGGGGAGACTGCACGGCCGAGGACGGCTCGAGCGCGGGGCCGCACTTCAATCCGCACTCGGCTGCGCACGGCGGGGCGGACTCCACGACGCGGCATGCCGGCGACCTGGGAAACATCGAGGCCGGAGCGAACGGTGTGGCCGTGTACCGCGCCGAAGTGGGCGGCATCAGCCTTGGCAGCGGCGCCGACAGCATCATCGGCCGCTCCGTGATCGTGCACGAGAACGCGGACGACCTCGCTTCGCAGCCGGCCGGCAACGCCGGCGCCCGGCTCGCATGCGGGCTGATCAGCAAGAGCGCGGACAAGTGGTTCTGAGCGCTCCGGTTGAGATAGCTCGGGTCCGTTTGCGCTCGAGCACGCGCTTCACGCCGATCCATCGTTCGCGTTGATCCCCTGGCTCACCGAGGCGATCGAGTTCCCGCCGCTTCACCGGGCTCTGCGGGAGCCGAACGGATTGATCGCCGCCGGCGGCGATCTGTCTTCCGAACGCCTGATCGCCGCCTATCGGCGGGGCATCTTTCCGTGGTACGGCGCGGACGACCCGATTCTCTGGTGGAGTCCCGATCCACGCACCGTGCTCTACCCGGAAGAACTGCGCATCGGACGCACGCTGCGCAAGACCCTGCGCAAGGCGCCTTACCGCGTGACCATGGATCGCGCGTTCCCGGACGTCATCGCCGCCTGCGCCGCGCCGCGCGCGGATCAGGCCGGCACCTGGATCACCGACGAGATGCGGCAGGCCTATTGCGTGCTGCACCGGCGCGGGCTCGCGCACTCCGTCGAGGCGTGGCACGGCGAACGACTGGTAGGAGGCCTGTACGGCGTGGCGATCGGCCGCATGTTCTTCGGAGAGTCGATGTTCTCCCGCATGGACGACGCGTCCAAGGTGGCGTTCGTGCACCTGGTGCAGCGGCTGATCGCATGGAAATTCGGACTGATCGACTGCCAGATGCGAACCGACCTGCTGGTTTCCTTCGGCGCCCGCGACATTGCGCGCGAGACCTTCGCGCGCACGGTGGAGGAGTTGGTACACTACCCCGATCGAGCGGGTCCCTGGACCTTCGACGATGAAACCACGGGCGCCGGTGCCGGCGCCTGATCCCGGACAGGCATGACCCAACTCAACGACCTGCCGTTCTCCGTCCTGCAGTTCTACGCCACGGCGCCGTACCCGTGCAGCTACCTGCCGGACCGGCTTGCACGCTCCCAGGTCGCCACGCCCAGCCATGCCATCGATCCGCAGGTCTACAGCCAGCTCGTGCGCGCCGGGTTTCGCCGCAGCGGCGCCTTCACCTACCGGCCCTACTGCGACAGCTGCCGCGCCTGCGTACCGGTTCGAATCGTCGCAGCCGAGTTCGCGCCGACGCGCTCACAGCGGCGCGCCTTCTCGCGACACCGCGACCTGGACGCGCGCATTCTCGACCTGAAGTACAACCCGGAGCACTACGCGCTCTATCTGCGCTATCAGTCCAGCCGCCACGCCGGTGGCGGTATGGATCACGACAGCCGCGAGCAGTATCGACACTTCCTCTTGCAGAGCAACGTGAATTCGAGCCTGGTCGAGTTCCGCCACGACGGCAGGCTGCTGATGGTCAGCATCATCGACCGGCTCGAGGACGGATTGTCGTCGGTCTACACCTTCTTCGAACCCGACCTGGCGGGCGCAAGCCTGGGCACCTACAACGTGTTATGGCAGGTCGACATGTGCCGTCGCCTGAACCTGCCCTACCTATACCTGGGGTACTGGATCGGGCAGAGCCGCAAGATGGCATACAAGATCAATTTCCAGCCGGTCGAGGGCCTGTCCAACGGACACTGGCAACGGCTCGCGCGCAGTGCGCCCGGCGACCCCATCTGAGACCTGCACGTTGAACTTCGAGCGCATCACGGTCGAGAACCGTGGACACGTCACCCTGATCGGACTGAACCGTCCTGCCAAGCGCAACGCGGTGGACGTCGCGATGTACACCGAGCTCGCGCTGGCCTATGGCGAGTACGAGCGCGATGCAGGTGCCCGCTGCGCCCTGCTCTTCGCGCACGGCGAGCACTTCACCGGCGGCATCGAGCTGCCGCAGTGGCTGCCGTACTTCCGCGACGGGCGCATGCCGCCCCTCCCCGAGGGCGCCATCGATCCGCTTCTGCGCACCCAGTCGCTGTCCAAGCCCCTGGTGATCGCTGTGCGCGGCTGGTGCCTGACCATCGGCATCGAGTTGCTCCTGGCGGCCGATATCCGTCTTGCCGCGCACGACACGCGCTTCGCGCAGATCGAGGTCAAGCGCGGCATCTTTCCCATCGGCGGCGCAACCGTGCGCCTTCCGCGCGAGATCGGCTGGAGCAATGCCATGCGCATTCTGCTCACCGGCGACGAGTTCGGCGCGGAGCAGGCGCAGGCATGGGGAATGGTGCAGGAGACGGCGCCTCCCGCGGAAGTGTTAGACCGCGCGCTCGCGCTGGCCGAGCGCATCGCGCGACAGTCGCCAGTGGGCGTGCGCGCGACGCTGGCCTCGGCCCGGCTCGCCCGGGACGGCGGCGACGCCGCCGCCTATGCACCGATGATGCGGCAGATGCAGACGTGCGTCGCCAGCGACGACGCCATCGAGGGCCTGAACGCCTTCCTGGAGCGGCGCGAACCGGTTTTTCGGTGAGTTACCCGTTCCTGCGCCCCCTGCTGTTCCGGCTCGACGCCGAGCGTGCGCACGGGCTGACGCTGCGTGCCCTGGACGCCGCGGCGCGCATCAGACTGCCGCCTGCGCGCAGCCCGGTGGACAGGCCGGTGCGCGTCATGGGCATCGATTTCCCCAACCCGGTGGGACTTGCGGCGGGACTGGACAAGAACGCCGAGCATCTCGATGCGCTCGCCCGGCTGGGCTTCGGGTTCATCGAGGTGGGCACCGTGACGCCCCGACCGCAGCCGGGCAACCCGCGCCCCCGGATGTTCCGCATTCCTGCAGCACGGGCTGTGATCAACCGCCTCGGCTTCAACAATCTCGGCGTCGACCGCCTCGTGCGCAACGTGCAGGCCGCGCGGTATCGCGGCGTACTCGGCATCAACATCGGAAAGAACTTCGACACACCGATCGCGCGCGCCGCATCCGACTACGTGACCTGCCTGCGCAAGGTGTACCCCCTGGCGAGCTACGTCACCGTCAACATCTCCTCCCCCAACACCAGGAATCTGCGTCAGTTGCAGGACAGCGACGAACTGGATGCCCTGCTGGGCGCTCTCAAGTCCGAGCAAACGCAGCTTGCCGATCGCCATGGCCGCTACGTTCCGCTCGCGCTCAAGATCGCGCCCGACCTCGCCGGCGAGCAGATCGAGGCGATCGCCCACCGGCTGCTGCACCACCGGATCGATGCGGTCATCGCGACCAACACCACGCTCTCCCGCGAGGGCGTCGAGGGACTGGTGCACGGCGGGGAAGCCGGCGGCTTGAGCGGTGCACCACTCACCGGCCGCGCGCGCGCGGTGCTGGCGGCGCTCGACGAACATCTCGACCGGCGCATCCCCATCGTCGGCGTGGGCGGCATCATGGACGGCAAGGACGCTGCGGACCGCATCGCCGCCGGTGCCAGCCTGATTCAGCTCTACACGGGACTTGTCTACGCTGGGCCCGGCCTGATATCGGAGTGTAGGCGCGCGATCCACGCCGCAGACTGATGCGTCATGGCGCGCCGCAGCACGCGGCCGCCGCCGCGGGTATACTTGCCGCCCGCCCGCGGCAGCCTGCCGACCTCACGGTGCGGCCCGCCGCTCCTCCTTCTCGCCTGCCATGACCGTCTCTACTTCCGCCCCCACCCTGAGGCTCGCCCACGGACTTCAGTTCGAAGACCTCTACCGCCGCGAGGGTCTGCTGCGGCTGGACGCGCACTTCGTCGATTCGCTGCGCGAGCGCGCGCCGGAAGTGGCGCAGCAACTGCTCGCTGCCAGGCAGGACCCGGTGCTCCTCACGCGCCTGGAGACGTCGCAGCTGCTGATCGCGCTGGCACCCCACGTGGAAGCCTTCGTCGCACAGCTGTTCGGCATCGAAGCCGAGGCCGAAGCGCTCTCGGCCGCCCACGCCGAGCTCGCGCCGCTGTACGCGGACAAGCGCGCCTTCGAACAGCGGCGCGCGATGGCCAAGATCAAGCAGGCGGAGGCAGAGGCGATCGACGGTCCGGCCCTCGAGGCGCAGCTTGCGGACCGGATGGGCGGTGCATTCTCCGAACTCGGTTTCGCCAGACTGGTGACGGGCTGGCTGGCGGAAGAGGCGGCGCACCAGCAGGAACTGGACATGGCGGCACGCTTCGCGGCATGGGCCGCACACAGCGAGGCGGGGCGGACTCGTCATGGCGCCGGCATTCTGTTCAAGGCGCCCGCCAAGCTCGATCCGCTGCACCTGGTGCCGCTGCACGAACAGGAGCACGGCACGCATCGCAGCTTCCACGCCACGCACCTGCGCCGTCGGGAGGGTTTCGCCCTGACCGACCGCGGCACCGACCTCACCGGCGCACTCGACCAGGCCAACTACTGCATCTGGTGCCACGAGCAGCAGCGCGATTCGTGCTCCAGCGGCATGCGCGAGAAGGCCACCGCGCCCGAGGTCAAGCCGCCGTTCAAGAAGAGCCCGTTCGGCGTACCGCTCAATGGTTGCCCGCTGGACGAGAAGATCTCCGAGTTCCACAAGGTCAAGGTGCAGGGCCACAGCATCGGCGCGCTCGCCATCATCGCAGTGGACAACCCGATGGCGGCCGCCACCGGCCACCGCATCTGCAACGACTGCATGAAGGCCTGCATCTACCAGAAACAGGAGCCGGTCAACATCCCGCAGTCGGAGACGCGCACGCTCAAGGACGTGCTCGGTCTGCCCTGGGGCTTCGAGATCTATTCCCTGCTCACCCGCTGGAATCCGCTCGATCTCGCGCGGCCGCTGCCCAGGCCTGCCAGCGGCCGGCGCGTGCTGGTGGTGGGCATGGGCCCGGCCGGCTTCACGCTGTCGCACCACCTGATGAACGACGGCCACGTCGTGGTCGGGGTGGATGGCCTGAAGATCGAGCCGCTGCCGCCCGAACTGTCCGGCGTCGATGCGCACGGGAACCGCGCGCGGATGCAGCCGGTGTACGACGTGAACGCGTTGTACGAGCAGCTCGACGAGCGCAGCATGGCCGGCTTCGGCGGCGTGGCCGAGTACGGCATCACGGTGCGCTGGGACAAGAACTTCCTCAAGCTCATCCGGCTGCTGCTGGAACGGCGTGAACAGTTCGCGCTGATCGGCGGCGTGCGCTTCGGCGGCACGCTGACTGCGGAGGACGCCTTTACCTACGGGTTCGACCACATCGCGCTGGCGGCAGGCGCAGGGCGGCCGACGGTGCTGGAGCTGCCCAACGGGCTCGCGCGCGGGGTGCGCACCGCCTCCGACTTCCTCATGGGCCTGCAGCTCACCGGCGCGGCGAAGAGCGAATCAGTGGCCAACCTGCAGATCCGCCTGCCCGTGGTCGTGATCGGCGGTGGCCTGACTGCCATCGACACGGCGACCGAATCGCTCGCCTACTACCCGCTGCAGGTGGAGAAGTTCCTGAGCCGCTACGAGACTCTGGTGGCCGAGCGCGGCGCCACCGCCGTGCGCAGGTCCTGGAATGCCGAGGAGGAGGAGATCGCCGAGGAGTTCCTCACGCACGCGCGCGCCATCCGCGAGGAGCGGACTGCGGCGAAGCAGCAGGGCCGCGCGCCGCGCATCGTCGAACTGCTGCGCGGCTGGGGCGGCGCGACCATCGCCTATCGTAAGCGGCTCATCGACAGCCCCTCCTACACGCTCAACCACGAGGAGGTGGAGAAGGCGCTCGAGGAAGGCATCTTCTTCGCCGAGGGCCTGACGCCGGTCGCGGTGGAGGTGGACACGTTCGGGCATGCCAGCGGCCTGAAGGTGAACGCGCAGCACGCGGACCCCGAAGGCTCGCTGCAGCCATCCGGCGAGACCGTGCTGCCCGCACGCACGATTCTGGTGGCCGCCGGCACCCAGCCCAATACCGTGCTGGCGCGCGAGGACGCTTTGCACTTCCCCCTCGACGGGCGCTACTTCCAGGCCTGCGACGAGGCCGGCAACCCGGTCAACCCGCAGCGCAGCGCCAAGCCCGACGAGGTGCGCGTGCTGCTCGCGCGCGAACCCGACGGGCGCTTCATCAGCTTCTTCGGCGATCTCCATCCGTCCTTCTTCGGCAACGTGGTGAAGGCCATGGGCGGCGCCAAGCAGGGCTATCCCGTGGTCAGCGGCGTACTCGCCACGCGGCCGCCCGCCTCGCAGCAGGACGACGCCGGCTTCCTCGCGGCGTTGAACGACACGCTGCGCGCCACCGTTCACGAGGTCGTGCGCCTGACACCGAACATCGTCGAGGTCGTGGTGCGCGCGCCCGCTGCCGCGCGCCGCTTCCAGCCCGGCCAGTTCTACCGCCTGCAGAACTTCGAGCGCAACGCCGCCCTGGTCGATGGCACGCGCCTCGCGATGGAAGGCCTCGCACTCACAGGCGCCTGGGTCGACCGTGAGCGCGGACTAGTCTCGACCATCGTGCTGGAGATGGGCGGATCGTCCGACCTGTGCGCGATGCTCGAACCGGGCGAACCGGTGGTATTGATGGGACCGACGGGCACGCCAACCGAGATCCACGCGAACGAGACGGTCGTCCTGGTGGGCGGGGGTCTGGGCAACGCGGTGCTGTTCTCCATCGGACAGGCGATGCGCAAGGCGGGATCGCGCGTGCTGTACTTCGCGGGGTACAAGAAGCGCATCGACCGCTACAAGGTGGCCGAGATCGAAGCGGCGGCGGACGTGGTCGTGTGGTGCTGTGACGAGGCACCGGGATTCGAGCCGACGCGGCCGCAGGACCGCAGCTTCGTGGGCAACATCGTGCAGGCGATGGTGGCCTACGCCGAGGGCAGGCTGGGCGATCAGGCGATCGCGATGCGCGACACGCAGCGCCTGATCGCGATCGGATCCGACCGCATGATGGCGGCGGTGGGCGCTGCGCGCCACGGCGTCCTGGCCGCGCATCTGCCGGCCGCGCACGTGGCGATCGGTTCGATCAACTCGCCGATGCAGTGCATGATGAAGGAGATCTGCGCGCAGTGCCTGC
>CAYLTE010000118.1:0-12463 GCA_964386195.1 uncultured Burkholderiales bacterium | reverse complement strand
CCGCGCTGCGCGGCTTCGCCGGCGCCGCGAGCGAGGCCCGCGGCGCGCTGAGCGGGCCGGTCGCGACCGCCCGACTGGTGCTCGTGATGCCCGCCATCGGGGTCGTGGTCGGAGCGCTGCTCGGGCAGGACACGCTCGGGGTGCTGACAGACACCGGATGCATCACGCCCGCCATCGTGCGTGAACTGGATGGCTGCAGTGCCCTGGTACTCGAATGCAACCACGACAGCACCCTGCTCGCTCAGGGTGATTACCCGCTTTCCCTCAAGCAGCGTATCGCAGGTCGCTTCGGCCATCTGGACAATGATGCGGCCGCCGGCCTGCTCGGATGCATCACCCGCGACCGGCTCCGACATGTCGTGGCCGCACACCTGAGCGAGAGCAACAATCGGCCGGAACTGGCCAGGGCGGCGTTGGGCGATGTCTTGAACTGCGCGCACGACTGGATCGGCGTCGCCGATCAAGAGGCTGGGCTCGACTGGCGGCAGCTTCGCTGAACGGGCCGGTCAGGGAACCGGCCCCCGACTGGCTGCCGCTGCACTGAACCAGCCGATCAGGCGAAAAAAAAAGACCGGCCGAAGCCGGTCTTTCTCAGTACTTTTCGTACCGTTACTGCTTGTTCTCTTCCTCGGCAGGGGCCGGGGCCGGTTCGCCAGTCGTCGCGTCGGCGGGAGCGGCATCGGCGGGCGCGGCATCCATGGGAGCGGATTCTGCGCTGTCGGCCGGTGCGGGCTCAGCCGGAGCCGGTGCGGGTTCTTCGGCTGCCGGTGCGGGCGGCGGGGCGGGTGGGGCCTCTTCTTCCTTGCCGCAAGCGGCGACGGTCACTGCCAGGATGGCACCAACGAGAAGGCCGTATTTCATCTATTTTCCTTGATGAGTACTGAATGTGTTTGGGGAGGAATCAACCAATTTCTACAACTGGCTCAGCTTTCATCCAGCACGATGCTAGGACGTAAGCCTAACTCAAAAGGATAGCACCTTCGCGCGATAATTCCAGTGCCATGTGCACAAAAACAACACACGAGCGCATGCGCTCGCGCTGGCGCGCGTCGGATGTCGTTCGTCGGCGTCAGACGCCCGTGATCGAAGTCACGGCAAGTCCTGCCATCGACGCACCGGTATCAAAGTCCCAGCGTCGTGGCATTGACCGAAGGGTCGGAGAACGACCAGATTTCCTCGAAGCGTTCGACGAATGTCCGCGTCCCGGCGGCATCGCCCAGGCGCAGCACCGCGCGCGAGTGATCGTGATGAAAGCGATGCAGATGATCGGTCTCGTCGGCCAGGACGAACGGGTCGTGTACCCCGCGCGCTTCCGACCGCGTCTCGTGAATCGCCACCGCATGAGAGAACTGGCGCTGAAGCTCGAGCAGGCGTGCGCAGTCCCGGGCGAGGGTGGACGTGTCATGCAGGACGATGCGCAGCCGGTTGCGCCGGTCGGCCAGGAGGAAGGCACGCAGCCGCTCGCAGCGTTGCACGCCATTGAAGGATCGGTCCAGCTGTCGATCGAAGATGCGCAGGGTGCGGCTCGCGCGGCCGATGATCTCGTCCGTTGCCGCGTGGTATTCGGCCATGCTGTCCAGCTTGCGCTCGTCCAGGTGCTCGCTCATCGGGGTTGACTCGGGAGATGGATGAATCCGGCGCGATACCACCCGTATAGCGGTTCGGACAGGGAATCCCTGAACGCCGGTGCGGGCCGCAGGCTGCCGCTGTCGGCAAGCGTGCGCAGATGCCTTGCCGCTGGCGCGTCGAGGTGTGCGAGTTCGCCGTTCAGGAAGACGTCCCGGCCGGTGTAGAGCATGCGGCTCTTGCGGTCGAGCTCGACGCCATCACGCCACGCCCGCCGCTCGAAACCGGCACGCGAAAGCGGGGAGAGCGGCGCAGCGAAGAAGACGGTGGGCTTCGGTTCGGTCAGGTAGCAGCCCAGGAAGCGGGAGACGTCACCGCGGGTCCAGCGGATGCGCGCGAGTTGCGCCGTGCACCGATCCAGCAGATGCGATCCCAGCCTGCCGGGTGCGCGCGTCGGGGCGAGCCCGGGGTCCGCATACAGTCCCTCTCGCTGGACCCGATCCTGCAGCCACACGAGAAACTGCTCGGTCAGTTCCTGCCACGCCGGTGCCCGGAATCCGATGGAATAGGTCATGCAGGTCGTGACGGACGTCCCGTCGTGGGCGTAGCTCGGCGGCAGGTACAGCATGTCCCCCGGGTCGAGAATCCAGTCCTCGTCCGGTGTGAAGCGGCGCAGCAGCTTGAGCGGCGCCCCGTCTACCAGGGTCACGTCGCGCTGCGCGCCGATGCGCCAGCGGCGTCGCCCCGGCCCCTGGAGCAGAAACACGTCGTACGAGTCGACGTGCGGTCCGACGCCCCCGCCGGGAGGCGCGTAGCTCACCATCACGTCGTCGAGGCGGGCGTTGGGCAGAAACCGGAACGCCCGCAGCAGTTCATGCGCGGCTTGCACGTGGTGATTCAGATCCTGCACCAGCAGTGTCCAGTCTCGCCCGCCCAGTTTCCGGAACGTCGCCGGACGGAAGGGGCCATGCAGGACCTGCCAGGGGCTGCCCCCGCTGGCGCGCACGACGATGCGCGATTCCACCTGCTCGTCGCACGCCAGCCGCATCAACTCGGGCGGCTCGATGACACCGGCAAAGCCCGGGCGCGCGCCACGAACGAGCAGCGGCTGCTTCTGCCAATGACGCGTGAGGAACTGCCGGGGTGTGGCGCCGCCGAGCAGCGTACGGACAGGATCGAGCTTCATGCGCCGCGTATTATAGGGAGTGTGCACTCGGTGTCCGGACGGGACGTCGGCGCGGATGAAATGGGCTAGAATCGATTCGGGTTCTGCGTATCACGGTGGCCGGATGCTCAACGTCGGAGCACGCGCTCCCGAGTTCGAACTGGCGGACTCGGAAATGGAAGTGGTCAGCCTGTCGCGTTTCCGTGGCAAGCCTGTCGTGCTGTACTTCTATCCCAAGGACGATACGCCAGGCTGCACTATCGAGGCCATCGAGTTCAGCGAATTGGCCGAGCAGTTCGAGGCGCTGGGGGCGGTCGTTCTCGGAGTGAGCATGGACGACTGTCTCACCCACGGGTCGTTCCGGGACAAGCACGGCCTGTCGGTGGAACTGCTCTCCGATCCCGACGGAGAGGTGTGCCGCAGCTATGACGTCGTCCAGGAGCGCGACGTTGAGGGGCAGAAGCGCCTCGGCGTGGTGCGGTCCACCTACGTCATCGACCGCGAGGGAATCGTGCGCCACGCCCTGTATCATGTCGCGCCGAAGGGGCACGCCGCCGAGGTGCTGCGCCTCGTCAAGGCGCTTGCGCGTTGACCCGAGCGTGCCCGCGCGCGGGCACGCTCGATGCCGCGCCTTGCGGACCAACCATCATGGGACCACGCCAGTGCAAATCGCCAAGAACACCGTTGTCAGCCTCACCTATCGACTCACCAACGCCGAAGGCGAGCTCATCGAGGAGACCGATCACCCCATCAGCTACCTGCACGGCGGGTATCAGGGCATCTTCCCCGGTGTGGAGAATGCCCTCGACGGTCAGGAGGCGGGATTCCAGTGCGACGTGAAATTGCAGCCCGAGGACGCGTTCGGTGAGTACGAAGCGGAACTGGTGCGCGTCGAGGCGCGCAAGCTGTTTCCACCGAACGTGAAGGTCGGAATGCAGTTCGAGGGGAGTTCCGAACAGTCTGGCGAGACGCGCGTGTACACGGTGACCGATATCGCCGACGACAAGGTGGTGGTCGACGGCAACCATCCGCTGGCCGGGCAGGCCGTCGTCTTTTCCTGCGTGGTCACCGACGTGCGGGAGGCCAGTGCGGAAGAGGTGACGCACGGGCACGTGCACGGCCCGCACGGACATCATCACTGATCGTGCGTCGTGACGCGTCGCTGGTGAGTCGCGGGGGACGGGCGAGGGGTGACGCAGGGAGCGTCACCTCGCCGGCTAGACCTTTTCCTCGCTCTTCTCGCCACTGAGTCGACGCGAGTTCCGGTCGTCCCGGAACACGATCGGATGCACGCTCGCGGGCTTGCCCGGCATCTGCGCCTTCTCGACGACGCTCGTCACGAGGCCGTGATGGGGTGAAAGGTAGCAGACCGGATCGGTGTTCGCCGCATCGCCGGTGAGCATGAAGGCCTGGCAGCGACAGCCACCGTAGTCGTTCTCCTTCTCCGGACAGCTGCGACACGGCTCCTTCATCCATGCATCGCCGCGATAGGCGTTGAATCCCGGCGACGCGTTCCAGATCCATTCGATGTCGTGATCGCGCACGTTCGGGAACTCGAGTCCGGGCAGCATGCGCGCCTCGTGACAGGGTAGCGCGAGCCCGTCAGAGGTGATGTTGAGGAAGGTGGTTCCCCACCCGTTCATGCACTTCTTCGGCCGATTCGCGTAGTAGTCGGGGACGACGAAGTAGACCTTCATCTTGTTGCCCACGCGTGCACGGAACGCGTTGGTGACTTCCTCCGCCCGCGCCAGCTGTTCCCGGCTAGGAAGCAGGTGGTCGCGATTGACCATCGCCCATGCGTAATACTGGGTGTTGGCGAGCTCGACGTGATCGGCTTCCATCGCCTCGGCCATCTCCAGGATTTGCTGGATGTGGTCGATGTTCATGCGATGCAGGACGACGTTGAGCACCATCGGATAGTCGTACTGCTTGATCAGCTTCGCCACCTTCGACTTCAGTTCGAACGTCTTGGTGCTCGACAGGAAGTCGTTCATCTCGCGCGTGGAGTCCTGGAACGACAGTTGGATCTGTCCCAGGCCGCCCTCCTTGAACGCCGCGATGCGCTTCTCGGTGAGACCGATCCCCGAGGTGATGAGGTTGACGTAATAGCCCAGACGGCTGGACTCCGCAACCATGATCTCCACGTCGTCGCGCATGAGCGGCTCTCCGCCGGAGATGCCCAGCTGCACCGCGCCCAGTTCGCGCGCCTGGCGGAATACGCGCAGCCAGTCCTCCGTGGACAGCTCAGGGCCGTACTGGCTGTAGTCGGTCGGGTTGTAGCAGAACACGCAGTGCAGCGGGCACTTGTACGTGATCTCGGCGTTCACCCAGAGCGGCCGGCTAGCCGCCTTTTGCGTGGATCCAGCCCTTTCCATGTGCGACCTCCAGGAATTGCAACACGTCGTTGCGCAGATCGACGCCGGGGAACGCAGTTTCCAGGTCGGCGACGATCTGCTCGGCACTGCGGCTGCCGTCGACGCGCTTCATGATCTCGCCTGCGCTGCCCTGAAGCTTCACCATGCCTTCCGGATAGAGCAGGACAAAGCTTTCCTGTGCCGGTTCCCATTGGAACCGGAACTGGCGCGGGAGTTCGAGCGCGCGGTCCAGCGGAAGCGGGGTGTGTGCGTTCATGCCTTCGGGCCGATGCCGAGATTCACCTGCATCGAATCGAGCATGCTCCACAGCACGTCGAGCTTGAACTGCAGGATATCGAGCGCGCGTTCCTGCTGCGCGCGCGTGGTGTAGTGGTCGAGCGTGAAGCCGAGGGCGAACTGCACGTCCCGACGCGCCTCCGACAGGCGCTTGCGAAAGTAGAAGTAGCCTTCCTTGTCGATCCAGGGATAGTGCTCGGGCCAGGTGTCGAGCCGCTTCTGGTGGATCTCCGGGGCGAACATCTCGGTCAGCGAGGAGGTGACCGCCTCTTGCCACGGGCGGGTGCGCGCGAAGTTGATGTAGGCGTCGACGGCGAAGCGCACGCCCGGCAGCACGTGCTCGTGCGACACGATGTCCTCCCGGCGCAGGCCCACCGACTCGCCCAGGCGCAGCCAGGCCTCGATGCCGCCTTCGTCGCCGCTGCGGCCGTCGTGATCGATGATGCGGGTGATCCACTCGCGACGCACGTCCCGCACTGGGCAGTTCGACATGATGGCCGCATCCTTCAGCGGGATCGCGGTCTGATAGTAGAAGCGGTTGATCACCCAGCCCTGAACCTGCTCGCGGGTGCAGCCACCACTGTTCATCGCGATGTGGAAGGGGTGATGAATGTGATAGCGCTTGCCCTTGTCGCGCAGCCGTTGCTCGAACTCTTCACGGCTCCAGGGGAGGTTCTCGGGTGCACCCATGATCTTGGTCTCCTGCCTCTACAACTCGATATCCATGCCGTCGAAAGCGACTTCGATACCCGCTTCGCGCAGCTGCGCGCGCTCGTTCGAATCCTCATCGAGGATGGGATTGGTGTTGTTGATGTGAATCAGAACTTTGTGCCTGGCGCGCAGGGGGCGCAGCACGTCGATCATGCCGCCGGGGCCCGACTGCGGCAGATGGCCGATCTCTCGGGCGCGCTTCTTCGACACGCCGAGCCGGATCATCTCGTCGTCCGTCCAGAACGTGCCGTCCACCATCACTGCGTCGGCCTTCTCCATCAGCGGCTTCAGATGCGGCTCTATCTCGCCCAGTCCCGGCGCATAGAACAGGCTGCGGCCGGTGCGCTCATCCTCGATGCACAGCCCCACGTTGTCGCCATCGTGCGGGTTGTCCCGGTGAGGAGAGTAGGGTGGCGCTTTGCTCTTGAGCGAGACGCTGCGGAAGCGCAGGTGCTCGATGCCGTCGATGGTGAAGCTGCTGTCCGCCTCGATCGGGAGGCGATGCCGGTTCACGCCGGCGTAGTGCCCCAGGATCTTGAACAGCGGATTGCCGCTGGTCAGGTCCTCGTGGACCATGTCCGTGCACCAGATTTCGAGCGGCTTGCCCTCGCGCAGCATGAGCAGGCCGGTGGTATGGTCGATCTGTCCGTCGACGAGCACGATCGCGCGGATGCCGGTGTCACGGATCGCCCGCCCGGGCTGAAGGGGCGCGAACGACTTGATCTGCGCCAGCAGGTCGGGCGAGGCGTTGAACAGCACCCAGTTGATACCGTCCGACGACACACAGATCGACGATTGGGTTCGGGCCAGGGCCCGTACCGTCCCCTTGCGCAGACCGTCGCAGTTCCTGCAGTTGCAGTTCCACTGCGGAAAGCCGCCGCCAGCCGCGGCGCCCAATACCCTTATTCGCATGTCCTTCCCCGTGAAGCGTGCCAAAAACAAAAGCCCCTTGCGGGGCTTTTGCTCAACCGCAGAAGGCTTAGCGGTTGTAGATGTACATCGTGACTTCGAAGCCGAAGCGCATTTCGGTGAATTCAGGCTTGGTCCACATAGTCTTCTCCAGTATTAACGGTTATCATTAACGCCTTTCCGCCGGCCTTGTCTGGCCTGAGCGGAGAACCCTACCTGCGCTAGGGCCGAAAGCTCCCTGCAGCTGAAGAGTTTGTGAGTCATTGTCCGGGAGCGCGCTGCGCGATCCCACACAAAAATCAGCAATTGCTGCTCATGAATATCATGAGAATCGCGCACCTCGAGCAGGTTGCGCTTTACTTGCTTCGTGCCCGTCTCCTACCCTCGCACCATGTCCAGCGCGACCGCGACTGATCCACTGGATCTCAACCAGGAGTGGTACCGGGACCGTCCCGCGGTCTGGGCACTCGTGCTTTCGCTCGCGTTGCACCTTGCGGCCGTGGTGTTCCTCCCCACGTTGAGCAAACCCCGGCCGCAGGAGAACGTGCTCACTGTCGAGCTGGCCAAGCCCGAGGAGATCAAGCCGCCTCCGGAGCCCGAACCGAAGCCCAAGCCGAAACCCTTGCCCAAGAAGGAGCGCAAGGCGCCTGCTCCGAAGAAGGTGACGGAAACCAAGCCTGCCGCGCCGCAACGCGTGGAGCGAGTGCCGCCGGTCGAGCGCGTGCAGCCGCAGCCGGTGCAACCGCAGCCTCTGCCGACCCCCGTTCCGGTGCCGCGCACGCAGCCGGAACTCGTCCAGCCGCAGCAGCAACAGTTGCCGCCGGTCGCACGTAGCGACGTGACACCTCAAGCACGTCCCGTCGAACCCGCGCCGCAACGGCCGCAGCCACGCAGCGAGCCACAGGTGCAACGTAACGAGCCACGGGTGGAACCACAGCTGCAGCAGCAGCCACTTCAGGTGGCGCCGCAGCCGCGACCGGACGCCGCCCCCGTGGCGCGTGCCACCCCCGTGCAGCCCGTGCCCGTCACCCGCTCGGAGCCGGTACAGACCCCGCCGCCGCCGCAGCCCACCGTCGAGCCGCAGCGCGAGATCATCGCGATCGCACCGACGCCCAGGCCCGACGCGGTGCCGCTGCCGCCTGCGCAGACGCGTCCTGCTCCGGCGGTGCCGACGCCACGCACCGACGTTCCCAGGGAGCAGCCCCGCGTGGAGCCCGCGCCGACCGCTGCGCCGAAGGTGGTGCAACAGGCGCCGGCGCCTCGGCCGGCGCTGCGCAGCGAGCCCGTGACGCAGCAGCCTCGCGTGCCACAACCGCGTCCACAGGTGGCGCAGCAGGCGCCGCGGGCGGAGCCGAACGTGCAGCAACGTGCACCGGCGGCGGTTGCCGCGCCGGTGCCCCGTCCGACCACCACCGCTGCAGCGCCGCCTCAGGCGGCGCCTGCGCCGGTTGCTCCAGTCGCGCCGACCGCACCTGCACCACCGAAGGGAACCGCGCCGATCCTTCAGCCTCCCGTGGTCGCTAAGCCTGCGCCGGAGGAAGTCGATACCGGCGCTTTGGATCGTTTCGCGATGCTGATCCAGTCTAAGGTAGGCAAGCTCGTCAAGGAGCGCGGCGAGCGTGCATACCCGCGTCTGGCGCGCGAGCGCAGGTGGGAAGGCACTACGCAGGTCGCCGTGGAGTTCGGCTCGGATGGGCGACTCAAGCGCGTGTCGGTGGCGGGCAGCAGCGGGCACGCGGTCCTCGACCAGAGGGCGATCGAGATGGTCAAGGAAGTGCTGCCGACGGTGCCGCGTGAATTGCGCAACAAGAGTTTCACCGTCAAGCTTCCGATCCTGTTCAAGCTGAAGGACTCCTGACGTCGGGCGCGGAGGGAGCCAGGAACGCGATGCCGGTTCTGAATTCCCTCTATCCGCAACTCGAGCCCACCCGCGTCACGCGACTGCCGGTCGGCGACGGTCACGAGCTCCACGTGGAGGAGTGCGGGGCCGGGCAGGGCGTGCCGGTGCTGTTCCTGCACGGAGGCCCCGGCAGCAGCATCAATCCCGCGCATCGCCGCTTCTTCGACCCGGCGTTCTACCGCATCGTGCTGTTCGATCAGCGCGGCTGCGGTCGATCGACGCCTGCCGGCGCGACCGCCGGCAACACCACGCAGCACCTGGTCGACGACATCGAGCGTCTGCGCGAATCGCTCGGCATCCAGCGCTGGGTCCTGTTCGGGGGCTCGTGGGGCAGCACGCTGGCATTAGCCTATGCGCAGCAGCATCCGCTGCGGGTGCGCGCGGCTATTCTTCGCGGGGTGTTCCTCGCTTCAAGGCGGGAGGTCTCATGGTTCGTGCACGACCTGCGTGCGTTCATGCCGGAAGCGTGGCTGCGCCTGAGCGAGGGCGATGAGAGGGCGACGGCCGAAGCGCTGATCGCGCGCTACCATGCACAGGTGATGGGCGCAGATGTGGAGCATGCGCGGGCGGCCGCCGCGCGTTGGAATGCATACGAGAGCGCGGTGATGGCGGTCGGGGAAACGGCGGGCGGAGGGACTTCCGCCGGCGGACCTGCGCCCGACGCGCTGCTCGCGCGGGTAAAGGTGCAGTTGCACTACCTGATGCACGACTGCTTCCTGGAACCGGGCGCATTGATCGGCGCCACCGATCGGGTTTGCGCCGTGCCGGCGATCCTCGTGCAGGGACGTCGCGACCTGGTGTGTCCGCCCGACACTGCGTACGCGCTGCATCGCGCCTGGCCGGGTTCGTCGCTGCGAGTCGTCGAGGAGGCGGGCCACTCGGCCATGCATCCTGCGATGGTCGACGCGCTGGTGCGCGCGACCGAGGACGTGAAGCAATGGATCGAGGGAGGCAGGGCATGAGCCTGCGCTTGCGCATCAACCTGATCATTACCACGCTGATCGTCCTGTTCACGCTGCTGACCGTGAACATCATCGTCAGCGACATGCGCCGATCCATCCGCGAGGAGATGGAGGCGGGCGGCAAGGTGGCGCTGCAACTGCTCACCGGCGTACTGGAAGGTACCAGCCTGGAGCAGGAGGGGCGGCATCCCAACGAGGTGCTCATGGAATTCCTCGAGAGCCTCGGCCGCGTGCGCGCGCACGACATCAAGCTCTTCAGCGCCGATGGTGAGCTTCTGTATCAGTCGCCGCCCTCGGCCTACAAGGCGGGCCGCGATGCCCCCAGCTGGTTCTACGAGATGGTGGCCCCCCGCTTGGGCGAGATCGAGCTCGAGACGGGCGAGGGGCGGGTCCTGGTGCGCTCCGACGACACGCGATCGGTCCTCGATGCCTGGGACGACCTCGTGCAGTTGCTCTGGTTGCTCGTGGGCCTGCTCGTCGTGGTCAACCTCGTCGTGTTCCTGCTGGTCGGACGTTCGCTGCGACCCGCGCAGAAGATCCTGGCCGGCATGTCGCGCATGGAGCGCGGAGAACTGAGCACGCGCCTGCCACGCTTCGAGGTGCGCGATTTCGACGAGATCGGCAGGACGTTCAACGCGATGGCCGCCACGCTGGAGAGCAGCCATGCCGAGAACCTGCGCCTGGCATTGGTGGCGCGCCAGTCGAGCGATGCGATCATCATTCATGACCTGCAGGGAAACATCTCGTTCTGGAACCCCGCGGCAGAACGGATGTTCGGTTACGCGGCGCAGGAGATGGTCGGCCACAGTGCGACGCTGCTCACGCCTCCGGGTGCGGAGGCCGAGGTCGAGGCGAATCTCGCGACAATCCGCGAGCGGCGTGTCGTCGAGAACCTGGAGACGCGCCGGCTGACCCGTGCCGGCGTGCCGATCGACGTGCTGCTCTCGGCTGCGCCGCTGGTCGATCCGGCAAGCGATTCGGTCATCGGCGAGATCGTCAGCATGCGCGACATCACCGCGCAGAAGCGGGCCCAGCAGGCCGAGGCCGACCTCGAGCAGAACCGGCGTCTCACACGCCTGATCCAGACCCGTCTGGAGGAGGAGCGGCGCAGCATCGCGCGCGAACTGCACGATGAACTCGGCCAGTGCGTGACCGCGATCCGCACGATCGGCGCGGCAATCGCGAACCGCACCAAGGCGGACCTGCCGGACATCCACGGCAGTGCGCACACCATCGTGGAGGTCGGCGGGCACATCTACGACGTCGTGCATGGCATCATCCGCCAGCTCCGTCCCAGCGCGCTGGACAACCTGGGTCTGCGCGAAGCCCTCGAGGAGCTGCGCGACACGTGGAGCGACCGCTACCCGGAAATCACCGTGCGCATGGACCTGCAGGGCGACCTCGACAACCTGGGCGAGACAGTGAACATCGCCATCTACCGGCTGCTGCAGGAGTGCATCACCAACGTCGTGAGGCACGCCGCTGCCAATCGCGCCGACATCCGTGTCGTGCGCGACGCGCAGCGGGTGGAAGTCAGCGTACGCGACAACGGCAAGGGACTGGGGGAACGTAACGCCGTGGACAGCGCGCGCTTCGGGCTGATGGGCCTGCGTGAGCGTGTCGAGGGGTTGAACGGACGCTTCACGATCGAGAGTCGGCCAGGGGAGGGGGTGGTGGTGCAGGCGACCATACCGCTGCAGCCGGTCGCAGCAGTGACTGCCTGAAACAGGAAACCGATGAGCCACACCGGAATCGACGTCATGCTGGTGGACGACCATGCCGTGGTGCGCATGGGCTTCCGCCTGCTGTTGCAGGGTACTTCGGACATCAAGGTGGTCGCAGAGGCGAGCAGCGGCGAGGAGGCGGTGAAGGCCTTCCCCGATCTCCACCCGGACGTCGTGGTGATGGACATCTCCATGCCCGGAATCGGCGGACTGGAGGCGATCGGCCGCATCCTCGCGCGCGAGCCGCAGGCGAGGATCCTGGTGCTGTCGGCCCACGAGGACATCATGCACGCCCGGCGGGTGCTCAAGGCAGGCGCTGTGGGCTATCTCACCAAGCGCAGCGCGGCCGACGAACTGATCCAGGCCATTCGACAGGTCGCGCAGGGACGCACCTACCTGGAACCCGGCATCGCCCAGCAGCTTGCCGTGCAGCAGCTGGCGGGGCAGAAGAGCCCGGTGGACATGCTGAGCGAGAAGGAATTCAAGGTCTTCCTCGCACTGGCCAAGGGCCAGTCGGTGCAGGAGATCGCAGACATCATGTCGCTGAGCCCACGCACCATCGGCACCCACCTGTACAACATCAAGCAGAAGCTGGGTGCATCCAATTCCGCGGAACTGGCCATCATCGCCATTCGCTCGGGGCTGATGGATCCGTGATTGCTGCGTTGCGGCATCGCGGCTCATGAAAATCATGAGGCGCGAATCAGTCGATTCGCCCTGTTTCCAGCAGCCGCCGGGCGAAACAATACGCCTGCGAACTCGATGTTCGTCGTCACCCAATCCCAGAGTCGTCACCAACCTTGGAAGGAGTAGCGAATATGTGGACCAAGCCTGAATTCACCGAAATGCGTTTCGGCTTCGAAGTCACGATGTAC
>CAYLTE010000117.1:0-12523 GCA_964386195.1 uncultured Burkholderiales bacterium | reverse complement strand
CACCCAGTCGTTCCAGGTGCGCGTCATGTGGTCGACGAGTTCTTCAGCACTGAGCCATCCGACCCAGCCGTTCGAAGTCCATCTCTCCGACCACTCCGCGCTGCGCCAAGGCGCAGTCGAGCCTGCCTCGATCCTGGACGGAGCGATCGCGGTGGTCGGATCGATACGTACCCATCCTCGTTCGTGCAGCCAGATCTCGGTCCATGCGTGGGCGTGCGATTGACGCACGACGAGGTAGTTGCCGACCCGGTTGTGCTCTCCGCCGTGATAGCCGGTGACGATGCGCGCAGGAATGCCCGCGGCGCGCATGAGCACGGCGAATGCCGAGGCGTAGTGCTCGCAGAAGCCGCGCCGTGTCCCGAACAGGAACTCGTCCACACTGTGCGCCCCCAGAGCCGGTGGCGCGAGGGTGTAGTGAAATGGTTGGTCGCGAAACATCGCGAGCACTGCTGCGACGACCTCCGGTTCCGATTGCGCACGGGCTCGCAGCTCGCTGCCCAGTTGCAGGGCGCGCGGGTTGGCGTGGCGTGGCAGGCGCAGTGCCCGTCGCAGCACCGGCTCGCGCTCGAGGACGCCCCCGCCGTATTCAGGCGTGGAGCGGGCCTCGTAACGCAGCCGGGTACGGACCGGGACCGGCGTACGTAACATCATGTCGTCACCGAGCACGGCATCCAGCGGTGCATCGAGCGGAACGTCGAGGGCGAACAACCAGCGTCGCCGATGCGGCTCGAGCGTGACGCGGTACCGGATCTCGCGAGGCGCGGCTGAAGGCGGCGCGGCGGCGCCCCGTGCACGAGCCGCAGTGCGCCATGTCCGACCGTCGAAATCGGTCATGACCGGCCCGCGCCAGTACATGTCGCTCAACTCGATTCCGTCGCCGTCGAACTCGACCCGGAATGCCACCTCGTCGGACAGTCCCAGGTCGACGATGTCACCCGGGCTCATCGAATCATCCAGCCCCGTGGTCGCGCTGCCCCCTGCCACGGCATGCCAGAACACCGGGCCTGACACGCGGGGAAACAGGAAGACCAGCACGAAGGCGAGGGGAAGTGCTCCAGCGGCGTGGATTCCTGCGATGCGAAGCGACTGCATTGGCCCCAGCATGCGGTTGCGATCCTGGAATGCGACATTGGTCGCCAGCAACCACGACAGCACCCCGAGCAAGAACAGACCGAGCGCAGCAGTCTGTGTGTACAGGAAGTGGGTGACGATGAGGAAATAGCCCAGGAGCGTCGTCACCTGGGCATCGCGCACGGTTCGAAGCTCCAGGCACTTAAGCGCGGCCATCAGCACCAGCAGCGCGACCGAGCCTTCGCGGCCGGGAACGGGTCCGTACGCCAACACGACGGCGAACGTGGCGCCAATGGATATTCCTGCGAGCAGCCAGCGAGACAGTGGTCGCCACCCGCGCGCAGTCGCCGCGGCCTGCCACAGCAGGCAGGCTGCGACCAGCAACGCCAGCCACCATGGCAGGCGCATGAGGTGCGGCGCGATCACCGCGCCGATTGCACCGAGTAGGGAGTAGACGGCGCCCATGCGCAGCGGAGGCGGCCGGTTCACGATCGGTCCTCGTAAGCGGCGAGAGCGCGCAGACACGCGTGCACGTGGATCGACCCTCGATCCGGTTGAATGCGGCAACCGGGAATGTCGAGACCGAACGCGCGATTCTCGTGCGCGAGATCGAGGATCCACCGCGTCATTCGCGACAGGGCCTGCTCGGTCGGCAGCGCAGGCGATACGCAATCCCAGCGTATCCACGCCTCCGCTGCAACCTCGCGCTGGAACTGCTTGGTGGCGAGGCCCGCTCCGCGTGCGAGCGCGCTCCAGGCGATGTGCGCGGGCATGTCCCCCACCCGGTAGCTGCGAAGGCCGGAGAAGTCTTCGCCGGGATGCGACGTGCCCTCCGCGGCGCCACTCGCCGTCGGCGCTGCCACGCCCCGCGGTTCCGGTCGCGGATACACCGTGCAGAGCGCGTTGTACTCGACCAGCGACCACGCGCGGAACAGACCGAGCGGGAACGTGGATGAGATCCTCAGCGGCGGCAGACGCAGCGTGCCGCGGATCTTCGCGTCCACCGACAGAGGCAGTGACAGCGCAGTCGAGCCCGCTACGTCGCAGTACGCTGGCGTCGGCGAATCCGCGTTTCGGTTACGCGGACCGACCTCGACGGCGATGCGTGCCGCGCGCGATGGATTGCTCAGCTCGAGCGGAAACGCAGCGCGGTCGCCGGCGAAGACGGGCGGAGCGTCGTAGGCGCGCAGCGTCAGCCCGGCGAGGTTGCGGTAAGTGAGGAGCATTGCCGTCATACCTACCCCGGCAAGCAGGAAGGTCAGCGCGAAGCCCAGTCCCAGCCCGTAGTTGATGCTGCCGAGGAGCATCAGGAACACGGTGGCAGCGAACAGGAGTCCCGCGGGAGTGGGAAGGATGTAGATCCGATCCCGGCCCAGCAGGAGCTGCCCGGACGCTGCGGCGCGCATGGGCCCGCGGCGACCTGGCTGCCTCGTCGTATCGAAAAGGCGGTTCATCTTCGCGGCATGGCGACGAGCATCGCTCGGCGCAGATCCGTGTCAGGGAAGTGGGACGTCGCCGATCAGCGCCGAGATTGCTTCCTCGTGCGCATGATCTCCGCGCGGCTCCAGCGGCTGCAGCCGGTGTCCGGCGACTGCCGGCAGGACGCTCTGCACATCCTCGGGAACGAGAAAGCGGCGACCTTCCAGATGTGCCCACGCACGCGCAGCATGCAGCAGACTGATCGCGGAGCGAGGACTCAAGCCGACGGCGAAGCGCCCGGGACGTCGCGTGCCGGCAACCAGGGCCTGCACGTAATCGAGCAGCGGTTCCGACGCGTGAACCGAACGCACCTGCTTCTGCAGAACGAGTAGATCCTGCGCGGACAAGCGCACCGGCAGACGATGCAGCGCCTCGCGCCGGTCCTCGCCGCGAAGCAGCGCCCGCTCTGCGCGGGCATCCGGATAGCCCAGGCGGATCCGCATCAGGAAGCGGTCGAGCTGGGATTCTGGCAGGGGGAAGGTCCCGGCCTGGGAGACCGGGTTCTGCGTCGCGATGACGAAAAACGGCTCGGGAAGCGTGCGCGTCTCACCATCGACGGTTACCTGGCGTTCCTCCATCGCCTCGAGCAATGCGCTCTGCGCCTTGGGCGTGGCGCGATTGATCTCGTCCGCGAGAACGATCTGGGCGAACACGGGGCCGGGGCGGAAACGGAAGCTCTCCGATCGCTGCTCGAAGATCGACACGCCCAATATGTCCGCTGGCAGCAGATCGCTGGTGAACTGGATGCGCTGGAAGCTCAGTCCCAGCGATCGCGCCAGGGCCTGCGCCAGAGTCGTCTTCCCGACGCCCGGTACGTCCTCGATCAGCAGGTGACCGCGTGCGAGGACGCAGGCGAGGCAGAGTCGGATCTGGCGCTCCTTTCCGAGCACCACGCCATTGATCTGCGATTGCGCAGCGACGAGCCGGTCGGCGAGTCCTGGCGGTGCTTCCACGAGGGCGGCGGGCGCCGCGTCGAGCGGAAGGTCGGCCGAGAGGGATGCTTCGTCACCCATTGCGTTCAGCGTCTCCCACGCCGTCCAGTTCGAGCGTGGCGACGCGCAAATGGGCGTCTTCGGGATGGGGCGAGACCATGAAGCCGAGGCCGCGCATGAGCTCGAGCATGGCGTGGTTGTTCCACAGGACAAGTCCCTGGATACGGGGCCAGGCTCGGGCGCGGGCGCAGCCGATCAGTTCCTGCATCAGGATCTGGCCCAGGCCCTTTCCCTGGAAACGATCGGCAACGACGATCGCGAATTCGGCAGTGCCGTGCTCGTTCTCTCGAATGCAGCGCGCAACGCCGATCTGTTCCGCCGGTGCGTCGACGTCAGCGGACACCAGGGCCACGAGGGCGATCTCGCGCGCTGGATCCGGATGGGTGAAGCGCTCAAGCAGCTGCGGACTGAGTTCGCTCAAGGTGTTCATGAATCTGAAATAGCGCGATTCCGGCGACAGCCCCCGCACGAACGTCTGCTCGCGCTCGGCGTCCTGCGGACCGATGGGCCGGATCACCACGCTCGTGCCGTCCCACAGGACGGCAGGTAACGGAAATCGGCAGGGGCCGCCGGTGTGGCCGCCCTCGACTACCGGTGAATGCAACATGAGCGGAGGTTCGAACACGGTTCGGGGGCAGGGTAGCACGTCTGATGGAACTCGAAATCGCAGGATCGGAGGCAGGAAGCATGCCGAAAACGTGCCCGGCAGAGGCGTGGACGCGCTTGTCAGTCTTGCTAAGATCGCGTCATGACCACCGCTTTCGTCCGCCATCGCGATTGCCTGCTGCACGACATGGGGCAGCACCATCCGGAGTGCCCCGACCGCTTGCACGCGATCGAGGATCAGCTCATCGCCTCGGGCCTGATCGGATTCCTGCAGGAGCATGAAGCGCCGAAGGCAACGCGCGAGCAGCTGCATCGGGTGCACGAGCCCGTTTACGTGGACGCGCTGATGCGCGGTGTCCCGCGAAACGGCCTGGTGCACCTCGATCCGGACACGGCCATGTGCCCGTTCACGCTGGATGCCGCCTTGCGGGCCGCGGGGGCGGCGGTGCTGGCCACCGATCTGGTGATGCGAGGGGAGGCGAGCACGGCCTTCTGCAGCGTTCGCCCCCCCGGACACCATGCAGAACGTCGCCGGGCGATGGGATTCTGCTTCTTCAACAATGTCGCGGTCGCGGCTGCCCATGCCCTCGAGGCGCATGGACTCGAGCGCGTGGCCGTTGTCGACTTCGACGTCCACCATGGCAACGGCACCGAGGACATCTTCCGGGTCGAACCGCGCGTGCTCATGGCTTCCACGTTCCAGCATCCGTTCTATCCCTACAGCGGAGTGGACGGGCGGTCCGAGCGTATGGTCAACATTCCGTTGCCTGCCTACTCGGATGGTCAGCGCTTCCGCGGTTGCGTGGAAGAGCATTGGCTTCCTGCCCTGGAGGGGTTCGCGCCGCAGATGATCTTCGTGTCCGCCGGCTTCGATGCGCATCGCGAGGACGACATGGCCTCGTTGGCCCTGACCGAGGCTGACTATGCCTGGGCCACGCGCCGGATCAAGGAGGTGGCGGACAGGCATGCGCAGGGGCGGATCGTATCGGTGCTCGAGGGCGGTTACGCCCTGAGTGCGCTGGGCCGCAGCGTGGTCGCGCACGTTCGGGAACTGGCCGACCTGTAGGACGCCGATCCGCTCAGTCCGCTGCCTCGACGAGTACCGCAGCGCCCACCCGCCGCTGCTCCGCCAGCAGAATGTTGTAGGTCCTGCACGCGGCCGCCGTGTCCATCACTTCGAGGCCCGTGCCTGCCTCGGCAACCCGGCGCGTCAGACGCGGGTGTGGGAAGCGCAGCCGCGAACCGGTGCCGAGGAGAAGGACCTCGAGGTGCAGCTCGGCGAGAGCCTCGAAGTCATCCTCGGACAACGCCTCGAACGAGGTGACCTGCCACTGCACGAGCCGATCCGGGAGCACGATCACACTCTGGGCGTGCCGGGTCCCGTTAATGGAAACGTAGCCGGTGCCGTAACCGGTGAACTGGTTCTGCCCGCTGAGGCGAGTCTGGTGGAACTTCATAGGATGGTGGCGAGGCGGTGGCTGCGAATTGCCGCCCCGTCCCCCCTTGTATACCATGCAAGGTTTTTGCGCTCAATCTCTTACCGACCGGTGCCCCCATGGAGCAGTTCCCTCGAATCAAGCGTCTGCCGCCGTACGTCTTCAACATCACCGGCGAGCTGAAGGCAGCGGCGCGCAAGCGCGGCGAGGACGTGGTCGACTTCGGGATGGGCAATCCGGACCAGCCCACGCCCAGGCACATTCTCGACAAGCTGATCGAGACGGCACAGCGCGGCGACACCCACGGCTACTCTGTCTCGAAAGGCATCCTGCGCCTGCGTAAGGCCATCTGCAACTGGTACCGCGCGCGCTTCGGCGTCGAACTCGATCCCGAGCGCGAAGCGATCGCGACCATCGGATCGAAGGAGGGAATCGCCCACCTCGCCTTGGCGACGCTCGACGCCGGTGACGTGGTGCTGGTCCCCAATCCGAGCTACCCCATCCACATCTACGGTCCGGTGATCTCGGGGGCTGACATCCGGCACGTGCGTATGCTTCCCGGAATCGACTTCTTCGAGGAGCTGGAGCAGGCGATCAAGGACAGCTATCCGCGGCCCAAGATGCTGATCCTGAATTTTCCCAGCAATCCGACCAGCCAGTGCGTGGACCTGTCGTTCTTCGAACGCATCGTGGCGATCGCCAAGGAGTACGGCATCTACGTCGTGCACGACCTGGCCTACGCCGACATCGTGTTCGACGGGTACAAGGCGCCGTCGATCATGCAGGTGCCGGGTGCGAAGGACGTCGCCGTCGAGTTCTTCACGCTGTCCAAGAGCTACAACATGGCGGGGTGGCGCGTGGGGTTTATGGTCGGGAATCCCGATCTGGTCGCCGCCCTCGCACGCATCAAGAGCTACCACGACTACGGAACATTCACGCCGATCCAGGTGGCGGCCATCGTTGCGCTCGAAGGTCCGCAGGACTGCGTGGAGCAGGTCCGTCTGACCTATCAGCGCCGCCGGGACGTTCTGGCTGCCGGCCTCAACGGACTGGGGTGGCCGGTGCAGCTGCCGCGCGCCAGCATGTACATCTGGGCCGAGATTCCCGAGGCTTATCGGGCCATGGGATCCCTGGAGTTCGCCAAGAAGCTTCTGGTGGACGCGCGTGTGGCGGTGTCGCCGGGCATCGGATTCGGGCAGTACGGTGACACGCATGTGCGCTTCTCCCTGATCGAGAACGAGGCGCGGACTCGGCAGGCCGTGCGCGGTATTCGCGACATGTTCCGCCGCGACGGCATTCTCAGGATAGCCGCAGCGGGGTAGGGAATGGTGGAGATCGTCGCGATCACCCACGACGATGGCGAGATCCTCGCGCCGCAGTGGCTGCCGCGGGCAGAAGCGGTTCACCGGCAACTGCGCCCGGATCTCCCAGCCGACTACGCGCGAGCGATGGGTGAGATATTTCGCGACGGCGCACGCATGTGGATTGCGGTGCTGGATGGCGAGGTCGCAGGCTTGGCAGTGTATCGCTTCGTGCGCAACACGCATTCGGTTCTGAAGCTCTACGTGGACGATCTGGTCACCGATTCGCGGGTCCGCTCGCGGGGCGTCGGACATGCACTGATCGCCGCGCTCGAGCGGCTTGCGCGCGAGCGCCAGGCGAGTTCCCTGGATCTCGATTCGGGTACGCAGCGCCACGCTGCCCATCGGTTTTATTTTCGCGAGGGATTCGTCATCACCTCGTTCTCCTTCAAGAAGGCGCTTTCATGAGACCGATACACGTCGGCCTGCTCGGGCTCGGGACCGTCGGCGGCGGCACGTTCGAAGTGCTTCGCCGCAACCAGGAAGAGATTCGCAGGCGCGCCGGCCGCGGCATCGCGGTCCGAAAGGTGGCAGTGCGCGATCTCGAGAAGGCAAGACGCGTCCTCGACGGTTCGGACGTGGTACTCACCCAGGATCCGTTCGAGGTGGTGCGCGACCCGGACGTGGAGATCGTAGCCGAGCTGATGGGCGGCACCGGACTGGCACGCGAGCTGGTCATGGCGGCGATCGATCATGGCAAGCACGTGGTGACGGCGAACAAGGCTCTGCTGGCGCTCCATGGAAACGAGGTGTTCGCCGCCGCGCAGAAGCGGGGCGTGATGGTGGCGTTCGAGGCCGCGGTGGCCGGCGGCATCCCGATCATCAAGGCGCTGCGCGAAGGGCTGACTGCGAATCGCGTCGAGTGGGTTGCCGGGATCATCAACGGCACGAGCAATTTCATCCTGTCGCAGATGCGCGATCGCGGAGCCGGCTTTCACGAAGTGCTCGCCGAGGCGCAGCAACGCGGCTATGCCGAGGCCGACCCGACCTTCGACATCGAGGGGATCGACGCAGCCCATAAGCTCACCATACTGGCCGCCATCGCCTTCGGCATCCCGATGCAGTTCGACCGCGCCTACACCGAAGGCATATCGAAGCTCACGCGCCAGGACATACGCTACGCCGAGCAACTCGGCTACCGCATCAAGCTCCTGGGCATCGCGCGTCGCACCGCGCAAGGTATCGAGCTGCGCGTACACCCGACGCTCATCCCGCATCGGCGGCTGATCGCGAACGTCGAGGGGGTGATGAACGCCATCCTCGTGAAAGGGGACGCCGTCGGCGCCACGCTTTACTACGGGGCCGGCGCAGGGGCGGAGCCGACCGCGTCTTCCGTGGTGGCCGACCTGGTCGACGTCACGAGGCTGCACACGGCCGATCCCGAGAGCCGGGTGCCGCATCTCGCGTTTCAGCCTGGATCGCTCTCGGATGTTCCGGTGCTGCCGATGGAGGCCGTGCGAACCGCCTACTACCTGCGGCTGCGTGTGCTCGACCGCCCCGGCGTGCTCGCGGACATCACGCGAATCCTCGCGGACCGTTCCATCTCGATCGACGCCATGCTGCAGAAGGAGCCCGACGAGGGCGAGGAACAAGTGGACATCATCATGCTTACGCACGTGGCGCTCGAGCGCGACGTGAACGATGCCATTGCGCAGATCCAGCAGTTGCAGACCAATCTCGCGCCCGTGATCCGCATTCGCCTGGAGGAGCTCGGATCGTGAGCGAGGCCATGCTTTACGTCTCGACGCGCGGCGGCATGCCGCCCGGGCGGTTCTGCGAGATCCTGCTCGAAGGGCTGGCTCCGGATGGCGGGCTGGTCGTGCCGGAGCGCTACCCACGGATCTCGCTGGCGGAACTCGAGCGCTGGCGCGCGCTCAGTTACCCTCGGCTCGCGCTCGAGATCCTGAGCCGGTACGTGGACGACATCTCAGGGCAGGACCTGGAGTCGCTGGTCGGACGCACCTACACGCGGGAGGTGTTCGGCACTGCGGACATCACACCGGTTCGTACGCTGTGTCCGGGACTTCACCTACTGCAACTGTCCAATGGCCCGACCCTCGCATTCAAGGATCTGGCGATGCAGTTCCTGGGCAACTTGTTCGAGTTCGTGCTCGCGCGGTCGGGGCAGACGCTCAACATACTGGGCGCGACCAGCGGGGACACGGGTTCGGCCGCCGAGTACGCGATGCGGGGCAAGCACGGCATCCGCGTGTTCATGCTGTCTCCGTACGGACGGATGAGTCCGTTCCAGACCGCGCAGATGTATTCGCTCCAGGATGCCAATATCTTCAATCTCGGCATTCGAGGCGTGTTCGACGATTGCCAGGACATCGTCAAGGCGGTCAGCAACGACGCACCGTTCAAGGCCAGGTACCGGATCGGCGCGGTGAACTCGATCAACTGGGCGCGAGTGGTCGCGCAGTCGGTGTACTACTTCAAGGCCTATCTGTCGGTGGCGCCGCGCATCGGCGATCCTGTTTCGTTCTCCGTGCCCTCGGGGAACTTCGGCAACATCTTCGCGGGCCACATCGCCCGCCAGATGGGTCTGCCAATCGATCGGCTGATCCTTGCCACCAACGAGAACGACGTGCTGGACGAGTTCTTCCGGACCGCCCGCTATCGTGTGCGTAAGGGAAAGGAGGTTCACCAGACGTCCAGCCCCTCCATGGACATATCCAAGGCGTCCAACTTCGAGCGCTTCATCTACGATCTGTGCGGCCGCGATGCGGCGGAAGTTAGCCGATTGTGGCATCAGGTCGACGCTGCCGGCGGCTTCGACCTCTCCGGCACCGAACTCGCCGCCAGGCTTGCGCAATTCGGGTTCGTCTCGGGATCGAGTTCCCACGCGGATCGGATGGACACGATCCGTCACATCCACCGCGAGTTCGGGGTCATCGTGGACACACATACCGCCGACGGATTGAAGGTTGGCCTGGCGCATCGCGATCCGGCGATCCCGCTGATATGCCTGGAGACTGCCCTGCCTGCGAAGTTCGCCGGCGCGGTTCGGGAGGCCCTCGGCACGGATCCGGAGGTGCCGCCGGCCTTCCGGGGCATCGAACGCCTGCCGCAGCGGGTGGAGGTGATGGATCCCGATGCGGAAGCGGTGAAGGCGTTCATCGCTGCGCATTGCGGAGACTAGACATGGCAGATGGGTTCGACGACGCACGTGCCTTCTGGGACGCACGCTATGCGGCTCGAGACTTCATTTTCGGCCGCGAGCCGAACCGCTTTCTTACCACGCAGCAGGCGTTATTCACCCCCGGCGCGCAGGTGCTGGATGTGGCGACCGGGGAAGGCCGCAATGCAGTGTGGCTGGCCAAGCGAGGTTGCAGCGTCACTGCGGTAGATGTCTCGCCACTTGGTCTGGGCAAGGCCAGGCAGATGGCTGTCGAGGGTGGTGGCGTCGAGATTGCGTTCGAGGAAGCCGACCTGCGGACCTGGAATTGGCCTGCGTCACGCTTCGACGCCGTCGTGTGCATTTTCATCCAGTTCGCTGCACCCGCTGACCGGCAGCGGATGTTCCAGGGAATGAAGCAGTCGCTGCGGCGCGGAGGCGTGATCGTGCTGCAGGGCTATACCCCGAAGCAGCTAGAGTACCGTACTGGCGGACCGCCCCAGGCAGAGCACATGTACACCGAGTCGCTTCTGCGCGATGCATTTGCAGACATGGAAATCCTGCATCTGCGCGAACACGAGGACGTGCTCTCGGAAGGCAGCAAGCACGTCGGGCGTTCTGCTCTCATCGATCTCGTGGCCCGCAGGCAGGCGTGACCGGGAAGTCCCGATTCAGATCATCCCAGGCAGTTCGTCGAGGGTGCGCAGGACGGCTGCCGGCCGAGCGCCGAGATCGTCGGGCGCAGCGCCCGTTCGGTTGATCCAGTACGTGCGCAGCCCGAAATGGGTTGCGCCTGAGATGTCCCAGAAGTTGGACGATACGAACGCGATCCGGCTGGCGTCGATGCCAAGAATATTCGCTGCACTCTGGTAGACGCGCGGATCCGGCTTGTACACACGCAAGGAGTCCACGCTGAGTACGGCATCGAAGAGCTGAGTCATGCCGTTGTGCGATATCAGCGGCTGCAACATGTCGGGCGAGCCGTTGGACAGGATCACGCGCCGGCGCCCGGCGAGCGCCGTCAATGCGCCGGGCACCTCCGGGTAGGGGCGAAGCCGAAGGTACTCCTGCAGCAGGCTCTCTCGCGCTGCGTCGCTGCACTGAAGCCCCAACGCCTCGCAGGCGAACCGCAGCGCCGCGGCCGTAACGGAATCGAAGCGCTCGTAGCGTTGCATCAAGGTGCGCAGCCACGTGTACTCCAGCTGCTTGCTGCGCCAAAGCTGGCTCAGGGCGCTTCCTTTGCCGGGAAACATCGACTCGCATCGAGCGATCACCGAGTGCACGTCGAACAGTGTTCCGTAGGCATCGAATATGACCGCGTCGGTCGCGCTCATCGCGTGCCTCACTTCCCGAGTAGAGTCTTGACGGTCACCGCACCCCTGACCTGGCCGGGCGCGTAGCCCGTGGCGCGATCGTACGGGTACTCCTGCTGCAGACGGGCTCGCACCGATCCGGGAATCGAAGCATCGCTGCCGTGGCAAACGACGCACAGAGGCTGGACCGGGATGGCCTTCATGTAGCGGAAGTAGCGGCCCTGAGGTTCCTCGACGATCTCCGCGGCCTCGAGCCCCGCCACATCGCTGCCCGAAGCCGCGCGCTGATCGAATCCAACCAGGACGGCCTGCTCCCACGCGTCCGGGGTTCCGATCAGCGGATTGCGCGTCTTGAGACTGACGCGCCCGATGCGCGAGCCGGTCTCGCGCGACAATCTGCTCGCGATCTCCGGCGCTGCCTCCTTGCAAACCACGATCGCCGCCTCCGGGCCGCCATTGGCCATTTCCTGCTTGAGTCGCGCGCCGAGCTCCCGGATCAGCTGGAGCGATCGCGCACGCGCCTCCTCGGTCAGCTTCCCGACGTCCTGTGCGTGGGCCGGCGGCGCGACCAGGGAGAAGATGATTCCCAGCACGGTGATGCCCCTCATCGGCTCGTCCTCCTCGATTACACGCCGGACTGTGCCACTGTTGCCGGCCTGACGCAAACTTCGGTTGAAATGCAGGGTGCTATCCCCATTTGCGCGCCAAGGACACCGTTTCGAAGAGAGACCCCGATGCGCTTCGACAAGCTCACCACCAAGTTTCAGCAGGCCCTGTCAGACGCTCAGAGCATGGCGGTGGGCCGGGACAGCGCCTATATCGAACCTCAGCACCTGCTCATGGCGCTCGTGGACCAGCAGGACGGCGGTGCGTCCGCCATCCTCTCCAAGGCCGGGGTCAACGTCCAGCCGCTGCGCGAGGCGATTCGCGCAAGCCTGGATCGCCTGCCCAAGCTGGAAGGCCATGGTGGAGAAGTCGGGCTGTCGCGCGAGCTGAACAATCTACTGAACCTCACGGACAAGGAGGCCCAGAAGGTCCTGTTCGGACAACGGGCACGCTCATAGGTGCGATGCCTGCGTCGGTCTTCGGCGAGCCCTGCCCGAGGGCTCGCCGATCGTGCTTTCTAAACAACGGCGACGGACGATCT
>CAYLTE010000116.1:0-12533 GCA_964386195.1 uncultured Burkholderiales bacterium | reverse complement strand
TTCAACGCACCCTCGCAGGCGATCGAGGTCGTGGTGCATCCGCAGAGCGTGATCCACTCGATGGTGGAATATGTCGACGGATCGGTCATCGCGCAGATGGGCAATCCGGACATGCGCACGCCGATCGCGCACGCGCTCGCATTTCCCGAGCGCATCGAATCTGGCGTCGGGTCATTGAACTTTTTCGATCTGACGGGGCTCCATTTCGAGCGGCCCGACGCGGCGCGCTTTCCCTGCCTGCAGCTGGCGTACGAGGCGCTGCGAAGCGGCGGCACTGCGCCAGCGGTGCTCAATGCCGCGAACGAAGTCGCCGTGGCGCGTTTCCTGGAAGGCGGTCTTCGCTTCGACCGCATCGCCCAGGTCATCGAAACGGTGCTCGCCCGCGTTCAGCAGCGGGTGGCACACTCACTGGACGACGTGTTCGATGCCGACCGGCGCGCGAGGGATGCCGCCGAGCAGGCGCTGACGCGCGTCTGATCGGCACCGCAGCCGCGATCGCGCCACATCCGGGAGTACTCGAATGACGCTGTTGACCACCCTGATCGCCTTCATCGTCGCCCTGGGCGTACTGATCGTGATCCACGAGTTTGGCCACTACCTCGTGGCGCGCTGGTGCGGGGTGAAGGTGCTGCGCTTCTCGGTGGGATTCGGACGGCCGCTGTTCATCCGCAGACTGGGCGCGGACCGGACCGAGTGGACGGTGTCTGCATTGCCGCTTGGCGGCTACGTGAAGATGCTCGACGAGCGCGAGGGCGACGTCGCGCCCGCTGAGCGCCACCGCGCATTCAACCGCCAGTCGGTGTATCGCCGCTTCGCGATCGTCTCCGCCGGACCGATCGCCAATTTCCTGCTGGCCATCTTCGTGTACTGGCTGCTCTTCATGGTCGGCGTCCCGGGCGTGACGCCGGTGGTGGGACAGCCGCAGGCGGGTACGCCCGCGTCCCTTGCCCAGTTCCAGGCGGGAGAGACCATCCTCGAGATCGGTGACGAGCCGGTACGAACCTGGCAGGACGTGCGCTGGGTTCTGCTCGAGCACGCCGTTGCGCGCGAGCGCGTGCGCGTGGAAGTGCGCGATGCCGCCGAGCGCGTCGAGTTCCGGGAACTCGACCTGTCGTCGCTGAGCGCCGCGGACCTCGACGGCGACTTCCTCGCGAAGGTGGGTCTGCGCCGGCACCTGCCGCCCGTCGTAGGCAGCATCCAGGAGGGTTCCGCCGGCGCACGGGCCGGGCTGCGGGTGGGCGATCGAATCGTCTCCGCCGACGGCGTCGAGGTGCACAACTGGGACGACCTCGTTGGCGCGGTGGCGCCGCAGGCCGGCAAGGACGTCGCGCTGCAGGTGCAGCGCGGCGGCGAGCGCGTGGCCAACACGGTGACGCCGGAGGCCGTGGACAGCGCCGGCCGTGCAATCGGACGGATCGGCATACTGCCCGATGCCACGCTGCTTCGCGAGCACCTGACCACGATCCGCTACGGCCCCGTCGAATCCGTGGTGCAAGGCGTCCAGCGCACCTGGGAAGTCTCGATCCTCAGCCTGCGAATGCTGGGCAAGATGATCGTCGGCGAGGTGTCGATCAAGAACCTCAGCGGTCCAATCACGATTGCCGACTACGCCGGACAGTCCGCACAGATGGGATGGCTGGCGTACGTCAGCTTCATCGCGCTGATCAGCATCAGCCTGGGCGTGCTCAATCTGCTTCCGGTGCCGTTATTGGATGGTGGGCACTTGATGTATTATCTCGTGGAGATGGTCAAGGGTCGGCCCGTATCGGACAGGGCCATGGAGATCGGCCAGCGCGTCGGCATGGTGCTGCTCTTCTCGCTGATGGCCTTCGCGATCTACAACGACATCAACCGCCTCGTCGGCGGATAAAACAGACTGCGAATGAAGCTGTCGAGGCTGCTGCTACTCCTCTCAGGATTCACCACTCTCAGTGCCGCCGCCTTCGAACCCTTCGTCGTCAAGGATATTCGCGTAGAGGGGATTCAACGCACCGAGGCGGGAACGATCTTCAGTTACCTCCCGGTGCGTGTGGGCGACACGCTCACCGAACAGAAGGCCTCCGCGGCGGTGCGCTCTCTGTTCGCCACCGGCTTCTTCAAGGACGTTCGACTCGAATCCGACGAGGGCGTGCTGGTGGTGATGGTCGAGGAGCGGCCCGCCATCGATCAGATCACCTTCACCGGCCAGAAGGAGTTCAGCAAGGACATCCTGAAGGCAGCCCTCAAGGACATCGGACTCTCCGAGGGTCGCATCCTCGATCGCGCGCTGCTCGAGCGCGCCGAGCAGGAGTTGAAGACGCAATACCTCAGCCGCGGCAAGTACGCGGCCCAGGTCAACACCACCGTCACGCCGCTCGAGCGCAATCGCGTTGCCATTCAGTTCAACATCGTCGAGGGCGGCGTCGCGAAGATCCGACAGATCAATTTCGTCGGCAATCAGGCGTTCAAGGAAAAGACGCTGCGCAATCTGTTCGTTCTGCGCACGCCGGGTGTGCTCACCTGGTACAGCAAGAACGATCAGTACTCGCGGCAGAAGCTCGAAGCGGATCTCGAAACCCTGCGATCGTTCTATCTCAACGAAGGCTTCCTGGAGTTCACCATCGACTCCACGCAGGTGTCGATCTCCCCGGACAAGAAAGACATCTTCCTCACCATCAACGTCACCGAAGGACGTCGGTACAAGGTCACCGATTTCCGCTTCGCCGGGAATCTCATCGTGCCCGAGAAGGATCTGCGCAAGCTTTTGCAACTCGAGCCTGGAGACCAGTTCTCCCGCGAGAAGCTGACCGAGTCGACCAAGCTCATGGCCGACCGGATGGGTGACGATGGCTACGCCTTTGCCAACATCAACCCGGTGCCGGACATCAATCGCGATACGGGCGAGGTGTCCTTCACGCTGTACGTCGATCCAGGTCGAAGGGTCTACGTGCGCCGCATCAACATCTCGGGCAACTCCACCACGCGCGACGAGGTGATTCGACGCGAGTTGCGTCAGCTGGAGGGCGGCTGGTACTCCGCCGCCTTGCTTCAGCGTTCGAAGCAGCGCGTGGACAAGCTCGGCTACTTCTCCGAGGTCACGGTGGACACGGTCGCGGTTCCGGGGGTGCCGGACCAGGTCGACGTGAGCGTGAACGTGGTGGAGCGGCCTACGGGAAACCTGCTGTTCGGCGTGGGATACTCCACGGCCGAAGGCGTAATCTTCAGCGGCTCGGTGTCACAGAACAACCTGTTCGGAACCGGCAACGCGATGTCCCTGCAGCTCAACACGGGCAAGGTCAACACCGTGTACGCGGTGTCGTTCACGCGGCCCTACTTCACCGACGACGGAGTGGGGCTGGGCGTCGACCTATACAAGCGCGAGGTGGATTCGTCCAGCCTGTCGGTGTCCTCGTACGCCACCGACACGATCGGAGCCGGTGTGCGCCTCTCGGTGCCGATCAACGAAACCGACACGATCAACTACGGTCTGGCGGCCGAGCGCACCAAGATCGACCTGTTCGAGGACAGCTCGCAGCGCTACAGAGACTTCGTCGAGGAGTTCGGGCCCGAGAACACCGCCCTGCCGCTCACAGCCGGCTGGTCGCGCGACAAGCGCGACAGCGCCATCTACACCCGGCGCGGGACATTCCAGAAGGCGTCGGTGGAAGTCGCCATTCCTCCGGGGGAGTTGCGCTACTACCGTGGCCAGTACGAGTTGCAGTGGTTCCTGCCCGTGGGCCGCGAGAACGTGCTGCAGCTCACCGGGCGCGTGGGCTACGCCGACGGCTACAACGACAAGCCCCTGCCGTTCTACAAGAACTTCTACCTGGGGGGCGTCGGTACGGTGCGCGGTTACGAGACCGCGTCGATCGGGCCGGAGGACGAAAGCGGCGATAACATCGGCGGCAGCCGGATGGCGCTGGTGTCGGCCGAGTTCTTCTTTCCATTCCCGGGGCTCGAGAAGGACCGGTCGGTGAGGCTTTCTGCCTTCGTCGATGCCGGATTGGTCGGGGAGACCTACGATTTCGGCGAGACGCGCGCCTCGGCCGGCGTGGCGCTGAGCTGGTTCTCGCCGATGGGGCCGCTGAAGATCTCCTTCGGTTTCCCGCTCAACGCGACGGACGAGGACGAGGAACAGCCCTTCCAGTTCTCGATCGGTACGGTGTTTTAAGATATGCGACGGTCCACGGGTTTCGGTTCGGCCGGGCGGCTGCCCGGCATGGCCACAGGAGACACGCCTTGAACAGATTGCGGATGGTGTGCGGCATCCTGCTGCTGTGCGCAGCGGGATGGGCGCAGGCGAACGACATCAAGATCGGCTTCGTCAGTACCGAGCGGCTCTTCCGTGAAGCCGCCCCGGCGGTGCGCGCCCTCAAGAAGCTGGAAAAGGAGTTCGCCCCGCGCGACGCCGAACTGCAGAAACTCGCCAGACAGGCGAAAGATCTGCAGACCCAGCTCGAGAAGGAGGGCGTCACCCTCACCGAGAGCGATCGGCGCAACAAGGAACAGGAACTTGCCCGGCTCAATCGCGACCTGCAGCGTACGCAGCGGGAATTGCGCGAAGACTTGAACCTGCGCAAGAATGAAGAACTGGCGCAGGTGCTGGATCGCGCGAACAAGGTCATCCAGCAGATCGCCGAGAGCGAGAAGTTCGACCTGATCCTGCAGGAGGCGGTCTACCGCAGTCCCCGGATCGACATCACCGACAAGGTGCTGAAGGCGCTGGCGGACAAGTAGGCCTCCGCCACCTCCTCGACCCACACCGATCTTGACCGAGCCCGCTACCGACTTGCTTTGCACCGGGGAGGCTCCGCGATGAGTCCGACGGTCGCGCTCACCCTAGACGAGATCGTGCGCCACTTCGGCGGTTCGGTCGTCGGCGACGGCACCACCTCGGTGAGTCAGGTGGGTACGCTCGAGAACGCCCGCCCGGGACAGATCTCCTTCTTCGCGCAGGAGCGGTACCGAAAGACGCTGGACCAGTGCCGCGCAACTGCCCTCATCGTCGGACCGAACGACCGCGATCTCGCCGGGTGGCCGCTGATCGTCTGCGACAACCCCTACGCTCTGTTCGCTCGCCTCTCGACGCACTTCAATCCGCCGGAAACCTTCGCTCCCGGCGTGCACCCCACGGCCTCGATCGATCCGACGGCCCACGTGGCCGCCACCGCGCACGTCGGGGCACACGTCAGCATCGGACCGGGCGCTCGCGTGGGCGAGCGCTGCTACCTGGGTCCCGGCACACGCATCGCGCGCGGTACAGCGCTGGGCGAGGACTGCCGGCTGATGTCCAACGTGACGGTCTATCATGACTGCGTACTGGGCAGCCGCATCATCGTGCACAGCGGTGCCGTGATCGGCGCGGACGGCTTCGGGCTGGCCATGGACGGAGGAGCCTGGCGCAAGATTCCGCAGATCGGGCGCGTGGTCATCGGCGACGACGTTGAGGTCGGCGCGAACACCACCATAGACCGCGGCGCGCTGGACGATACCGTCATCGAGGAAGGCGTGAAGCTGGACAACCAGATCCAGATCGGCCACAACTGCCGCATCGGCGCGCACACGGCCATCGCCGGCTGCGTGGGCATCGCCGGCAGCACGCGGATCGGCCGCTACTGCCGCATCGGAGGCAGCGCGATGATCGGCGGGCACCTGCAGATCGTGGACAACGTCGAGATCGGCGGGGCCACCGCGGTGCCGAAATCGATCCTCAAACCCGGCACGTACAGCGGCCTGTTTCCCATCTCGCAGCATCAGGACTGGCTGCGCAACGCCGCCCACATCCGGCACCTGGACGCACTAGCCAACCGCGTACGGGAACTCGAGTCCCGCCTCGCAGACATGGAAAGGAAATCGACTTGAACAGCATGGAGATCAAGGAAATCCTGGAGTGCCTTCCGCATCGATTCCCGTTTCTCCTGGTCGATCGTGTCCTCCACTGCGAGCCTGGAAAGAGCATCATGGCCGTGAAGAACGTGGCCATCAACGAACCGTTCTTCCAGGGCCATTTTCCCGACGTGCCGATCATGCCCGGGGTGATGATCCTGGAGGCGATGGCCCAGGCTGCTGGCATCCTGTCGTACAAGACGCTCGGCGGTCTGGAGCATCGCAAGGTGCTCTACTACTTCGTGGGCATCGACAACGCGCGCTTCAAGAAGCCGGTCACCCCCGGCGATCAGCTCATCCTGGAAGTGAAGATGGGCAGACAGGTTCGCGGAATCGGCAAATTCGAGGCGCTGGCCCGGGTGGGCGACACCGTCGTCACCGAGGCCGAACTCATGTGCACGATCAAGGAGCAGGGCGCGTGAGCACCCTCGTCCACGCGACGTCGCTGATCCACCCCAATGCGCGCCTCGGGGAGAATGTCGAGATCGGCGCGTTCTGCATCGTGGAAGAGAACGTCGAGATCGGCGATGGCACCGTGCTCGGCCATCACGTCGTCGTGCGCGGCCATACGCGGCTGGGCCGCAACAATCGAGTCCATTCCTTCGCGTGTCTGGGCGAGCCGCCGCAGGACAAGAAGTATCGAGGGGAGCCGACCCGGCTCGAGATCGGCGACAACAACACGATCCGCGAATACTGCACGCTCAACCTCGGCACTGCGCAGGACGTCGGGATCACGCGCGTGGGGGACAACAACTGGATCATGGCCTACGCCCACGTCGCGCACGACTGTCAGGTCGGCAGCAACGTGGTACTGGCCAATTCCTCCCAGCTGGCCGGCCACGTGAGCATCGGCGACCACGTGATCCTGGGTGGCGGCACTCTGGTACACCAGTTCTGCCGCGTTGGCGCCCACGCGTTCACCGCCGGCGGATCGGTCGTGTTGCGCGATGTGCCGCCCTACGTCATGGCCGGAGGGAATTCGGCGGCACCGCACGGCATCAACAGCGAGGGCCTCAAGCGGCGCGGCTTCAGCGGCGAGGACATCGAGAACATCCGTCGCGCCTACAAGACGCTCTACCGCACCAAGCTCGGCTTCGTGGAGGCCAAGGCCGTCATCGCCGAGCAGGCGCAGTCCAATCCTCACCTGCGCATCCTCTCCGATTTCCTCGCAACCACCGACCGCGGCATCATCCGCTGAGCGCTTTCCCAATGGATACCCGTGCCGCACCGCGCATCGCCATGGTGGCGGGCGAGGCTTCCGGAGACGTGCTCGGCGCGCACCTCGTGAGTGCGGTGAAGGCGGCGCTGCCGCACGCGCGGTTCGTGGGCATCGGAGGCCCGCGCATGCGCGCTGCCGGGTTCGAGGCCTGGCATCCCGCCGAGGCGCTGGCCGTGCGCGGCTACGTCGAGGTGTTGAAGCACCTGCCGCGCATTCTGGGTATCCGTAACGATCTGCGCCGTCGTCTGCTCGCCGATCCGCCGGCCCTCTTCATCGGCGTGGACGCGCCCGATTTCAACCTCGGACTGGAGGGGCAGTTGAAGGCGCGGGGGATCCGAACCGTCCAGTACGTGTCGCCCCAGGTATGGGCGTGGCGGGCCAAGCGCATCCCGCACCTGCGGCGCGCCACGGACCGGGTCCTGTGCCTGTTCCCGTTCGAGGCGCCTTTCCTCGAGCAGCACGGCGTATCGGCTTGCTTCGTCGGCCATCCGCTGGCCGACCAGATCCCCGAGATCCCCAATCGCGAGCTGGCCCGCGAGCAGTTCCATCTCACGGCGGCGCCGAACGTGATCGCGCTGCTGCCCGGCAGCCGGCAGAGTGAACTCGAGTACATGGCCGACTTGTTCGTGCAGACCGCACAGCGCGTTCACCGCCAACTCGCGGGCGCGGTTCATTTCCTGGTGCCGCTGCAGAGCCGGGAGACGCGCGCCCTGTTCGAGGCGGCGTTGTACCGGCACGCCGCGCAGGACCTACCGCTCACGATCCTCTTCGGACACGCGCAGATGGCGATGACGGCAGCCGACGTCGTGCTGCTCGCCTCGGGTACGGCGACACTGGAAGCCGCGCTGCTCAAGCGCAGCATGGTGGTGACCTATCGCCTCTCGCCGGCAACCTTCGCGGCGGTGAAGCGCAAGGGGCACCGCCTTCCGTACGTATCCCTGCCCAACATCCTGGCCGGCCGCTTCGTCGTGCCTGAGATCCTGCAGGACGACGCCACGCCGGAGAATCTCGGCCAGGCCCTGCTCAACGTCCTCGCCGACAAGCTGGTGCGCGCACGCCAGGAGAACGTCTTCCTGGACCTGCATCGCCAATTGCGCCAGGACACGAGCACCCGGCTGGTGGAGGCGCTGCTGCCGTTGCTCGGAAGTCGCACGCCATTGCCCTCGGAAGCGCCGGTCCCCGCATGAGACCGCGCGCGCTGGTGTGCGGGGTGGACGAAGCCGGCAGAGGTCCGCTGGCTGGCGAGGTGGTGGCGGCGTGCGTGGTGCTCGATCCCCGTCGCCCCATCGAGGGGCTGGCCGATTCCAAGCAGCTGAGCAGCGCACAGCGCGAGGCGCTCGCCGAACGGATCCGCGCGGATGCATTGGGGTGGGCCATTGCGAGCGCGACGGTCGAGGAAATCGACCGTCTCAACATACTGCAGGCTTCGCTGCTCGCCATGCAGCGGGCACTCGACAGCCTGTGCGTCGAGGCGCACGAGGTGCTCGTGGATGGCCTGTACGTGCCGAGGAACGCGCCGGCCGGGGCACGCGCCGTGGTGCAGGGAGACGCGACGGTGCCGGCGATCTCCGCGGCGTCGATCCTGGCGAAATGCGCACGCGATGCGGCGATGGTCGCCCTGCACGAACGCTGTCCGCGCTACGGCTTCGACCGGCACAAGGGGTACGGGACGAGCGAACACCTGCAGGCTCTGCGCTTGCACGGACCGAGTGCGCATCACCGGCGCAGCTTCGCGCCGGTGCGCGAACTGCTGGTTCAAGGCAAACTATTCTGATATGGATATCGCACGCTTCATTCACGTGCTAGGCACGGTCCTGTGGGTAGGCGGGATGTTCTTCGCGTACGTGGCGCTTCGTCCCGCGGCCGCCGCAGTGCTGCAGCCTCCCGAACGGCTGCGCCTGTGGCAGGCGACCTTCCGACGCTTCTTTCCCTGGGTGTGGGTGTCGGTGGCCGGCATCCTGGGCAGCGGCCTGTGGATGCTGGGAAGGATGGGCGGCTTCGCGGCCGTGGCACCCCACGTGCACGTCATGTTCGCCGCCGGCATCGTCATGATGCTGATCTTCGCCCACGTATTTTTCGCACCGTACCGGCGATTGAATCGCCTGGTCGAGGGCCAGGAGTGGCCGGCAGCGGGCACGGCCCTGGGGCAGATCCGGCGGCTCGTGGGCATCAATCTGCTGCTCGGATTGATCGTGGTTGCCGTGGGCACGGCCGGACGCCTGCTCGCCTAGGCAAGGCCGGACAGCGCTGCCCCTAGTAGATGTGCCGCTGCAGGCTAGCCTGATGCATGATCGTCGATGCCAGCTCTTCGATCGAGCGTGTGGTGGTGTCCAGGTACGGGATGTCCTCGTTGCGCATCAGCGCCTCGGCTTCGCGCACCTCGGCCACGCAATTGGGCAGGGCTGCGTACTGGCTTCCCGGCCGACGCTCGCTGCGGATCTGGTGCAGCCGGTCGGGCAGGATGGTCAGGCCGAACAGCTTGTGGCGCATGCGCGTGAGCACGCCTGGCAGCTTCATCGTCCCGAAGTCCTCGGGGATGAGCGGGTAGTTGGCCGCCTTCACGCCGTACTGCAGGGCGAGGTACAGGCAGGTTGGCGTCTTGCCGCTGCGTGACACGCCAACCAGGATCACATCGGCATTGTCCAGGTCCTTGGTCGATTGGCCGTCGTCGTAGCTCAAGGCGTAATTCACCGCGTCGATGCGCCGGAAGTAGCCCGCTCCATTCGCCACGCTGTGGGATCGACCGACCGCATGCGAGGAGCGCACGCCCAGTTCCGCTTCCATGGGCGCGATGAAGATCTGGAAACAGTCAAGGACGAGGGCCTCGGCGCGCGCGACCACGTCGATCACCGCCGGGTCGACCAGCGTGCTGAACACCAGGGGCCGCATGCCGTCGCGGCGGCCGGCGCCATTGATCTCCTCGACCGCAGCCCGGGCCTTCTCCACGTTGTCCACGAAGGGCAGGGTGGTCTCGGTGAATTCGATCTGGTCGAACTGCGTCAACAGGCCGTGGCCGAGCATCTCGGCGGTAATGCCCGTGCGGTCCGAAATGAAAAATGCACTGCGACGAGGAGTCATCGAATTGGTGCAAAGCAATATCCTGGCCGGTAAAATACCACGACCCGACGGTATACGAGCACATGCCGGACCGTCCCTCGCAGACTCTCAGTCGGCATCACACAAACAACGGGGAATTTCATGACCAGTGAGGCGTATGTCCTGCCGTTCGATCGGCTTCGGATGAACGACGTGGGACAGGTTGGGGGCAAGAATGCCTCTCTGGGGGAGATGATCACCCAGCTCGAGCACCTCGGCGTGCGCGTGCCGGGTGGCTTCGCGACCACGGCGGCGGCTTACCGGGATTTTCTCGCCGCGAACGGGCTCGCCGGCAAGATCGAGGAGGTGCTGTCCAAGCTGGACGTGGACGACGTCAAGGCGCTCGCCGAGGCCGGATCGCAGATCCGCAGATGGATCGTCGGGGCGCCGCTGCCGCAGCGGCTCGAGGAGGAGATCCGGGCGGCCTACGTCGAGCTCGGCCACGGCAGCGCCGACGAGATGTCCTTTGCTGTGCGCTCCTCGGCCACGGCCGAGGATCTGCCCGACGCGTCCTTCGCGGGCCAGCAGGAGACCTATCTCAACATCCATGGCGTCGACAACCTGCTCGACGCCATCCGACACGTGTTCGCATCGCTGTACAACGATCGCGCCATCAGCTATCGCGTGCACAAGGGGTTCACCCACGCGGACGTGGCGCTCTCCGCCGGCATCCAGCGCATGGTACGTAGCGACCTTGGTTCCAGCGGGGTGATGTTCTCGCTCGACACCGAGTCGGGGTTCGACCGGGTCGTGTTCATCACCGCTTCGTACGGGCTGGGAGAGACCGTGGTGCAGGGGGCGGTGAATCCCGACGAGTTCTACGTGTACAAGCCTGCCCTCGAGGCCGGCAAGCCGGCGATCCTGCGCCGCACGGTCGGCTCGAAGCTGATCAAGATGTGCTTCTCGGAGACGCGTGAAGCAGGGCGATCGGTGCGCACGGTCGATGTGCCGGAAGAGGAGCGCAGCCGGTTCTCGATCACCGATGCAGAAGTGGAGGAGCTCGCGCGCTATGCCGTGATCATCGAACGCCACTACGGCCGCCCGATGGACATCGAATGGGGCCGCGACGGCGTAGACGGCAAGCTCTACATCCTGCAGGCGCGGCCGGAGACGGTGAAGGCCAACGCCAAGCTCGATACGCAGAAGCGCTTCCGGCTCAAGGCGCGTTCCGAGATCCGTGCCTCCGGCCGGGCCATCGGCAACCGGGTCGGCATCGGTCCCGTACGCCTGGTCACCGACGCCAGCGAAATGTCGCGCGTCCAGCCGGGCGACGTGCTGGTCACGGACATGACCGATCCCGACTGGGAACCGGTGATGAAGCGTGCTGCCGCCATCGTCACCAATCGCGGCGGCCGCACCTGCCACGCGGCCATCATCGCGCGCGAGCTGGGCATCCCTGCCGTGGTGGGGACCGGCGATGCGACGCAAAACCTGCGCGAAGGCGAGGAAGTCACGGTGTCCTGCGCCGAAGGAGACACGGGGTACGTCTACCTCGGGCGTCTCGAGGTGGAGGTGATCGACCTGTCGGTCGAGGCGATGCCGAAGTCGCCGGTGAAGATCAGCATGAACGTGGGCAATCCGGAGCTGGCGTTCGACTTCCAGCGCCTGCCCAATGCCGGCATCGGTCTGGCGCGCCTGGAGTTCATCATTGCGCGAATGATCGGCATCCATCCTCAGGCAGTACTGTCCTATCCGAACGTGCCGCCGGATCTCAAGAAGGAGATTCAGAAGCGCTGCGCGGCCTATCCGGATCCGCGCACTTTCTATGGCGAGAAGCTGGCGGAGGGGATCGCCACCCTCGGCGCGGCGTTCGCGCCCAAACCGGTGATCGTGCGCATGTCTGACTTCAAGTCGAACGAGTATTCGAGCCTGGTAGGCGGGCAGCGCTACGAGCCGCACGAGGAGAACCCGATGCTGGGCTTCCGCGGTGCCTCGCGTTATATCGATCCCAGCTTCCGCGACTGCTTCGAGCTCGAGTGCAAGGCGCTCAAGAAGGTGCGCGACGAGATGGGGCTCACCAACATCGAGATCATGGTCCCCTTCGTGCGTACGGTGAACGAGGCGAAGCAGGTCATCGATCTGCTCGCCGAGAACGGCCTGAGGCGCGGCGAGAACGGCTTGCGCATCATCATGATGTGCGAGATCCCGTCGAATGCCCTGCTCGCAGAGCAGTTTCTCGAGTATTTCGACGGTTTCTCCATCGGCTCGAACGACATGACGCAGCTCACGCTGGGTGTCGACCGGGATTCGGGCATCGTCGCCGGCAGCTTCGACGAGCGCGACCCGGCGGTGAAGGCGATGCTGCAGATGGCGATACAGGCTTGCCGCAGCAAGGGCAAGTACGTCGGCATCT
>CAYLTE010000115.1:11185-12536 GCA_964386195.1 uncultured Burkholderiales bacterium | reverse complement strand
AAGCGGCTCGGATCTGTCAATGGTCGGCACAGCTGTTGCCCTTGTCATTGGCCGCGGACACTTAGCCGTGGGCGATTTGTGCGGTGCCGGCCTCCCCTGACGAGCCCCAAACCGTGTGCGGCCGACGCGCCCGAGGTCTGCCAAGGGGGGCGGGGGCGGGGCCGCTTGATCGACCTAGTACATTCTGCCGATCGGCAAAAAAAAACTAACTGCGAGTCCGTTTGCCATTCGACAATGAACTATTCGCAACGAGCGGAAAGAGTCTGGTCGACAATTTATGGAACTTCTCGGGCCTTAGGACAAAGTTTCGGAGTGTTGCTGCTCTTTCAGGACCGAACTGCTGGTGATTATGCGGATGGCAATAATTCCCCGCGCCATGGTGGAACTGAATCTCTCTCCGTGCGTCGCGCCCCCATTGTCTCCGTGTCCGTCTATTGATCGCGGCGGATTCGTCTACGTGGTCCCAACACGCATGAGATCGTCACAGGAATCCACGCGAGTCTCTAGCGCCAACCCGCGATCAACTACTCGTTGCCTAGCGCGAAGCGGACGGCATGGGCACCAATTGGGCACCAACCCGCATCGAGATAGCTCGGCGCTCCGAAATACTAGCCTAACTTATTGATTTAAATGGTGGCCAGGGTCGGAATCGAACCAACGACACGCGGATTTTCAGTACAAGGGAGAGGCCCTGGAGGCGCCAGAAAGTTGAAGACCGGTAAGGGGTTTTCCAGGGGCCGACCGAACCGCCCTGCCTGACCGAGCCTATTCCGAACCCCGCCGTCCGAACTTCGCACCGAACTGGCGCCGAGGGGCATGCGGGTCATGGAGTTGCGGCGGGGCGGACCGAACCGGGGCCGAACCGGGCGAGGTCACGCGAGTTTGCCCTCTGCAATCGACGCGCTTGAGGCCGTACGTACCCCGACAATCTAGCCAGCCGGCAGGACGACGGACGGAGGCACTATGCCAACCTAAGCGCGGTCAGCTCGGTGAGCTGCTCGAACGCGGAGTGGAGCGTCGGCGTAGTGCGCCCAGGATCGCACATTGGCCGCGTCTACCTCCTGCGCAGCTCGCAATGGTCCGTTCAAGTTCGCGAGCAATGCGCCGCAATTCGCCCACGCGTTGCTGGATGTCGGCAAGGTGATGGCGGGCCAACTGGTCGACGTCGCGGCAAGACAAAGCGGGATCGTCGGCCAGTGCGAGCAGACTGCGAATCTCCTCCAGGCTGAATCCGAGTTCGCGCCCTCGCGTGATGAATCGCAACCGATCCACCTCGTCCTGCCGGTAAGTGCGATACCCGCTCGAGGTCCTGGCCGCTCTCGCGTTCCATCGCCCGCCGCAGGTCCTCGGT
>CAYLTE010000115.1:0-11175 GCA_964386195.1 uncultured Burkholderiales bacterium | reverse complement strand
CGCCGCCGCCGCTTCGCCGATCTTCATGGCTTGACCCTGTAGTCAGTACAGGGTCTAGGATGCCCCGCCATGAACCCCTCGTCCACGTCAACGTCCGCGTCCGCCTGCGCATCCGCATGCGCCTGCGAGGAAACCGCCGAACTGCTGTCAGCGGCTGCAAATCGCGACCAGCAACGAGTCCTCTGGATCGTTCTGGCAATCAACGCCGCCTTGTTCGTCGGTGAGTACACCGCGGGATGGTGGGCCGGGTCCACGGCCCTGCAAGCCGATTCGCTGGACAGTCTCGGGGATGCCGGCGTCTATGCCCTCAGCTTGCTGGTCGTCGGTCGTTCACTGCGCTGGCGGGCGGGTGCCGGTGTGGTCAAGGGTGTGATTCAGGGGATCTTCGGCCTCGCGGTACTGGCGGAGGTCGGCCGCAAGGCATTCCTTGACGTCACACCGGAGGCACCGATCATGGCCGTCGCCGCGTCCATCGCGCTGGTGGCCAACCTGACCTGCTTTTTCCTGCTGATGCGCTTCCGGGATCAGGACATCAACCTGCGCTCGGTCTGGCTGTGCTCGCGTAACGATGTATTCAGCAACGCAGGCGTAATCGCGGCCGCAGGCGCTGTCGCATGGCTCGGGCAGGGCTGGCCGGACCTGCTAATCGGCGCGCTGGTTGCCGTGCTGTTCCTGCACACCTCCTATGACGTATTGCGCACGGCAATTAGGCAGCTGCGCTTGTGAGCGTCGCGAGTCGACTGTTAGACTGAAACCAATGTCGACTGTGACGTCAATGCCGTTCCGGCTGGAATCCCTGCGTCGCTCTACGTGGCTCGCAGGGTTGCTGCTGTTGGTATGCCTGATGCGGGTCGGCATGGTCATGGCCTGCGCGCCACATGACATCGCCGAGTCTCTGGCGGGCGGTGCTCACACCGCCGTCGCCGAGCAGGTGGGCGACGACAGCACATCCAGCGAGCCGTCTACCAGCGCTGCCGCTGGACACTGCCTGCACTGCGCCTGTCACTTCTCGGCCACTCTGCCCGCGTCGATCGACGTCATGTCAGTGCTGGCTGGCGAGGAAACGCAGGTGCATCGGCAAACGCTTCGGGCCAGCGTTGCACCCGATCGGGAGCTCCGGCCACCGATAGTCTGAACCGCGGATAACTGTGTCCCGTCGTGTAATTGCACGACGGGCTGCTGTCTGTTGTTCAGAGGATTCCATCGATGCCGATTTCACTTTCGGCGCGCGCCCGTGTGGTGGCGTGCACCGGCGCACTGATTGCCGTATTCAGCACGAGTACGGCGGTCGGCGCCCCCTTGCCGCCGTCGGATTCGCCGCTCGCTGCCCTACGCAGTGCCCTTCGCGAAGCCTGGTCTCTGCATCCCGCCGCAGAAGCCACCGAACAGGCGCTCGCCGCCGCCGAGGCTCGTGCCGTGGCAAGCTCGAGCCCCCTTTACAACCCCGACCTGGAGTTGGCCTACGACGACGAAGGTCCAGAGGAGACCACGACCGCCGGCTTGGCCCTGACGCTCGACCTATCCGGTAAGCGGCGCGCCCGCACGGATGCCGGACAGGCCGACCTGCTCGTCGCCGAAGCCGAAGCCGCCTTACGCCGCAGCGGATTTGCACAGCGCTGGCTGCAGGCCTGGACTGAGCATGGCGTTGCGCAGGAGCGCTTGCGTATCGGCGCGGAGCGCCTCGCCTTGATGCAGCGCTTCGCTGACCTGGCCGAGCGTCAGCTCACGGTGGGCGACATCTCGAGTCTGGAGCGTGACCTGGCGTTGCTCGCCCGGGACGAGGCTCAGGCGGAACAAGCAACCTTGCTCGCGGACGCGGCCAGCGCGGCAGAGGCTTACCGAGCTGTCGGCGGCAATCCCTCCGGTGCCGCTGATATTGCACAACTCGGCGTGCCCGCAATGTGGATGACTGACCCGTCGTGGCAGGTTGCGGCCGCACCCGAGGGGCGCATTGCGGCTGCGATCGCCGCCAGCTCAGCGACACGCATCGTGATCGCGGAACGGGACCGCCGCCCGGATCCCACTGTTAGCCTGTATGGCGGTCGCAAGGACCTGGGGACCGGCGCGGGTACCGAAGGCGTGGTCGGCGTAGCGGTCAGCATGCCGCTATTCGTACGCAACCGATTCAGCGCCGAACTCGCGGCCGCCAAGGCAGACTCCGCCGCCGCAAGTGCGGAACTGCGACGGGCCGAGTTGGAACTGCGCGCCCGCGCTGAACGAAGCATCAGTTCCTATGGCGCCGTGCGCGACGCATGGACGCGCTGGTCGCAAAGTCCGGGCACTGATGTCGCAGCGCGCGCCGATCTTCTCGAGCGGCTATGGCGCGCCGGCGAAGTCAGCACCGCCGACTATTTGATCCAGCTCAAGCAGACGCTCGACACGGCGCTGGCCGGAGCCGACCTGCGCGGCCGGCTGTGGCGCAGCTACGTCGACACCCTGTATTCGACCGGCCAACTCGACACGTGGGTTGGCTTTGATCCTCCAGTCTCCGAGGTGACCCCATGAATCGCATCATCCCCGTGGCCGCGCTGACGCTTCTGTTGGTGCTGACCACACTGTCAGGCTGCTCACAGGAGACAGCTGAATCGTCCGGGACGCCGGACGCCTCCGCCGCGACTGCAGCCGCGGACGAGCACACCGACGACGCCGATGAGCATGGCGATGAAGCCGATGCACCGCTGACGATGACGGCGGAGGAGCAGACTGCGGCCGGCCTTCGCATCGAAGCCCTGGCTCCCATGCGCCTGGGCGAGGTGTTGCAGGCACCCGGAGAAGTGGTCGACAACGCGTATGGCGTCACGCTGATCACGCCGCGCGTCGAGTCACTGGTGGTGCGCCGACACGCCAGACTCGGCGACGAAGTGGCCGCCGGTACGGCGCTCGTGTCGCTGTCGAGCGTCGAGGTTGCCGAGGCACAGGGCGAGCTGAGGATCGCCGAGCAGGAGTGGCAACGAGTTCAGTCACTCGGCAAGGAGGCCGTTTCGGGTCGCCGTTACACCGAGGCGGCCGTGGCCGTGGAGCAGGCGCGGGCCAAGGCCCGGGCCTATGGCATCGCGACAAGCGTCTCCGGGTCCGCCAATGGCGAATACACATTGTTTGCCCCGCATGCCGGTCGCCTCACCGAAGATGACTTTGTGATCGGGCAGCGCATTGAGCCAGGCTTCACTCTCTTTCGCCTCGTCGACGAGTCCACCGTCTGGGTCGACGCCACGCTGCCTGCCGAGATTGCGCGCCGTGTCGTCGTCGGCAAGGACGCCACCGTCGTGGCCGCCGGTGTCCGCCTGCCGGGCCGCGTCGTGCAGAGTGCGCACCGCACGGCCGAGGACACCCGCAATGCGCACGTCCGTATCGAAGTGCCGAACGATGGAGACCTGCTCCACGCGGGGGACTTTGTCGAGGTCAGCCTCTCGGTCGATGGTTCCGGCATCGACCAGCTCGCCGTGCCCACCGAGGCCATCGTGCAGCTGCAGGGCCAGACGGTGGTCTTCCGTGAAAAGGCTTCGGGCGAGTTCGAGCCGGTCCCGATCACGGCCGGCGCCGTGGTGGGTGACCACACCATCCTGGCGACAGGTGTGGCACCCGGCGACCGTGTCGTCGTTGCTGGCACGTACGTGCTCAAGGCGCGGATGCTGAAGGCCCAGCTGGGAGAAGGCCATGCGCACTGAGTTTCTGGGCCAAGGCTTGGGAGCCGCGCAATGCTAAACCATCTCGTCGAACTCTCGTTGCGCTACAAGGTGCTGGTGCTGATTGCCTTTGCCGTGATCGCCTTTCTCGGACTGCGCGCAGTCAGTACGGTGCCCATTGATGCATTCCCGGACGTGACACCGGTGCAGGTGAGCATCTACACCGAGTCGCCGGGGCTCGCCGCCGAAGATGTCGAGCAGCTACTCACGTTTCCGGTCGAGTCGGCGATGGCTGGCCTGCCGAAGGTGCAGGAGATCCGCTCGGTCAGCCTGTTCGGGCTGTCCTTTGTCTCTGTCTACTTTGAGGACGACATGGACATCTACTTCGCACGCCAGCTCACCAGCGAGCGGCTGCAGGAGGTTGGTGATCGCCTGCCTGAAGGCTATGGAAAGCCCAGCATGGGGCCAAATGCTTCAGGCCTGGGGCAGGTGCTCTGGTACACACTCGAGCGCGCTCCAGGCGTTGGCCGCGAGCAGGTGAGCGACATGGACCTGCGTACGCTGCAGGACTGGACCGTGCGGCTCATCCTTCGCACTGCGCCGGGTGTAGATGACGTTACGTCCTGGGGCGGCGGCGAGCGGCAGTACCAGGTGCGCATCAACCCGCAACGCCTGTACGCCCGCGGCCTGGGGTTCGGCGACGTGTTGAATGCCATCCCCGCCAACAACGGTCAGGTCGGTGGCAACGTGATGGACGTCGGACGTGAGCAGTACCTGGTACGCGGCCTCGGGCTGGTGAGTTCCGCCGAGGATATCGGTGCGATCGTGCTCAAGTCCGAACACGGCGTACCGGTGTACCTGCGCGATGTCGCAACCGTAGTCGAGGCGCCGGCGCCGCGTTTTGGCGCCGTGACCCGCGACGGTGAGGAGGTCGTGCTCGGCATGGCGCTCGCGCGCATTGGTGAGAACGCCAAGGACGTGGTCGATGAAGTGTCCGCCAAGCTCGCTACGGTCAGTGCCGCACTGCCCGAGGGCGTGGTGCTCAGACCGATTTACCAGCGCACTGACCTTGTCAACAAAGCCGTTGGCACGGCGACGGCGACGTTGATCGAAGGCTCCGTGCTGGTGGCCATCGTTCTGTTCCTGTTCCTCGGCGAATTGCGCTCTGCACTTGTCGTGATCGTGGCTTTGCCGCTTGCGATGCTGATCGCGTTCATCGGCATGCAGCAGTTCGGCCTCTCCGCCAACCTGATGTCGCTCGCTGGACTCGCCATTGGCATCGGCATGATGGTCGATGGCGCCGTCGTCATGGTAGAGAACGCCTTCCGCCTGATGGCTGAACGACAGGCCCGCGGTGAGCGGGTCAACCGCACCTCGGCCGTGCTGGCCGCGGCCAAGGAGGTCGCGAATCCGATCGCGTTTGCAATTGGCATCATCATCGTGGTCTTCCTGCCACTGTTTGCGCTCGAGGGCCTCGAAGGCAAGCTCTTCAAGCCCATGGCCTTCACGATCGCATTCGCTATGGCGGGCTCGCTGATCCTGTCGCTGACGCTGATACCGGTACTTGCCTCCTTGATCCTGAAGCCCAAGTCCGAGAAGGACACCCGCTTCGTGGCCTGGCTCAAGCGCAGCTACCGCCCGATTCTCGAGTGGGCCCTCGGACGCAAACAACTCGTGGCTGGCATCGCACTTGCGGCGCTCACCGGCAGCCTCGCGCTCTTTCCGTTCCTCGGTAAGGAGTTCATGCCACAGCTGCAGGAAGGGTCGATCATGTGGCGCGTCACGTCGATCCCGTCGACCTCACTTGACGAGTCGATCGCCGTGTCGAAGACGATCGCGGAGGCGTTCAAACGCTTCCCCGAGGTTGAAACGACGCTGGCGATGATCGGGCGCGCCGAGAAGGGTGAGACAGCGGACGTGAATTACATGGAGATCTATACCTCACTCACGGATCCCGAGAGCTGGGACACGGGGCGCTCGATCAAGGATCTCGAGGCACTCATGCAGGAGACCCTCGAGGAAGTCGTGCCCACCACCGTGCCAAGTTATACCCAGCCGATCCAGATGCGGGTCGAAGAGCTGATCTCCGGTGTCCGGGCGACGTTGGCACTGAAGCTCTACGGCGAGGACCTGGGCGAACTTGATCGCCTGAGCGCTGAGCTGAAGGACGCCCTGGCCGAGGTCGCTGGCGTTGCGGACCTGTCACTCGAGGCCAACGTCGGCAAGCCGCAGATCCGCATCGTGGTCAATCGAGCGGAGCTGGCCCGGCATGGCGTAAACGCTGAGGAGGTCCTGACGGTGGTCCGCAACGGGCTCGGAGGCGAGCCCGTGAGCGTCTTGCTTGACGGTGTCAAACGCTTCGACATCGCCGTGCGGCTCGATGACGACACACGGGCCTCGGTAGAGGACCTGCGCCGCATTCCGTTGCGCACGGCGGCCGGTGCGGTGTTACCGCTTGCTGAGGTTGCCGAGGTGAGTGTCGCGGAAGGTTACTCCTTCGTGCGTCGCGAGCAACTGCAGCGCTACGCGGTGATCCAGATGGACGTGCGCGGGCGCGACGTCGATGGGTTCGTCAAGGAAGCCGGGGCTGCTATCGACGCTGCGGTTACCCTGCCGCCGGGTTACTGGATCGAATGGGGTGGCGCGTTCGAGAACCAGCAGCGGGCGCTGACGAAGCTTGCGGTAATCGTCCCGGTCACCATCTTCTTCATCTTCCTGTTGCTCTACACTGCCTTCAATTCCGTGAAGTACGCGGCCCTGATCCTTGCCAACGTTCCGTTCGCGACGCTGGGCGGCATCGTGGCGCTGTTCATCACTGGACAGTACCTGTCGGTCCCGTCGGCCATCGGCTTCATTGCCGTGTTTGGCGTGGCCATGCTGAACGGCATTGTGCTGGTCAGCTTCCTCAACGAGCTGCGCGACAAGGGGTTGAGCGTCCGCGAGGCAGTGACCGAAGGCACCGCCCTTCGCCTGCGGCCGGTGCTGATGACCGCGAGCGTGGCGATTCTTGGACTGGTGCCCATGCTGCTGTCGTCGGGCGTCGGCGCCGAGACGCAGCGGCCGCTCGCCACCGTCGTCGTCGGTGGCCTGTTGAGTTCGACCCTGCTCACCCTGGTGCTGTTGCCTGTGTTGTACGAATGGCTGGAAACGCGCACCGTTAAATCGACTGAGGAGATCGCACCATGAAGCGCATCACTGCCCTGCTCCACCCGAACCGCATCGGCGAAGTCGTACACGCGCTGGCGGCGGCGGGCCACCGTCGATTCAGTGTGGTCCATGGCCAGGGTCTGCTGCAGGCATTGAGTACCCGCGAGCAGACCTACTCAGTCGAACTGGGCGAACTCATCACCCCGCAGATTCAGCTGGAGGTGTACTGTGTAGACGACGAGTTGCCGGCTGTTGTGGACCTCATTCAGCACAACGGCAGGACCGGCCAGGCGACGTCGGGATGGCTGTTCGTCTCCAGCATCGACCATGCATATGTGATCGACGGCAACTGAATGGCGCTCAGACTGGCAAGCTGCTTGAGTCCCGCCTGCAGGATTGCGTCCGCGAGGCGCGTCGAGTGGGCCTCGCCGGTACTTACGGGGACGCTCGGGCGTCGGCCGCGTGCCCGGCGAGGTACTGCGTAATGGCGTCGAGCTCGGCCGTGCTCGGTATTCGCACACCGGCGCCAGCCGCACCGGTCTGCGCCTGCATGTGTTGACGCATCCGCGCGGTGACACCGGCCCATTCGCCCTTGGTGTGCAATGCTGGCGAAGGGGGTGCGTGACACTGCGAGCAGATGCTGCCGACGAGCTTCGCCCCGCTTGAATCAGGATCCGGCAGCGATGTAGCGGCGTTAGGGGCCCACATCCAGCCCATTCCACGCATGGACTGCATGTCGCGATACATCGCCTCGTAGTGCTCGCGAAGCAGGGCGTCGCGCCTCGCCGGGTCCTTTTCCTCGGCGATGGCGGCCATCTGGCTGCGCATGCGGTTCATGTGTTCCTGCATCTGCGACCCGTAGATCCCCGGGGACATGTTGGAGGGCATCCCCCACCTACCGCCTTGCTGCATGCCGTGACCCATCATCGGACAGTTCATCATGCCGCGACCCATCATTTCAGAACCCATCATTCCGGAGCCCATCATTCCTGGCCCCATCATGCTTTGATCCATCATCATCCAGTCGCCGCATCCCTGCGCGTGCATGCCCGGCATGGTGCGCACGGAGCGCATGTGGCCCTGCATCATCGACCAGTGACGCTCCATGGCGCTCTGTTGAGCAGCCGGATCGCCGGCGTTCTTGAGCCGGGTCAGTTCCTGATTGAGTGCGTCGACCTGCAGCTGCAGTTCCTCGATGCGTGCTTGATCCGGCGTGGATGGAGTAGCTGCTGGTGTTGTTTTCGCGAACAGCGCAGCGATCATCAACGAGATCGACAGCACAACGACGCATAGAGCCTTGTTGGTCATGGCAGTGGCCTCCTGCAGAAATGGACCCGAGGCACAGCCGATCCTAGACCCTGCAGTCACTACAGGGTCAAGGGGCTGCCAGGTCGGTACGGCGCCGCGCGCCGATCCGTCAGCGAGCGAGCGCGTCCATGATCGCGTGCTGACCACTGGTCATTGCGAACATGAACAGGTTGTTGGTGCCGCTCGGGACGGTGTTGGAGCCCTGGTACGGCCACCAACCACCCGTGCCACCACCCATCATCCCGCCCCCCATCATGCCGCCACCCCACCCGCCGGAGCCGTATTGGAAGCAGCCCATGGTCGACATCCAGTTCTGCATCGCGGTCGCATCCGCCAGCGTTCCGTGGCCCTGGTAGTCGCCGTCGAGGATGCCGCACGAGGTGACCGTCGCAGCGATCTGGTAGAGGTTGTGATTGGAGTCCGGCACCGTGACAGTGCCATTGAAGACGCACCCACGAGAGTCGCTGCCGGTGAGCTGGCCGCCCTGCGTGACCGACATCGTCATCGTGTAGCCGACCGAGGTCGTACGGGTGTAGGTGCCCGCCAATACGTCGAGCGAGGCCGGCCGGTCGTACGCCGGGTGCATGGAGAAGCTGAACGTCGTGTTGTCGCCCGAACCGTTGAACTGGCCACTCCACGTTCCATTGGCGTATTGAGCCATCATCGACCACGTGCCGTAGTTGCTGCCGTCGGGGAACCGGCTGCCCGGATACATGTACCCGGCCATCGTGGCGTTGAACTGAGTGCCGCTCATCGGCATCTGGCCGGTCCAGACGCGACCGTCGGTCGTCATCCAGACGCTGTGGCCCGAACCATTCGTCAGGCCCACGACACTCGACTGGCCGGTGGTCGGTGACGTGACAGTCCCCTGCCACACGCCGGGGGTTGTCTTTGCCGAGACGGGCGTACCGCTGGTGTTACCGGGCGCTGGGCTGGTGTCGCCGCCGCCGCCGCTGCAGGCCGCGGTTGCGAGCACCGCAGCCATCGTGACAAGTAAAGTCCTGGAAGCTTTCATGGGAGATCCTCCGCCGTAAACAAGGGCCGACACGACGCGAGGCGTCGTGCCTGTGTGTCGCGTGGAAAAGGCCGGCTCAATCGGGTGGCCGGAGGTACTCGAACAGGGGTGACACGAAGTGCCTGGCCACGGGCTCCGCGAGTCGCAGCGACTCCGGAGGCGCGTAGGGGGGAGCGCTAAACCGCGTGACCATCGCCGGCGCCTGCGCTGACCGGCACGTACCGGATGCGCAGAAGAGGCATTGCTCGGGCACGTCCCGCCCGGACGAGGGAACGATCGAGGGCGCTGCATCGTCGTGCGCGCACCCGGCGTCCAGAAGTGCAGCCGAACCGGCGAAATCCTCTGCGCAGGGCACGGCAGCCGCGACGAGAGCCTGCGCCACGTGGCTGACCATCAAAAAGATCGCAACCAAGGCTGACGCCGCCTGCCGTTTCATGCGGTGGACTGTGGGTGCGTCGATACCGCATGACCATACGGACTTTGTGCAATGCAAGAAACGCCAAAAGACCTGCTGACTGGCGTGGCGAACGCTGCTCGGCGGCCACAATGCTCCGCGACCCGATTCCCGGCAACCCGACAGTCACTGTGGATGAGGCTCGATAGCCGACCTTCAGCAGGTAAGTAACCAGAAATTCAATAAGATAGGATCTTTTTCTGAGGATTGGGCAGGCCGGGAGCCTGCCGCGACGACACCCACGGGTGTCGTCGCGCCTCGCGAGCGCCCGCGTGTCGGGGAGGGCCGGGCAGGCGTCAGCCGGCGAACCTGCGACTCGCGCACAGTCAGGCCGGGTCCGTACAAGACCGTAAGGCCCCGGCCCCGGACCTGTCCTAGTCTCGCCGCCCGCGGGCCCCTTTGAGGCCTCCGGAACCGCCTGACATGAAATCCCTTCGCCCCGCCTGGGCCCTGCTACTGATGGTTTTCGCCGGCTTGGCCCAGGCCGCCGGTCCGGACGACGACGCCTTCTGGCATGGCCGGGCCGCCGACGGGACGCCGGGCGTCATCCTCCATTACTTCTATTCGCCCACCTGTCCGCACTGCCAGCAGGCCGCGCCCTACATCGCCGCCATGGACGAGGAACTCGACTGGCTCGAGGTACGCAAGTACTCGGTCAAGGACAGCCGTGAGAACGCCCGGCTCTACTTCGACACCGCGCAGGCGCTCGGCGTGGAGGCCCTCTCCGTGCCGGGATTCATCTTCTGCCGCGAGGTCCGCATCGGTTACGACACGGCGGAGACGACGGGCGCCGAACTGCGGCGCGCGCTGGAAACCTGCCGCGCGGCCCGCCTCGCCGGCGGACCCGCCGGGACCGTGGACACGGCCTCACCCAGTACGGGATCCGCGGTCCGCCTGCCGCTCATCGGCGCCGTGGATCCCGCCTCGCTGTCGCTGCCCATCCTGACCCTGGTCCTGGCGGGGGTGGATGCCTTCAATCCCTGTGCCTTCTTCGTGCTGCTGTTCCTGCTGAGCCTCATGGTCCACGCGAAGAGCCGGGCCCGGATGCTGGTCGTCGGCGGGACCTTCGTGCTGTTCTCGGGCCTGGTCTACTTCGTCTTCATGGCGGCCTGGCTGAACGTGTTCCTGCTGGCCGGCGAACTGCGGATCGTGACCCTCCTCGCAGGCCTGGTGGCGCTGCTGATGGGGTCGATCAACGTCAAGGATTTCTTCTGGTTCAAGCAGGGCGTGAGCCTGTCGATCCCGGATTCGGCCAAGCCGGGCCTGTTCAAGCGGATGCGCGAGGTCGTCGCGGCGGGCAATACCGGGCCGATGCTCGCCAGCACCGTGCTGCTCGCCATCGTCGCCAACAGCTACGAATTGCTGTGCACGGCCGGCTTCCCCATGGTGTACACGCGCACGCTGACCCTGGCCGGGCTGTCCACCTGGCAGTACTACGCCTACCTCGCCGCCTACAACGCGATCTACGTCATCCCGCTGCTGGCGATCGTCATCGTGTTCGCCTGGACGCTGGGCGCACGCAAGTTGACCGAGTCCGAGGGCCGCGTCCTGAAGCTGATCTCGGGCTTCATGATGCTGGCCTTCGGCGTCCTGCTGCTGGCCGCGCCGCAGCTGCTGACCAATCCCGC
>CAYLTE010000114.1:0-12635 GCA_964386195.1 uncultured Burkholderiales bacterium | reverse complement strand
AATCGAACCTGTATCTAGCGCTTAGGAGGCGCTCGTTCTATCCATTGAACTACGGGGAGAGGGCGAGCATTCTAACCGCTCGAGGGCCACTCCGGTCCGGCTTGCGCTGCAGCCTTGAGTAGAATGCGCAGTCGCCTTGCGCCTTCTTCCTGTCGTTTCCCCGATGCCGTTGCTCACTCTCCAGCAGGTCAGCCTTGCCTTCGGCCACGTGCCGTTGCTCGATCACGTCGATCTCGTCGTCGAGCCGGGAGACAAGATCGCGCTCATCGGGCGCAACGGCACAGGCAAGAGCAGTCTGCTGCGCATCCTCTGCGGTGAGCAGCGGCCTGACGACGGCGAACTGTGGCGCAAGCCCGATCTGCGGCTGGCCTACGTGCCGCAGGAGCCGCCGCTCGATCCCGAGCACAGTGTGTTCGAGGCCACTGCCCAGGGACTAGGCGACGCGCGAGAGCTGCTGTCGCGCTACGACGCGGTGGCGTACGCACTGGAGACGGCACCTGCCGATGCGGCGCTGCTCTCCGATCTGGCCGAGCTGAGCGCGCGCCTCGACGCCACCGACGGCTGGGTGCTAAAGTCGCGCGTGGATCAGGTGATCTCGCGCCTTCACCTGCCGCCGCACGCACGCGTCTCCACGCTCTCCGGCGGACAAAAGAAACGCGTCGCGCTTGCACGCGCGCTGGTGATCGAGCCCGAGATGATGCTGCTCGACGAGCCGACCAACCACTTCGACATCGATTCGATCCGCTGGCTCGAGGAACTGCTGGCAGGCTTCGGCGGGGCGCTGCTGTTCGTCACGCACGACCGCGCATTCCTCGATCACGTCGCCAATCAGGTGCTCGAGCTCGACCGCGGCCACCTGAGCGCCTACCCGGGCAGCTACGGCGCGTACCGTGCACGCAAGGCGGAGCAGCTAACCAACGAGCAGGTCGCCAACGAGAAGTTCGACAAGCTGCTCGCGCAGGAGGAGGCGTGGATCCGGCGCGGGGTTGAAGCGCGTCGCACCCGCGAGCAGTGGCGGATCCGCCGGCTCGAGGACCTGCGCACGCAGCGCGCGGCGCGGCGCGAGCGCATCGGCAACGCCAGCATCAGCGTGGACGAAGGGGAGCGTTCCGGCAGGCTGGTGACCGAACTGCTGCATGTGAGCAAGGCGTTCGACGGCCGCGCCGTGGTGCGGGATTTCTCCTGCCGGATCATGCGCGGAGACCGCATCGGGCTGATCGGGCCGAATGGTGCCGGCAAGACCACGCTGCTCAAGCTGATCCTTGGCGAACTGCCGCCGGATTCCGGAACGGTGCGCTCGGGCGGGCGGCTGAGCGTGGCCTACTTCGATCAGTTCCGCAGCCAGCTCGACGACGAGGCGAGCGTGCTCGACACCATCGGGCAGGGGTCGGACTACGTCGAGGTCGCCGGCGAGCGCAAGCACGTCATGAGCTATCTCGGCGACTTCCTGTTCTCGCCGCAGCGCGTGCGCTCGCCGGTGAAGTCGCTCTCGGGAGGCGAGCGCAACCGCCTGCTGCTCGCGCGCCTGTTCACGAAGCCGGCCAACGTGCTGGTGCTCGACGAGCCGACCAACGATCTCGACATCGAGACGCTCGAACTGCTCGAGGAACTGCTGCAGGGTTACGCCGGTACGGTGCTGCTCGTCAGTCATGATCGGAGCTTCCTCGACAACGTGGTGACGCAGGTGATCGCCTGGGATGGGGACGGCAACTGGATCGAGAATCCCGGCGGGTACGAGGAGTGGGCGCGGGTGGCGCAGCTACGCGCGGAGCAACGCATGCAGACCGGCCAGGCTGCGGCGGCGCAATCGAAGGCCGTCGCGTCTCCCGCCAAGCCGGCGCGCCCCGCGAAGCTCACCTTCAAGGAGGCACAGGAACTCAAGGCACTGCCCGCGCGCATGGAGGCACTCGAACGCGAACAGAAGACGCTGGGGGAGCGGCTGGCCGATCCGGAACTCTACAAAGCGGACGCGGAGGAGGTCCGGGCCGTGAAGGCGCGTTACGAGCAGATCGAGGAGGAGCTGCTCGTGGCCCTGGAGCGGTGGACGGAGCTGGAAGGTAAGGGCGGCTGAGCGACGCGGGGGTCACCCACGGTGTCATTCCGCCGCTAAGCCGAGGAATCGTCGTCGCCCCAGGTGTCATTCCGAGGCGAAGCCGAGGAATCCTCGGTGTGCAGCGTCCACGACGAGGATTCCTCACTGCGTTCGGAATGACACCGTTTGGTTGCGCTCGGATTGACACCGTTTGGGCGCGTTCGGAATGCCACCGCCGGGTTGCGTTCGGAGTATCACCGTTGGTCGTGTCGAAAAGACACCTTCCGAACCTCGCCGACGTAGAATCCGCAAAAAGCTGCGGACATGACAAGAACGTACGGGAGGATGCCGATGGAACATCGGGCGGAGGAGATCGAGGAGTACCGGTTCCCGCGTGTGCGGGCGGTGTCGATGGACGCGCCGTGGCGCTGGCTGCGCAAGGGCGTGGAGGACCTGCGGGCGGCACCGGGGGCGAGCCTGTTCTACGGCGCGGTTCTGGCGGCCATGGGCTTCATCCTCGGCCGTTTCGTCGGCCAGGCCGCCTACGAACTGGCGTTCGTGACCGGCTTCCTGTTGGTCGGGCCGTTTCTCGCGATGGGCCTGTACGACGTCAGCCGCCGGCGCGAGCGGGGGGAGCGCGTGGCGCTGGGCGAGACCCTGTTGGCAGGCCGCACCAATGCTCCCGCAATCGGCTTCTATGCCCTGATCCTCGCCCTGCTCATGGCCGTCTGGATCCGCGTCTCCGTCGTGGTCGTGGCGCTGTTCTTCGAGGGCGGGGTGCCGACGATCGAGACCTTGCTGCGCGATATCGTCGCGTCCGAGAGCGGCATCGTCTTCCTGCTGGTCTATCTCGCGGCGGGATCCGGCTTCGCGCTCCTAGTGTTCGCCACCAGCGTGATCTCCCTGCCCATGCTGCTCGATCGCTCCGGCATGGATACCCTGACCGCGATGATCTCCAGCTTCAATGCGCTGCGCCTGAATCTTGCTCCCATGCTGCTGTGGGCGGCCATCATCGTCGTCCTGGTCGGGCTCGGTTTCGCCACGTTCTACCTCGGCCTGATCGTGGCGCTACCGGTGATCGGGCACGCCACATGGCACGCCTACCGGGAAACGATCGAGCCGGAATGAGGCGCGGCGACCGGAAGCCCTTGTCCCGCAAGGCGGAAAGGGGTACCTGACGCGCGGGAAAGGAGTATCATCCGGCCCACGGATGCGGGCGCCTTCGCCCGTCGGGCGTGGATGCCCGTCCAGTCATGGATCCCGCATCGCACAGGAGTTCGAAACACGCATGCAGTTCAGTGATCTCGGCCTGGCGGCCGAGTTGCTCCGCGCAGTCGAGGAGCAGGGCTATACCCAGCCCACCCCCATCCAGGAACAGGCGATCCCTCCGATCCTGCTCGGGCAGGACGTGATGGCCGGTGCCCAGACCGGCACCGGGAAGACGGCGGCCTTCACGCTGCCGCTTCTGCAGCGTCTGCTTCCTCAGGCGAACAACAGCGTATCGCCCGCCCGGCACCCGGTGCGCGCACTGGTCCTCGCACCCACGCGCGAACTCGCGGCGCAGGTGTGGGAGAGCGTGCGCACCTACGGCCAGCACACCATGCTGCGCTCCACCTGCGTCTACGGCGGGGTGTCGATCGACCCGCAGATGAAGGAGCTGCGCGCCGGGGTCGAAGTCCTGGTGGCCACCCCCGGACGCCTGCTCGATCTGGTGCAGCAGCGCAGCGCCAATCTGTCGCAGGTGCAGATCCTGGTGCTCGACGAGGCCGATCGCATGCTGGACATGGGCTTCATGCCGGATCTGCGCCGCATCATCGGCCTGCTGCCCGCACAGCGCCAGAACCTCATGTTCTCGGCCACCTTCCCGGACGACATCAAGAAGTTCGCCGACCAGGTGCTGCAGTCGCCGGTGCGCATCCAGGTGGCCGCGCGCAACACCGTTGCCGAGCTGATCACGCACTCCGCGTTCAAGGTCGATCCGCTGCGCAAGCGCGAGCTACTCGCGAATCTGGTCCGGACCCGCGACATGCGCCAGGTGCTGGTGTTCACCAGCACCAAGCTCTCCGCGAACCGCCTCAGCCGGCAGCTCGAACGCGACGGCTTCAACTGCGCCGCCCTGCACAGCGACAAGACGCAGGGCGAGCGCATGCAGGCATTGGCCGACTTCAAGGACGGCAAGGTCACCGTGCTGGTGGCGACTGACATCGCCGCGCGCGGACTGGACATCGAGCAGCTTCCGCACGTGATCAACTACGAGCTGCCGCCCAATCCCGAGGACTACATCCACCGCATCGGCCGCACGGGGCGCGCGGGCATGACGGGCGAGGCGATCTCGCTGGTCGCGCCGGACGAGCAGGATCTGCTTCAGGGCATCGAGAAGATGATCAAGAAGAAGATCCCGATGCAGCAGATGCCGATCGATCTGCTCGAACCGGCTTCGCCTCGGCACGCCCGCCATGCGGAACACGCCGCACCGCGTCGGCCGGCGAGCCCGCCGCGCGACGAGGCGGCTGCGCCTGCCCAGCCCGCACTGCTCGGATCGAGCACACCGACCAGTCCGGCGCACGGCAAACGCCGTCCGCAGCAGATCGCCGCGCTGTTCCTGCCGCCCGTCGTCGCCAAGCAGGACTGATGGGCGCAGCACAATCGGAGACGTCTCGTGCGCTGAGCGCGGACGAACGTTTCCAGCGGCTTGCCGCCCTTCCGGCCGAGGAGATCGATCTCGTCGAGGGCGCTCTGCTCATCGCCAAGAGTGCCAATGCCGATCTCGACATCGAGCACTACAGCGCACGGGTCGAAGCCCTGGCCGACCAGTTGCGCAGCCGCATCGCCGAGGACGACTCGACGGCCGCGCGCATCGGTCTGCTCAACGAGTTTCTGTTCGAAGAGCAGGGATTTCGCCCCAACGCGGAGGACTACTACGATCCGCGCAACAGCTACCTGAACGAAGTGCTCGACCGGCGCATCGGCATTCCGATCACCCTGTCCATCCTCTACATTGAGATCGGACGCCGCATCGGCCTGCCCCTCGAGGGCGTACCGTTCCCCGGCCACTTCCTGGTGAAGTGCCCGCTCGACCAGGGGCTGGTCGTGCTCGATCCCTACTCGGGCGGCGCATCGCTCACCGTCAAGGATCTTCAGGAGCGCCTGCGGGAGGTGCAGGGCGGGGAGGTGTCGCGCGCGATCGTCGTCGGCATGCTCGGCTCGGCCACCTCCAAGCAAATCCTCGCGCGCATGCTGCGCAACCTCAAGGCCATCCACCTCGAGAAGCAGGACTACCTGTGTGCGCTGCCGCTAATGCACTGGCTCCTCATGCTCACCCCTGACGATCCCGGCGCGGTGCGCGACCGCGGGATGGCTTACGTGAAGCTGGAGTGCTTCCGCGCTGCCGTGACCGATCTGGAGAAGTATCTCGCGCTCTCGCCCAAGGCCGAAGACATGGACGAGGTGCGCGGGCATCTGATCGAGCTGCGGCGCAGCGCCGCGCGCCTGAACTGAGCGCAGGCAGTGCGGCCTGCCTGCCCGCGGCGCCGGGTCGCCTGAGCCGGTGCGGACCTCTCCCTATCTCCTGCTGAGCCTCGCCCCGCTGTTCTGGGCACTGAACATGGTCATCGGCAGGGCGATGCGCTTCGACATCCCGCCGGTGGCGATGAGCTTCTGGCGCTGGGCGCTTGCCGGGGTCATCCTGCTGCCGTTCGTCGCGCGCGACCTGCGAGCGCACTGGCCGGCGATCCGGGCATCCTGGCGCATCCTCGCGCTGCTCGGCCTGCTCAGCGTCACGCTGTTCAACACGCTGTGCTACATCGGCCTGCAGTGGACGACGGCGACCAATGGCACCCTGCTCAACTCGGTGATCCCGGTGCTGATCATCCCCATCGCCTGGATCCTGCTGCACGAGCGGTCGCGGCCGCGGCAGAGCGCGGGTGTGGCGGTGTCGCTGCTGGGCGTGCTGGTCATCGTCTCGCAGGGCCGCCTCGAGGTGCTGCTGGGGCTTCAGCTCAATCAGGGCGACGTTTGGTTGTTCGTGGCCATGGTGCTGTGGGCGTTCTACACGGTGCTGCTTCGATGGCGTCCCAAGGAACTCAGCGGCCTGCCGTTCCTGGCCTGCATCGTGTACTTCGGTTTGCCGCTCCTGGGGGTGGCGTACCTGTTCGAGCTCGCCTCCGGGCGCACGTTCACGCTCACGCCAGCGGTGGCAATGAGCTTCGCCTACTTCGGGATCTTTCCCTCGATCCTCTCGAACCTATGCTTCAACAAGGGGGTGGCGATGGTCGGACCGAATCGCGCGGGTGTCTTCGTCCACCTCATGCCGGTGTTCGGCATCATGCTCTCTGCGTTCCTCCTGGGCGAGCGACCGCAGTGGCATCATGTGGCCGGCATGGGGCTGGTATTTGCCGGCATCGCGCTGTCCAGCAGCGGACGTCGCCTCTGACGCATCGATGAGCATCGACGACTACCTCAACCGGCTGTCGAAGAACGCGCGCCACTGGCGCAAGTGGGCGCGGCGGCGCGGCATCGAGTGCTTTCGCGTCTACGACCGCGACATCCCGGAGTTCGCCTACGCGGTCGACCTCTACGGTGCGCACGCGCACCTGCAGTTCTACGAGCGTGGCGAAGCGGACGCGACGTTGCTGGCGGCGCGCCTCGATGCCGTGCACGAGGCCACGGCGCGCGCGCTCGAACTTCCCAAGGCGGCGGTGGTGCCCAAGGTGCGTGCCCGCCGCCACGGCGGCGAGCAGCACGAGAAGACAGGCGTGCGCGGCGAGGACTTCGTGGTCGGGGAGGGCGGTCACCGCTTCCTGGTCAACCTGCGCGCCTATCTCGACACCGGCCTGTTCCTCGATCACCGCAACACCCGGGCGATGGTGGCCGGGGAGGCGCCCGGCCGGCGCTTCCTCAACCTGTTCTGCTACACCGCAAGCTTCACCGTGTATGCCGCTGCGGCTGGCGCGGTCTCTTCTGTCAGCGTCGATCTCTCCAACACCTACCTGGACTGGGCGGCGCGCAACCTCGCGCTCAACGCGGTGGACCGGCGCACGCACGCGCTGGAACGCGCCGACGTGCTGCGTTGGCTGGACGATGCGGTGCAGGCCGGGCGTACGTTCGACCTGATCGTGCTCGATCCGCCGGCGTTCTCGACCTCGAAGGCGATGGAGGCTGTCCTCGACGTGCAGCGCGACCATCCGCTGCTGCTCGAGCGTTGCGCGAGGCTGCTCGCGCCCGCCGGCGTCCTGTACTTCTCGACCAACCTGCGCAGTTTCAAGCCGCAGGAGTTCCCCGGCGTGCTCGCTGGCGAGGAAATCTCGGCGCAAACGGTGCCAGAGGACTTCCGCAACCGACGCATCCACCGGTGCTGGCGGTTGATCAAGCGGTGACCGTCCGCGTCGTTGCGGCTAACGCCGGGAGCCGGTAGAAGCTGAACGCGACTATTTCGGCGCCGGAACGACCTTCGCGTCGGCGACGCGTACGCGATCGCCCACGCGCAGTCCGCCCAGGGAGTCCTGCTCGAACAGACCGAAGCGCCCGTCGTCGAAGCGCACGGTGATCTCATAGTAGATCTCCAGGATGCGCTGACGCATCGTCTCGCTGCCCGCGGCTCCGACGAAGCTGCGCGTCTCCTGACCCTTGCCGAAGGTCATGCCGAACACCGGTCCGACCATCGGCTCTGAATAGCGCCGTCCCTCAAGGTATTGCTCGGAGGTCATGTACGTCGATACGCTTCCCTGGGTGGGGCGTTCGCGTTCCACGCCGCGGATCGAGCGCACGACTCCGCAGTCCCGGCACTCGCTTGTTTGGGGCGCGGCCGCACTTGGCGTCTGCGCGGGTGCGTGTCCTGGCACCTCGTCCTCCGACATCGGTGGTGGCACCGCCAGGTCTTCGGCGCTGCCCGATGCGCTGAGCATCGTGAGCGCAACCGCGATGCAAGCCGCCGCTGCGGCGGCACGTCCCGAAACCATTGGCATGCTCATTCCGGAATCCCCTGCAGGTAGAACAGCGCGGAGAGCAGAACGCTCGGCTTTCCGAGCAGGCCGAACCATCGTTCGAACAGTTCCTCGATGGCGCCGTTGCGGTAGAACGCGGCCAGTCCCCGATTCACCGCGAGGCGCAGATCCGGATCGTTGCGGGGCAGGGCGAACGCGTACGGTTCGACCGAGAAGTCCTCGTCGAGCAGACGCAGTCCCTTCACGCCTTCTGTTGTGAGCCCGAGTCCGAGCAGCACGAGCCGGTCCGAGGCATAGCCGTCGAGTTCACCCTTGGCCAGCATGGCCAGTCCCTGGTCCGGCGATTCGACCGCTACCACGTTGGCCGTGATCCGGCGCTGGTCGAGCGCGTGCTTCAGATTGCTCTCGGTGGTGGTGCCGGGCACCACGCCGATGCGCTTGTCGGCGAGATCGTCGATGTGGAGGGCTGCACTGTCGGCACGCACCAGGACGGTGCCGCCGTCGATGAAAGTCATCAGGCTGAAATCGACTGCTTCCTGGCGGGTCAGCGTCCAGGTGGTGGTGCCGCACTCGACGTGCACTCTACCCTCTTGTACGGCTTCGAGCCGGTTCTGAAGCGTCAACTTTACCCATTCGATGCGCAGCGCCTTGTCCATTCTCCGACCCATGTCGCGTGCCACTGCCTCGCACAACTGCACGGAGTAACCGGTGGGTGCACCCTCCTGCTCGAAGGAGAAGGGCGGTGCCGACGGCAGGTAGCCCATGCGGATGACTCCGGACTCGCGAATCTCGTCCAGGGCGCCGCCCGCGAAAGCGGGGATGGACAGGCAGGCCAAGCATTGCAACAGAAGGGCGAGCACGAGTGCGCGCGGGCGAAGGGGGTGGATCATGGGCGCTTGTCCTTTTGAGGTCTTCGTCATCGCTGCACTGGACCGGTGTCATTCCGAATGCGGCGGTGTCATTCCGAACGCAGTGAGCGATCCTCGTGCGCACGGTGTCGTTCCGAACGCAGTGAGGAATCCTCGTCGTGGAGACAGCATATCGAGGATTCCCCGCCTTCGCCTCGGAATGACACCGAAGCGCGGAATGACACCGAGGCACGGAATGACATCGAGGTGCAGGATGACACCGAGGCGCGGAATGACACCGAAGCGCGGAATGACACCGAAGCGCGGAATAACACCAAGGCGAGAGACGAATCCCAGCCTCGGATTGATACCGGGCGAGTATAGCCGTGCCGGCCTCAGCGCACGATCATCAATCCGATGCGGTACTGCGCAGGCAGCCGGCGATCGTAGTCGAGCAAACTCTCGCCCCAGCCGCCGAAATACTGGAAGTGAAGGTAGCCGTTCAAATTCCCGAGTGCGACGCTGCGCAAAGGGTAAGTGAGGTCCATCTGCAGGCTCCACCCCTCACCGGTGCCTTCGCGCAGCATCCCGGTGAGCTGCCAGCTATCGGCCTTGCCGATGCTCGCGGTGTAGTCGACATAGCCGCGGTACTCCTGGATGTCGGGATTGTCCTCCTTGTCCAGATAGGTGTAGATCATCGGCGCAAATGACAGCTGCCACTTCCCGGTGCGTCCCAGGGTCAGCCCCGGGCGGACATAGGCGATGTTGATGCTGCGCGACTCGTCCCCGCCCCGGCCGTTGGACTCGTGCCCCAGGCCAATCTCGCCGCTCAGGCGCAGCGGCATCGTCTCGGCGTCCCACACATCGCCGTCGGCATAGAACAAGCGTGGCTTGTAGGAGGTGTCGCGAAACGGATTGGAGCGCGATTCCAGATCCCATAGCGACGTTTGCGTGTAGCCCAGATACAGCTGACCGAGCGCGGGTACGCGGCGGGCGAGGCCGGCGTCCTCGTTGAACAGGCGGAACTTCAGGCTCACCTGGAACTTGGCATTCGCGCCGCCGTGCGATCCGGCGGAGAAGTACACCGGCTCGTAGGCGCTCAGCGCCGACAGGAACGCGCTCTGGCGCGTTAGGGGGGCAGGTGGAGCGGCAGGCGCATCGGCGGACGCGACCTGGGCCGTGGCCGTATCGGGCGGTGTGACTTCGTCAGCGGGCAGCACCTGGAACATGAGCGGACGCGTCTCGATGTCCAGGCTGCGCGCCGTGACGGTGCCGTGCACGTCGAAGGGCAGGCGCACCTCGTAGGGGATGCGGCGAAATCCCTGCGGGGGAATGTCGAGGACTCCGGCTTCGCCATCTGGGGCGCGCTGAAGTTCCACCTGGAATGCCTGATCGTTGGCGATCAGGCGCACGCGCAGCACCTCGCGCACCGCATAGCGCATGGGTTGCGCGTCGTCGTTGGTGACGAGCAGTTCAATGCGCACGCTGCTTCCCGACGCGATGCCCTCCTCGGGCGCAAGCAGGACTTCGCCGCCGTGCGTGAGCGGCGTCGCGAGACAGCACCACGCCGCAACCGCAGCGTACAGCAGCCGGTGGAGTCCGGAACTACTTCGCCTGCGTGTCGTCGGCGTCGGCCGGCGCAACAGAGTCGGGTGCAACGGCATCCGGGGCAAAGGAGTCCGGCGCAAACGGATCCGCTTCGTCCAGCCCAAGTTCCTCTTCCAGTTCCTTGAGCGTCTTGCGTCGCGGCGCGCCGTCCTCGCCGGCATCGGGTGGGTTGCCATCGTGGATCTGGCTCAGCCGGCGCTGCAGATAGGCGTCGCGCAGGAATGCATAGCGATCGATCGCCGCCTCGTCGAGCAGTCGCTCGGCGGCGAGCAGATTGGCGCGCACGTTGACGATGCGCAAGCCGAACACGGACCAGCCGAGCGCATCGTCCTCGAAAATATAGAACTCGGGGTCGGTGAAGTAGTCGCCGACGAGGCCGGCCGTGTCGCGCACGGTGCTCGGTCCGAGAAACGGAAGCACGACGTAAGGACCGCTTGCCATGCCCCAGTGACCCAGGGTCTGTCCGAAGTCCTCGTCGTGCTTCTCCAGGCCAAGCGGTGTGGCGATGTCGAACACGCCGAACAGGCCGACGGTGCTGTTGACCAGCACGCGACCGACGTCGGAGAACGCTCTGCCGACCTTGAACTGGAGCAGGTTATTGACCGCCGAGGTGACATCGCGGAAGTTGCCGAAGAAGTTGGTGACGCCGCCACGCACCGGGGGCGGGACCACCTTCTGATAGCCCTTGGCTGCGGGCTTGAGCGCAACCTTGTCCACCACCTGATTGAACTCGTAGACGTTGCGGTTCCAGGATTCCCAGGGGTCCTTGGGATTGGGGCCCGTGGCGCAGCCGCCAAGCGACAGCGCGCACACGACGAGCGCGGATCGGTACGGTGAGAAGGGCATGAGGCGGGAGCCTTTTTTTCTTCAAGTCGATTATAACAACGGCAAACCTCCCGCCGCGTTGAGTGGCGTGGTTTGCAAAGCACGGCCGGATGGGTCAGGATAGGCGCCCATTTTTTGCGGCGGCCGCAACGCCGCCGCGCGCCTGGCGATTCCAGAAGCAGAGGCGGTTGCAGACGCAAGGGCGATTCCACACACACAAAGAGGAGGAGCAGACCATGGATCTCGGCATCAAGGGCAGGACGGCGCTCGTGTGCGCGGCCAGCAAGGGACTCGGCAAGGGATGTGCCTTTGCGCTGGCCAGGGAGGGCGTGAACGTCACCCTGGTCGCCCGGACCCAGGCCACGCTCGATCAGACCGCGGAGGAGATCCGCAAGGCGACCGGCGTTCAGGTGAAGACTGTCGCGGTCGACCTCACGTCGGCCGAGGGGCGCGCGACGGCACTCGCGGCGTGTCCGAACCCGGACATCCTCGTCAACAACAACGGCGGCCCCCCCGCGGGCGACTTCCGCGACTGGGACCGCGAGGTCTGGATCAAGGCCCTGGATGCCAACATGATCACGCCCATCGAGATGATCAAGGGCACCATCGACGGCATGATCGCGCGCAAGTTCGGGCGCATCGTGAACATCACCTCGGCTGCGGTGAAGATGCCGATCAACATCCTCGGCTTGTCCAACGGGGCGCGTACCGGACTCACCGGATTCTGCGCCGGGCTGGCGCGCCAGGTCGTGATGCACAACGTCACGGTCAACAACATCCTGCCCGGCTTGTTCAAGACCGATACGATGGTGGGTCGCATCGAGGCGGGCGCGAAAATGGCCGGCAAGTCGTACGAGGAGACGCTGAACGAGCGGCTCAAGGGCATCCCCGCGGGCCGGCTGGGCGATCCCGAGGAGTTCGGCCAGCTGTGTGCCTACATCTGCAGCGCGCAGGGCAGCTTCTTCACCGGCCAGAATTTCCTGATCGACGGCGGGTCGTATCCTGGAACGTTTTAGGAGACAAGCATGAATGCACCAACCGAGCATTTCTCCATCAAGCTCAAGGATCAGAAGCTGTTCCGGCAGCAGTGCTACATCGACGGTCAGTGGATGGACGCCGAGGGGAAGCAGACCATCGCGGTGACCAACCCGGCGACCGGCGCCGGCATCGGCAGCGTGCCGAAGATGGGCGCGGCGGAGACGCGTCGTGCGATCGACGCGGCGAACGCGGCGCTGCCTGCATGGCGCGCGAAGACCGCGAAGGAGCGTGCCACCATCCTGCGCAAGTGGTTCGACCTGATGATGGCGAACCAGGACGACCTGGCCCTGATCATGACCAGCGAACAGGGCAAGCCGCTGGCCGAGGCCAAGGGCGAGATCG
>CAYLTE010000113.1:0-12676 GCA_964386195.1 uncultured Burkholderiales bacterium | reverse complement strand
AGAAGGCGGCCGGTCCGAACGGCGGCGATAGATACGAAACCTGCATGTTCAGGCAGAAGAGAACGCCGAACCACACCGGGCTGTAGCCGAGTTCGCGCACGATCGGCACGAAGATCGGCATGGTGAGCAGGCAGATGCCCACCCAGTCCATGATCGTGCCCAGCAACAGCAGGATGCCCATCATCATCAGGATGACGACGACCGGCGCGACGTCCAGGCCCGTCATCATGTTCTTGACGAAGGCCGGTCCCCCGGCGAGGTTGTACACGCCGATCATCGCGGTGGCGCCGAAGGACAGCCACAGCAGCATGCCGCAGGTTCGCATGGTCTGCACCGACGACTCGCGCAGCTGGGTCCAGCTCAGTTCGCCGCGCACTGCCGAGGCGATCAGGGTGCCTACCACGCCCATCGCCGCGGCTTCGGTGACCGACGCGATGCCCAGGTAGATGGTGCCCAGCACGGCCATGATCACGAGCAGCGGCAGCACGAGCCCGCGCAGCTGAGCCAGCTTGCGGCGCAGCGGGATCGCGCGCTCGGCCTCGGGTGCGGGAGGTCCCAGCTTCGGGTCGACGAAGCATCGCGCCAGGATGTAGAGCATGTAGACGCCCGACAGGATCAGGCCGGGCACGATGTTGGCGGTGAACAGTTCGCCGATGGGAACGTTCACGGTAAGGCCGTAGATGATCAGCACGATCGAGGGCGGCACCATGGTCCCGAGCGAACCGCCGGCGCAGATGGTGCCGATGGCCAGCTTGCGGTCGTAGCCCAGCCTCAGCATCTGCGGCAGCGCAATCAGTCCCAGCAGTACGATCTCGCCACCGATGATCCCGGTCATCGCCCCCATGATGGTCGCCGCCACCATGGTCTGTACCGCCAATCCACCGGGAAGACGGCCCGCCCACACGCGCATCGCGTCGAACAGGTCCTTCGCCACGCCGGACTTCTCCAGCAGCGAGGCCATCATGATGAACATGGGCACCGATACCAGCGCGTACTCGTTCATGAAGCTGTAGATGCGACTGGCGATCAGCGTCAGCCCCATCGGGCCGTACAGGCCCAGACAGAAGATCACGCCGATCAATCCGGTCACGAAGGCGAGCGGCAGGCCGATCGCCAGCAGCGCCAGCATCGAGCCGAACATCAGCACGGTGATCCACTCGATGCTCATTGCGCTTTCTTCAGTGCCTGGCGCGCAGACGGCGCAGGTCGTCGATCAGATGCACGAAGGACTGCACCGCCATCAGGGCGACGGCGAGTGCGAACAGCGTTTTCAGGTAGGTGGGAATCGGCCAGTTGATCGCAGTGCCGGTCGTCTCACCCGCACGAAGGGCCACGATGGCCTGCTGGGTGGCGGCGTAGGCGAGCAGCAGACAGAACACCAGGGCGAGCAGCGATCCGAGGGCGCGGGCCACCCGCTGCGCTCGTGCGCCGAGGCGTTCGTAGATCACACTGATGGTGATGTGCTGCCGGCGCTGATGAACCAGCGGACCGCCGATCACGAAGCAGGTCGCCGCGAGCGCCACCGCCAGCTCGTGCACCCAGATGGTGGGCGCATCGAACACGTAGCGCATCACGACTTCGTACGCGCTGATCGCCACGATGACGATGAACAGATAGCTGGCAAGCTCGCCCAAGCGCTCGACGATGCGGTCCCAGCCGTTGTGCGGCGGCTCCATCTCCCCCCGGTTCGCATGCACAAGAAAAAAGGGGCGAGGCCCCTTTTCCCTGCTTCGTCACCCCGGCAATGGGCCGGGGACCAGGATGTCGTGTGTCCGGCTGCTTGCCGGATCTATTCCTTCTTCAGCAATCCCAGACGCTCGAGGAACGCGACCTGCGAGTCGTATACCTTCTGCGCCATCGGGCTGCGGGCAGCATACTCCTTCCAGACTTCACGCGCGATCTCGCGGAAGCGCTGCCGCTCCGCGGGCGCCAGGTCGACGGGCTCGAAACCGCTTTCCGACGCTCCCACCGCGATGGCGGTGTCGGCGAGGTAATTGCGCTGGATCATCGCGATCGCGAACTCGTGCGCAGCCGCCTCCACGGCCGCCTTGAGATCGTCGGGCAGCGCGTCCCACTTGGCCTTGTTGACCGCGATGTCCGCCATCGGCATCGAGTGGAAACCGGGGTAATTGGGGTACCTCGCCAGCTTGTGATAGCCCAGCTCGTCGTTCATCGACAAGGTGCCCCAGTCGCTCGCGTCCACCACGCCCCGCTCGAGCGCGGTGTACACCTCGCTGCCGGGCAGTTGCACCGGCGCCGCGCCCATCCGCTGAAAGATCTCGCCGCTCATCCCCTGCGGCGCCCGGATCTTCACTCCCTTGAAGTCGGCCAGCGTGCGCAGCGGCTTCTTGGACACCAGCGACTCGACGCCGTACCACACGCCGCCGACGTAGTGCACCCCGTAGTTGGCATACAGTTCGCGCACCAGCTCCCGGCCGCCGCCGTACTCCATCCACATCTGCATCTGGTAGGGGCTGTCGAAGGCGCCCTGCGGATCGCCGACCAGCGCGAACGCCGCATCCTTGCCGGTGAAGTAGGCGGAGCCGCTGTGCTGGCCATCGAGCACGCCGGCGGCGACGGCATCCAGGCTCTCGGGGGAAGCGACCACCGTGTTGATCGCAAGCGGCTCGATCGTCAACCGTCCACCCGACAATGCCTCCACGCGCTGCGCGAACTGCTCGAACAGCTGCTGCGGCAGTGTTCCGCTCTGCCACAGCGATTGCATCTTCCACTGCACGGCGGGCTGGCTGGCACCCGCCTGCACAGCAGGGGTCTGTTCGCTCTTCTGACAGGCGGTCAGCACAACGGCTGCCCACAGCAGCGCGACGACGCTCGCGGTTCTTCTCATCTTCTCCCCCGATCCCAAGCCGGTCCGCGCCGGCAGTGTCGTCTACTTCGGACCCTTGTCCGTCCCGCGATACAGGATGCGCGCCGCGGCATCGGTCACCTGCGCGTGCGCCGCCACCGCCTCGGGATCCATGTCCGCCTTCGGGCGCGGCTCCATGTCGAAATGGTGGTAGTCGTCCACGCCGCGTACCAGCATCGCGCTGTCGCGCGGACCGGCGATCTGCCTGAGATAGGTCGGGATGTAGCGGACGGCGAAGCCGACGCGGCGGATGTCGGAGGGGTTCGGCTCGGAGCCGTGGACGATGCGCACGTGATGCAGCGAGAACTCTCCCGGCTCCAGCTCGATGTCCACCACCCGCTTCTCGTCCACCTCCGCCTCTACCTCCTGCCCCCGCGTGAGCAGGTTGTTGGCGGCGAATGTGTCCTTGTGCGGCAGCTGATTCAGATGCGTGCCGGGATCGACGCGCATGCAGCCGTTCGCGCGTGTGCTGGGCGACAATGCGATCCAGGCGGTGATCACTTCCGGGTGGCTCAGCCCCCAGTAGGTCGAATCCTGGTGCCAGGAGATGTAGCTCGCATCGCGCGCGTCCTTGACGAACAGGCTGCTGCTCCAGCACAGCAAGTTGGGCCCGAGGATGTCCTCGACTGCGTCGAGCACCTTCGGATGACGCACGAGGTCGTCCGCCCAGGTCAGCGCCAGGTGCGGCTTGTTGCGCAGGTTGGTCTTCATCACCGACTGGCCCAGCTGCTGTTCGAGGCTCTCGAGCTTGCCGCGGTAGCGGCCCGCCTCCTCTGCGCTCATCGCCCGCACCGGGAAGTGGAATCCGTCGCGGGCGTAGGCTTCCACCTGTTCCCTGGTGAGGACCTTGGTGGGCCGCTCGGTCGAAGTCGGGCTGATCGTCTCCATGTCCTGCCATGCTCCTGTGCGTTGCGGGCGGGCAGGCGGCTCGTTGCTGCCTGCCCGCCCGCGCGTGGTTCAGGGTAACTCGTACCCGCGCTTGTTCACCTTCACTCGATACAGACTCTTGCCGGAGGTGATGTACAGTGTGTTCGCCATCTCACCACGGCCGAACGCCACGTTCGTGGGCAATTCCTTGCCGGTGGAGATGAAGGCGAGTTCCTTGCCCTGCGGGCTGTACACCGCGATGCCCGGCCGGTGCTCGCAGCGTTCCGCCACGTAGATGTTGCCGTCCGCGTCGGCGATCATCCCGTCGGGGCCGCTGCAGGCGGGCTGCCGGTCCTTGGCATAGTCGCGCACTACCCGGCGGTTGCTCAGCGTGCCGTCGGCGCTCAGGTCCCACGCCTGCAGAAGATGCGGCCCCGGCAGCGACTTCTCGCCTTCCTTCAGGTTCTCGAAGGCGAGAAAGCCGTTGTCGTTGCTCACGATGTACACGGTCTTCTGGTCGGGCGATACCAGGATGCCGTTGCACTTGCCGCAGTCCGTTGCGATGCGCGTGACCTTCCCGTCGGGATCCACGCGGTAGGCAGCGAAGCCGTCGGCCTGGACCGGCTCGTGTCCGAGGTAGCGCGGATCGGTGAAATAGATCCGCCCCTTCTCGTCGATGCTGATGTCGTTCAGCGCATTGAACGGCTTGCCTTCGTACATCCCGGCGACGATCGAGCTGCGGCCGGTCTTCATGTCGATCTTCATTAGCGAGCGCAGGCCGAAATCCGCGCCGGTGGCGATCAGCATGTTGCCGTCCCGGTCGAACTTGGTGCCGTTGGACATGCCGGACGGACTGCGGAAGATCGTCGCCTGCCCACTCTTCGGATCGTAGCGCCAGATATGCCCGCCCATGGGCATCTTGCCGCTCGGGTCCTTGCAGAACTTGGTGAACGTGATATCGCTGAAGTACACCATGTTGTCCGGCGCGACGGACACACCCTCGCTGAAGCAGTCCGCCTCGAACAGCTTTTCCACCTTGGCGCCCGGCGCGATGATGCTGGCGTCGCCCTTCGGTGCCGGGAATCCGGCGTCGCTCTGGGCATGGACGGCGGATGCCGCCCCCAACGCGGCCACCAAGGCCGCGGCACAACCGGTGATGCAGGAACGCATGATCTCCTCCTGGAAATGGTGATGCGGCGCTCGGGCAAATCCGCCCGCCTTGCTGCAACGGACGTGGCTGCCGGTCGGATAACCGGCGATCACGCACCGCAGCGGATGCCTGCGGCGTTTCCGGGGGGACCGGTATCTGCCGGCCTCTTCTGGTTTTCGTAAGTAAAATTCGCTTTCAACTATAAAAATCGGCCGACACCGTGTCAACCAAAGCCCGCGATCCCGTACGCTATTCCGCGCCGGCGCTGGAAAAGGGCCTCGACGTCCTCGAGATGCTTGCCGCGGAGCCGCATGCGCTGCCGCTGCAGGAAATCGCGCGCCGCCTGCAGCGCTCGCCCGGCGAGTTGTTCCGCATGCTCGACGTGCTCGTGCGGCGCGGCTACCTGGCACGGTTGCCCGACGCGGGCTACGCGCTCACGCTGCGCCTGTTCGAACTCGCCCACCGGCATCCGCCGGTCGACCGGCTGCTCGATGTCGCAGTGCCGCACATGCAGGCGCTCGCACGCGAGACCGGGCAGGCCAACCACCTGTCCGTGCACCACGACGCCCGCCTGGTCGTGCTTTCCCGCGCGGAGCCGCCCGAGCCGATGAGCTACTCGGTGCGCCCCGGTGCACACTTCCCGTTTCTGGACGACCGCGTGTCGGCACGGGTCATCACTGCCTTCCAGGGGCAGGCACGGCAGGAATCCCTGCTGCGCGAGCTGGGCGGCAACCGCAGCCTCGGCCCTGCCCGGCGGCGCAGCCTGGACGCGCGCATGGCCAGGATCCGGCGGCGCGGCTACGACGAAGGGCCGAGCGACACCGTTTCTGGCGTGATCGACATCTGCTTTCCGCTGTTCGACCGCTTCGGCGTGGTGGCGGCACTGAACCTCGTCTACCTCAAGCAGCGCGATGCCCGCCTGAGCGTGCCACAGGCGCGCGAAGCGTTGCGCACCACGGCCGCTGCCATCTCGCGCGCACTGGGATACGTCGCATGAACGCAACCATCCGCCCCCTCGCTCCCGACGATCGGGCTGCGGCCCTCGAAGTGATCAACACTGCAGCGCGCTGGTATCGCGAGTTTCTGCCAGCCGAAGAAATGCACGAGGAAGAGATGAGCGCCGAGCAGTTCGAGGCGGAGGCGCGTCGCATGACGTGGTTCGGCGCATTCGAGGGCGGGCGCCTGGTCGGGGTGATGGGACTCGAACCGATGGGGGATGTCGCACTCGTGCGGCACGGCTATGTCCTGCCGACGCATCAGCGCAGCGGCGTGGGGAGCGCCCTGCTCGCCCATCTCGAACGCGAATCGGGCCATGTGAAGCGTATCGTCATCGGCACGTACGCCGCGAACTACAAGGCGCGCGCAAATCTGGAGAAGGCCGGCTACACGCTGTCGTCCGATTCGCAGGCGGTACTGCAGCGCTACTTCGCGATTCCCGCCGAGCGCGCGCGCGGCTCGGTCACCTACGAGAAGCCAATGGTTCGTCGAGCATGACGGCATGCCGGTTGCATCGCAGGCCTGGCCGTTGCCCGGCGAGGCTGGCATACGTAGGCGTTGATTCGCGTGGCGCCCAGATGTACCTTCGTTCGCGGTGCCACGAAGCCTTTCGCGCCATCGCCCTCGCTCTTGTAAGCATTACAGGAGAAACACCATGACACTCCGGATCATCGTGGCCTTTGCGCTGCTCGCAGGCGTCCACACGTCCGCGTTCTCCGCCGACAGCGGCTTCTACGTCGGAGGCGGGATCGGCACCGCAACCATCGAAGATGACCCACCCGCCATCGAGGACATCGACGAGAGCGACACCGCCTGGAAGGCGTATGCGGGCTACCGCTTCGGCGGCTTCATCCCGCTTCTCGACGTGGCAGGCGAGATCACCTATCGGGACATGGGCAGCCCCGACGGCAGCGGGTTCGAATACGACGCCAGCGGGTATGACGCCTCCGCCCTGGGTATCGTCACCCTCGGCCCGATCGATCTGTTCGCCCGTCTGGGCATCGGCAACTACAGCATCGACCGGCGCATCAATGGCACCCGCCAGGACGAGGACGGCACCGGAACGCTCATCGGCCTTGGCGCCGGCTTGCGCATCTTCAAGATCAACGTTCGCGCGGAGTGGGAACGCATCGACGCCGACGGCACCGACAACATCGACATGTTCACGGTGAACGCCTACTGGCGGTTCTGACCGGCGCCGGGGACCTCAGCCGCCCGATCCGGCACCCGGCTCCTGAACGATCTCTGCGGAGGCCGGTGCGGCATTCCACTGGTCGCGCTTGACCACGACCGTTCCGTCGGGTTGCATCATGAAGTGCGGCGACATGATCTGAACGCCGTACTCGTTGAACGCATCCTGGATCTGCGCATGCAGATCCGACAGGATGGTGAATCGGTTCTCCGGCCCGTCCAGGTGCACGCGCAGTTCGTACTCCACGTAGAAGTCGGACAGGGCAGTCTGCAGAACGAAAGGCTTCGGCTCCTTACGCACTGCATGGGTACGATCCGCGGCGAGCAGCAGCAGCGCGTGCACCTGGCGCCAGGGCGTGTCGTAGCCGATCGTCACCTTCGTGGACAGGATCGCGCCGCCTTCTCCCGCCAGGCGCGAGTAGTTCGTCACGGTGCTGGACATCAGCAGCGCATTGGGGATGGTGACCTGCTCCAGGCTCAGGGTGGTGACCTTGGTGGACAGCGTCCCGACTTCGGTGACCACCCCGAAGGTGTCGCCCACCTTCACCATCTCCCCGGCGCGCAGGGCGCGCGAGTACACCACCAGCAAGCCCGCCATCAGGTGACCGATGAAGCCGGCCGAGCCGAGGGTGATCATGAGTCCGGCGAACACGCTCACACCCTTGAAGGCCGCGGTGTCCGATCCGGGAATGTAGGGATAGGCGACCGTGATGGCGAACAGCCAGATCAGCACCACGCTGACGCGGCGCGTCGCCTCCACCGACTCGGGATTGAGCCAGCTGACGTGGATGCTGCCGCGCTCCACCGAGGCGGCAAACGCGCTCAGCACGCGCGCCAGGAAGCGCGCAGCGAGCAGGATGACCAGCACGGTGAACAGGCCGGGCAGCGATCGCAGGGCGCCCAGCGCGAGCTGTGAGGACGTGTGGGCGAAGTACGCGCCCAGCTGATGCCCCCACGGCGCCGTGTAGGGGAAGCGCATGAGCACGAAGCTCAGCCACAGGTAGGCGAGCAGCAGACCGATGGTCCAGAACAGGAGCTGGATCGCTCCCTTTTCCAGACTCAGGAGATGACGTCCGACCTCCGGCCCCCAGAGGGGCTGCAGGTGACGGCCATGAACACTCCGAATCCCGCGCAGCAGAATGGTGCGCAGGCGGGCAAGCACCCAGACGAGCAAGACGAAACCCGCGGTCGCGCCTGCCGACAGCCCCGCGCCGATCAGCAACTCCCGCGGATTGCGCTGTGCGAAGCGCGCGTCGATCGCTTCCTGTGCCCGCTTCGCCGCCCGCTGGGCAACGTCCTCCACCGATTCACCGTGCATGAGGTCGGCGTCTGCCGGGATGATGGCGAACAGGACAACGTCCCCTGCCATGACGACGGTGCCGGTCAGGTTTCCCAGCGACGCCGGACGAGTCTGTACCCGGGTCTGCTCCAGGGAATGCGGCAGCTGCGCGAACCGCTCCTGCGCGCGCCGAACGCGCTCCTCGGGAGTCGCGCCCGAGAGGGTGCCGCGAAACACGACGATCTCCCGGTTCCAAATATGCAGCGGCACACCGGGCGCGACAAACGGCGATCCGGTCGAAATCGTGGAGCGCATCTCGACCTGATTCGTGGCGCCGGCGGAGGGGGGCGCCTCGTCGGCCCGGACGGCCGTCGCCGTCCAGGCGACGAGCGTCAGCGCCACGAATAGAAGGATGCGAGTCATGACGCGAGGCAGTGTACCGCAGCGCCATGGACGTGCATGCGACGCGCCTACGCCGCGCGCGTCTGGCCCTCCTCGGCTTCCAGCCGGTTCCACAGGGTACAAACCATGTCCTTCATCATCAGCGCCTCCTCCCAGCGGTCGGAGAGCTCGTAGCCGTCGCGCCCGGTGATGGCGTACTCCTTCGGACCCAGCTCGCACAGGAAGGTGAGCGTCGCGTCCTGCGGCGCCCGCCGGCGCCAGCTGCGCATGCCGTACTCCCACCAGCCCATGAACAGGTCGAGCCATTCGCGGTGATGCGGGAAGCTGATCTGGATCTGGACCTGCTCCCGGCTCGCCACCCGGCCGTGGAAGCCCCAGCTGTTGTCGAGGATCCGGTGCATGAGCGCGTGATTCTCGTCCGAGACCGGCCAGGCGAACTCCCGGCCCACGACGTAGTGGGACAGATCCGCGGTCAGGCGCAGGTCGGGGAAGCAGTCGAGCAGGTGCAGCGTAAAGAACAGATCGGTGGTCATGCGATCCCGGTGCGTCTCGATGTGCACGGGGATCCGGGCGTCATGGGCCAGCCGACGCCAGCCTTCGATGTAGGGAATGCAGTCCTCGACCCGATACGGCCGCACGTCAGGCTGCAGGTTGATGTGGTCCGCGCCCAGTTCCCTGACGTGCTCGAGGATCGGTTCGAGATCGTCCACGCTCTTCGGGTAGCACTGCGCCTGCCACGTCATGCCATGCGCGCGCAGGAAGCCGGTCACCTCCTTCGCGTACGCGTAGTCGAAGAAACGCACGCCGCAGCCGTCGAAGCCGGCGTCGCGGATCATCTCCAGCTTCTCCTGCAGCGACCACTCGTGCCCGTCCGGCCGCCGGCGCTCCATGGCCCAGAGCGACTGGTAGATCAGCAGCTTCTGCATTGGGTCCTCCCTTGGTTGCGTGAAGCCCCCTCGGTGTCATTCCGAGCGCAGAGCGCAGCGAGGAATCTCGCCGTGGAGTCATCAAAGCGAGGATTCCTCGGCTTCGCCTCGGAATGACACCGGGGGGGCGACGACACCTCGCCCGCATGACACCGGGGCCGAATGACACCGAGGCCGAACGACATCGACGTCGACTGACCCGTTACCCGAATCGTGTTCTGGTGGCGATCAGTTCCCCGTCAGCAGCGCCTTCGCATGGAAGCGCAGATGATCCTCCATGAACGTGGCGATGAAGAAGTAGCCGTGATCGTAGCCCTCCTGCATGCGCAGTGTGAGCTTCTGTCCACTTGCGTCACAGGCAGCTCGAAACAGCTCCGGCTTGAGCTGCTCGGCGAGGAACTTGTCGGACGTGCCCTGATCGATCAGGATGTCGCGGCCGAACGGCTGCGCGCGCACCAGTTCCGACGCATCGTACTGAGACCACGCACCGCGGTCCGCACCCAGGTAGCCGGAGAACGCCTTGTCGCCCCACGGACATTGCATCGGCGCGGCAATGGGGGCGAATGCCGACACGCTGCGATAGCGCTGCGGATTGCGCAAGGCGCAGATCAGCGCGCCGTGACCGCCCATCGAGTGTCCGAAGATGCTGCGCCGATCCGGATCGACCGGGAAGTCCGCGGCGACGACCTGCGGCAGTTCCGCGGTCACGTAGCTGTACATGCGATAGTGCGACGACCACGGCGGCTGCGTCGCATCGACGTAGAAGCCGGCGCCGACGCCGAAGTCCCAGGCATCGGATTCGCCAGGCAGGTTCAAGCCGCGCGGGCTGGTGTCGGGCGCGACCAGCATCACTCCGAGTTCTGCCGCGACCCGCTGCGCCCCTGCCTTGATGGCGAACGTCTCTTCGGTGCAGGTCAAGCCCGCGAGGTAGTACAGAACCGGCACCCTGCGCTGCTGCGCCTGCGGGGGCACGAACACAGAGAAGCGCATCTCGCTGCGCGTTTCGCGCGAGGCGTGCGCGTAATACCCCTGCACGCCGCCGAAGCACCTGTGTTCGCTGACGATCTGCATGTGTGGAGTCGTCCTCGTCAATTCGTTCAACGCAAAGGGCGCGAAGAGCGCAAAGAAAACCAGAGCGAGTGTGGGTGCATGACACTCCGCTGAGGCGATCCACCCCAGAGGTCGTTCCGCCTGTACCCAGCCGGGGAACTAGAACCGCTCACCCTCACGCAGCAGTCGCCAGCGGCCTTCCGGCAGGCGCCCGAGCATCACCCTGCCGATGCGCACGCGCTTGAGGCCCACGACAGTGAGGCCGACCGCCTCGCACATGCGCCGGATCTGGCGCTTGCGTCCCTCCTTGAGCACGAAGCGCAGCTGGTCGCGGTTGAGCCATTCCACGCGCGCAGGCTTGAGCGGTTTGCCGTCCAGTTCCAGTCCGAAGTTCAGCCGCTTCAGATCGTCGGTCGACAGCTGCCCCTGGACCCGCACGATGTACTCCTTCTCCACATCGGAGTCCTCGCCGACGAGCTGGCGTGCAACCGTGCCGTTCTGCGTGAACACGAGCAGCCCCTGCGAGTCGATGTCGAGCCTGCCTGCCGGCGCCAGCCCGTTCAGCATGGCAGGCGCGAACGCCGCATCGCCCGGTGCGCGCTCCTGTGTCTCGCGCCGGAGCAGCACGACGGCAGGCTGGTGATCGTCCTCGGGCTGGCCCGACACGTAGCCCACCGGCTTGTTCAGCAGGATGGTGACGCGCGCATCCAGGGCCTTGCGCGCGCGGCCGCCCAGTTCGATGTTCGCGTCGGGACGAATGCGTGTGCCGAGCTGGTCGATCACCCGCCCATCGACCGTTACCAGCCCCTGCGCGATCAGCTCGTCCGCCTCGCGTCGCGAGCACAGGCCACGCTCCGCCATGATCTTCGACAGCCGCACGAGACCGTCGCTCGGCGCAGCCGCCGTGGTGGCCGTTCTGGCGGCCTGCGATGCGGCGGGCGGGCCGGGTCTGGCGGCCGCCGGTGCTTGTCCGGCGGCAGGGCGTGCGCGCTTCGCGCCGGTCCGCACCGGCGATCTGCCTGGCGTCGCTGCGGATGGCGATTTCTTCTGGGGAAGCGAGAGCTTCGGGCGCTGCGTGTCCGACATGCGTCAGAACGTCACCACGGCGCGGATCGACTTGCCTTCGTGCATCAAATCGAAGCCCTTGTTGATGTCCTTCAGCGGCAGGACGTGGGTGATCAGGTCGTCGATGTTGATCCTGCCGTCCATGTACCAGTCGACGATCTTCGGCACGTCGGTTCGGCCGCGCGCGCCGCCGAAGGCGGTGCCCTTCCACACCCGCCCGGTGACCAGCTGGAACGGGCGCGTCTTGATCTCCTGGCCCGAGCCGGCCACGCCGATGATCACCGAGACGCCCCAGCCGCGATGGCAGCACTCGAGCGCCTGGCGCATGAGATCGACGTTGCCCACGCACTCGAAGCTGTAGTCGGCGCCCCCATCGGTGAGGGAGACGAGGTAGGCGACCAGATCGCCCTCCACTTCCTTCGGATTGACGAAGTGCGTCATGCCGAACTTCTCGGCGAGCGGCTTGCGCGCGGGATTGATGTCCACCCCGATGATCTTGTTCGCGCCGACGAGGCGCGCGCCCTGGATCACGTTCAGGCCGATGCCGCCGAGACCGAACACCACGACGTTGGCGCCCGGCTCGACCTTCGCCGTGTTGATGACCGCGCCGATGCCGGTGGTCACGCCGCAGCCGATGTAACAGACTTTGTCGAAGGGCGCGTCCTCGCGGATCTTCGCCACCGCGATCTCCGGCAACACCGTGAAGTTGGAGAACGTCGAGCAGCCCATGTAGTGGTGGATCATCTCCCCGTTCAGAGAGAAGCGGCTGGTGCCGTCCGGCATCACGCCCTTGCCCTGCGTGGCGCGGATCGCCGTGCACAGGTTGGTCTTGCGCGACAGGCACGACTTGCACTGACGGCACTCGGGCGTGTAGAGCGGGATGA